>PLZQ01000074.1:7544-51663 GCA_003152225.1 Limisphaerales bacterium | reverse complement strand
CCGGCGACTGGAGCTTCTCGTCCAGGGTCGTCGCGAACAAGACCTGTTCGGCAAAATCACGAAGTTCCATTGCTCGCTAAGCAAGTTACCTGTTAATACTATAAAGGCGAATACACTCATGCCGATCCTGCTGAAAAACCAGACCTCCGACCAGTTGCATGCCAGCCTGGCCCATGCCGGGGTGAGCCCGCATCTGGCGCGGCGGATTCTGGCTGCTGCCGTAAAGCGCGGCGAGCTGCCCGCCCCGGGCAGCCACCTTAACGCCCGGTTGCGAGATAGCCTGCTCGGCTTGACGGAGATCCCCCATTTGACGCAAGTGCAGAAGGTCGTGTCGCCGCGGGATGGATTCACCAAGTATTTGTTTCAGGGCCGGGGGGCCGGACAGTTTGAGGCGGTCCGCATTCCCCTGCTGCATCGGCCGGACGACCTCAAGTATGTGGCCTGCGTCAGTTCCCAGGTCGGCTGCGCGATGGGCTGTGTGTTCTGCGCCACGGGCCGGATGGGTTTTGGCCGCAACCTCGCCGCGTGGGAAATCGTCGATCAGGTCGTCAAGCTGCAAGCCGATTCCCCACATCCCATTGGCGGTGTGGTCTTCATGGGGATGGGGGAGCCGCTGCTCAATTACGACGCGGTGATGACGGCCATCCAGATTCTATCCGAGCCCTGCGGGATGGCCATTGCCGCCAAGGCCATCACGGTTTGCACGGTGGGCATCATCCCCGGCATTCGCCGCTTTACGGCGGAGCGGCAGCGAGCCCGGCTGATCGTCTCGCTGACTTCCGCGGATCCACTCCAACGGAGGGGGCTGTTGCCGGTCGAACAGAGTAATCCAACACCGGACCTGATCCAGGCGCTCAGGGAGTATCACACCGTCAGCGGCCAACGGGTCACGCTGGCGTGGACCATGATATCCGGGGTGAATGTGGGCGAGGGTGACGCCAAAAGGTTGGCAACATTGACCCGTGGCTTGCCGATCAAGCTCGACCTGATTGACGTCAACGATCCCACTGGCCGCTTCCGCCCACCCTCACGCGCCGAGTTGGATGCCTTTCGCGATGCGCTCCGCGCCAACCTGGCCATGCCCGTGACCCGGCGCTACAGCGGTGGCCAGGATATTCACGGCGCTTGCGGCATGCTAGCGGGCGGCACAACGCTGATCCGTTCAAGGGCGTAGATCGGAAAAGAGTGGGAAGTGTCCTTTACGAGGCGACCCGTCGCCCCAAGTAATGTCGGTGACACTTGCTCGGCGCTGGCTCTCGGACGATGGTAACCCAAATCTGAACCCTTATTGAAACAATACCTATGCCTGCCGCCGCTGCCGCCCTCCGGCTGAGTGATTACAGCCTCGTTGGCAAGAACACCGCCTCGGCCATCGAGAAAGGATTGGCCGAGGCCACCTGGTATGCCTCGCCCGTGCCTAAAGACAAGATGCGCGAACTGCTCCAGCGCCGGGACGGGCCGGCTATCCGCGACACGCTCATCTGGTTTGCGCTGCTCATCGCATCCGGGGTGTGCGCCTACAAGCTGTGGCAAGCGGGCAGTTGGTGGGCGGTGGTGCCCTTCGTGATCTACGGTGTCATATATGGCACTACTTCCGATTCCCGCTGGCATGAGTCGAGCCATGGCACTGCCTTCAAGACCGACTGGATGAACAACGCGCTCTACGAGGTGGCCTCCTTCATGGTGATGCGGGAGTCCACGCCTTGGCGATGGAGCCATACGCGGCATCACAGCGACACTATCATCGTGGGACGCGACCCGGAAATCGCCGTGCCGCGCCCGCCCAACCTCTGGGTGCTGGCCGGCAATTTCTTCAACGTCAAGACCGTGCCCAAGTATTTCCGGAACGTGCTGATCCACTGCACCGGACGGCTGAGGGCGGAGGAGAAGACCTACATACCTGAATCCGAGTATGACAAGGTCGTTCTCCGCGCCCGCATCTACCTGCTCATTTACGCCGGGGTGATCGGGCTGGCCATCTACAACCGCAGCCTGCTGCCGCTCATGTTTGTCGGCCTCCCCAATCTCTACGGTGCGTGGCTGATGCCAATCTACGGCAACACCCAGCATGCCGGCCTGGCGGAAAACGTGCTCGACCACCGACTCAACTGCCGCACGGTTTACATGAACCGCATCAACCGCTTCCTCTACTGGAATATGAACTACCATGTGGAGCACCACCTGTTCCCGCTCGTGCCGTATCACAACCTCCCCCGGCTGCACGAATTGGTGAAGCCGGACATGCCCAAACCCTACTCCAGCATCTTCGAGGCATGGTGCGAACTTCTGCCCGCTGTGGTGCGGCAGGTCAAGGACCCCGCGTATCACGTCAAGCGCAAGCTGCCCACGCCGACAGTCCGCACCGATGCCCCGGCCACCGCGCATATCTTCACCGCGAAGGGACAGCCGCTGAATGGGTGGATCGAAGTATGCGTGAGCCACTTCTTGAAACAGGAAGACGTCATTCGTTTCGACCACGAGCAGAAGACCTACGCCATTTACCGCACCGCCGCGGGCGAGCTTTACGCCACCGACGGCATCTGCACGCACGCCAACACCCATCTGGCGGATGGTTTGGTGAAGGGCAAGCTCATCGAGTGCCCGAAGCACAATGGGCGCTTCGACATTACTGACGGCTCCCCTAAGCGCCATCCCGTCTGCGTGGCGCTCAAGACCTACCAGGCGCGCGAGCACGATGGGAAGATATTCCTCGACCTCTCCTCGGCTGGCGGTTGCGGCCTCGCCCAGCCGGCCACCACCTACAAGTTCCGCGTCGCGAGCAATGACAACGTCTCCACCTTCATCAAGGAACTCGTGCTCGAACCCGAACCCGGCGCGCCGCTACTCGACTACCAGCCGGGTCAATACCTGCAGCTCGACATCCCGGCGTATGGCGAGATTGCGTTCAGGGAAATCGCCGTGAGTCCGCCGTTTGCTGAGGTCTGGCAAGCCCAACATGTCTTCGATTTTCGCGCCGAGAACCGGGCGCCTATCCGCCGCAACTATTCGATGGCCACCAATCCCGCCCTGGACCGGCAGCTCCGTTTCAATGTGCGCATCAGCACGCCGCCGCGCGGCCAGGACTGCCTGGCGGGCGCCGGCTCAAGCTACATCCACCGGCTCAAGCCCGGCGACCGGGTAACCGCCATCGGGCCGTTCGGCGACTTCTGCATCAAGCCGACTGGACGGGAAATGGTCTATCTCGGCGGCGGCTCCGGCATGGCGCCCCTGCGTTCTCACCTCTCGCATCTGTTTGAAACGCAGCAGACCACGCGTCGCGTGAGTTTCTGGTATGGGGCCCGCTCCTTGCAGGAAATCTTCTACCGGGAATACTTCGAGGACCTGGCCCGGAAGTTCCCGAACTTCACCTTCCACCTTGCGCTCTCCGAGCAGCAGCCGGCGGACCATTGGCAATCCCACACCGGCTACATCCACGAAGTCTTGCGCGATCAATACCTGGCCAGCCACTCCGATCCCACCGCCATCGAGTATTATCTCTGCGGCCCACCGGTCATGATCGCGGCTGCCCGCCAAATGCTCAAGGACCTGCGCGTTCCCGAGGCCCAAATCGCCTACGACGAATTCTGAGCGCCCTTTGCCATTTGCTATTTGCCATTGGCTATAAGGACTGCCGGTGGCTGCCGTAATGCATCAGGGGAGGCGGGTGGGGCGCGTCACTCCGTGCGCGCCGGGTAACCACAGAGCCTGACGGCGCGCACGGAGTGACGCGCCCTACCGCTGTCGCTGACCGGTTACCGAAACGCGTCGAATCCATGTAACTCCGCCGACTCTTCCCCGGTCTATATCTTAAGACTGGGTGCTTCCGGACGCGTGCCCGCTGGGCGGTTGGACCGCGCCCGTGTCCCGCCCGGGAACCAGGGAGCAGAGGAGAGAAGGAGGCTTCAAATAGGCTTACAACAGGCTTGCAACTTGCCTGCAACTTCTTTGCAACCGCGGAGGCACTCCCGCGTTACTCCAGTGGTGCTCCGCCTCGGCCCCGTCCCGTGCGAGCCACACGGTGATGCGAAGAACCGACAGCTCTGCTGGACACTCCTGAACCCTTTCGCCAGAATGTAATGCCTCAGTGAAGGCGGGTAGGACGCGTCACTCCGTGCGCGCCGGGCGGGCGCAGAGCACGACGGCGCGCACGGAGTGACGCGCCCTACCGCCATCACTGGTTACTGGTTGGCGAAAAACAGCGCTGGTATCGACATCGCCGATGGCCTAGTCTTACCGGAACCAGGCATATTTGCCGGTAACTGAAAGCATCTGACGAATGGACTCGACCATCACTTTCACCGTCAACGGGCAATCCCGAACTGTCACCACTGATCCCCAACGGCCTTTGCTGGACGTCTTGCGCGAGGATCTGAAACTGACCGGAACCAAATACGGCTGTGGGGAGGGCCAATGCCGTGCCTGCACGGTGCTATTGAACGGCAAGAGCGTGGCTTCCTGCGTCACGCCCGTGAGAGATGCGGACAAGCAGACCGTCCTGACCATCGAAGGGCTTGCCCAAGGCAGCCAACTGCATCCCGTCCAGGCGGCCTTCCTGGAGGAGGGCGCATACCAATGCGGCTACTGCACCCCAGGCATGATCATGGGAGTCGTCGGCTTGCTTAGCGAGAAGCCAAAGCCGACCGAGGACGACATCAAGACCCGGATGCAGAGGCATCTGTGCCGCTGCTGCGGTTACCCGAATCTCACAAAGGCGATTCACCGCGCCACCGCACTCCAACAAGGGAAATAGCTATGAATATCCCTCCCGTACAGCCCGAGGATGAGCAACTAATCGAGCCTGTCGGATATGACTTCGGCCTTAAGCGGCGAGCCTTCGTGCAACTGCTTGGCGCCGGGCTGCTCGTAGCCGTCAGCGCCACTCCGGCGCTGGCTCAACGCCGCGGCGGCCGCGGCGGCGGCGGCCCAGGCAACATCGCCGCGCGCGTCCACCTGGGCAAGGACGGCACCATCACCGTCATGGCCGGCAAAGTGGAAGGCGGCCAGGGCGCGCGGGCCGAATTGAGCGAAGCGGCGGCTGAAGAATTGCGCGTGCCGGTCAGCCGCATCCAACTGGTCCTGGCCGACACGAGCCTGGTACCCGACGACGGCATTACCGCCGGCAGCGGCAGCACACCCCGAACAGTCCCCGCTGTCCGTCACGGTGCGGCAGCCGCTCGCGAGCTTCTGATCAACTTCGCCGCCAAGCGCTGGGGCGTGGAGCCAGGCACGGTCCAAGTCCAGGATGGCAAGGCCATCCACTCTTCGTCCCAGAGGACCCTTTCCTACGCCGACCTCGCAGCCGACGAGGAAGCCGCCAAGGGCCTCGATCAGGCAGTCCCCGCCGACGTCGCTCTGACACCGGTCACCGAGTGGAAGGTGCTCGGCCAGCCGACCCCGCGGCCCAATGCGCGCGACCTCGTCACCGGAGCCCACCAGTACCCGTCGGACATCTCTCGGCCGGGGATGCTCTACGGCAAGGTGCTGCGGCCACCCTCCTACGGGGCCAAACTCACGGCAATAGACCTCGGACCCGCGCAGGCCATGAAAGATGTCGTGGCCGTGCGGGATGACCAGTTTGCTGGCGTCGCTGCTCCCACAACCTTCCTCGCGGAGAAGGCCCTAGACTCCATTGCCAAGACGGCCAAGTGGGAACCCGCGCCACACCCTGCGAGCAAAGACCTTTTCGACTACCTCAAACAACACGTCCCGGGCGGCGTGCCGGCGAATCCGTTTGCGGACGAGCTATCTCATGCCAAGCACGCCCTCCAACAAACCTACCATGTCGCCTACGTCCAACACGCGCCTTTGGAACCTCGCGCCGCGGTCGCCGAATGGACCGACGGCAAGCTCACCGTCTGGACCGGCACACAGAACCCGTTCGGCTGCCGGTCGGAGTTGGCGCGCGCCTTTCATCTGGGCGACCAGCAGGTGCGCGTCATCGTGCCTGATTTCGGCAGCGGCTTCGGCGGCAAACACACGGGCGAGACCGGCATCGAGGCAGCCCGTCTGGCGAAAGCGGCGGGCCATCCGGTTTCCCTGCGCTGGACCCGCCGAGAGGAGTTTACCTGGGCCTATTTCCGGCCGGCAGCCGTGATCCAGATTGAGGCTGGGCTCGACGACAAGAACCAGCTCGCTTGCTGGCATTTCATCAACATTAATGCCGGCGGCTCAGGCATAGAAACCCCTTACCTCGCCGGCAAGCACCAGAGCCAGTCGGTGCGCTCTGAGTCCCCCCTCCGCCAGGGCTCTTACCGCTGCCTGGCGGCCACGGGCAATAACTTCGCCCGCGAATCATTCATGGACGAATTGGCAGCCGCAGGTGGCGTGGACCCACTCGAGTTTCGGCTCGCGCACCTGGAAAACTCGCGCCTGCGCGAAGTCCTCGAAACCGCCGCGCAACGGTTTGGTTGGAAGGAGCGCATCAAGCAGAAGAACCCCAAGCTCGGCATCGGCCTCGCTTGCGGCACCGAGAAAGGCTCGTATGTGGCCGCGTGCGCGGAAGTTGAAATTGACCCTGCCGGGAAGCAAATCGCCGTGCGGCGCGTCTGCGAAGTGTTCGACTGCGGCGCCATCCTGAACCCCTCCAACCTCCTGTCCCAGGTCCAGGGCGCGATCATCATGGGACTGGGCCCGGCGTTGCGTGAAGAGATGAACTTTGAGAACGGCGAAGTCTTAAACCCAAACTTCCGCCGCTATCAGGTCCCTCGCTTTGCCGATGTGCCCGAGCTGGACATCCACCTCCTCAACCGTCCGAACCATGACTCGGCCGGGGCCGGAGAGACGCCCATCATTGCCATCGCGCCGGCCATTGGCAACGCCGTCTTCCAGGCCACCGGCGTGCGCCTGCGTTCGATGCCCATGCGGCTGCCTGCCTGACGGGTCGGCGCGGGCGCGTCTGGTTGGCACCACGACGTAGCGGCAGGGAGGATGCCCGCCGCTACATCGGGGACCGGTGGTTGAGTATAGATGCGCCCGTCTGGCGCGCACGGACTAGCCGCCGCTAGAATATATCTGATCACTTTGCTATAGAAAGTATTCTACACACCCGCTACCTGCGTAGCCGGTCCCAGTATCCAACCTGACAACGGCTTTGTCTGGCTGCATTTTTGAGCTGAAACGGAGCAGTATCCACAAACCACTTTGAACAACACTGTGCCGCACGTGTCATATACTTTGTAGTGCAAAGTATAATAACTGCATGAGGCAACGCAACCGCTATATGACGACATCTAACCCAGGATCTCAACTCCAAACCCCGCCCATTCTATGAGAATACTGCTGATCAATCCGCCGCACCCTGCCATTGGCAGCCGCATTCCGCAGGAACATCTGCCGCCCCTCGGGTTGCTGGCCCTGGGCGGTCCCTTACTCGATGCGGGACATCAAGTGGAGTTGCTGGACGCCGAGTTCGGCCCGATGACCGTGGATCGCATTGTATCGGAGGTCCGGGACCGTGACCCGGACGCGGTTCTGCTGGGTCACTCGGGCTCCACTTCGGGGCACCCGGGTGTGGCTCAAATCGCCCGAGCCGTGAGGGCCGCCGTGCCGCAAGCGTGGATCGTCTATGGTGGCGTGTACCCAACCTACCATTGGCTTGAGATTATGGAGCAAGAGCCCGGGTTCGACTTCATTGTCCGAGGTGAAGGTGAGGAAACCGTGGTCCGTCTCGTGGCAACCCTTGAACAGAAGCAAGCCTTGAAAAAGGTGCCAGGGATCGTATTCCGCACGGGCACCGTCCCAGCCGCCAGGCGATTGACCGCTGAACCGCCCTTTCCTGTCGGTCCGGTTCTGGCTACTCCCCCGCCCACAGTGATCCGGGATCTGGATGCCTATCGGGTTGGCTGGGAATTGATCGACCACACCCGTTACAGCTATTGGGGAAACCGTCGCGCCGTGGTAGTGCAATTCTCCCGTGGCTGTCCGCATCATTGCTGCTACTGCGGTCAGCGCGATTTTTGGCGGACGTGGCGGCACCGCGACCCAGTGAAGTTCGCGGCCGAACTCGCACGCTTGCACCGCGAGCACGGGGTGGAGGTTATCAACTTTGCCGATGAGAATCCCACCGCCTCCCGCGCTGCCTGGCAGGCCTTCCTGGAGGCGCTCATCGCTGAGCAGGTCCCACTCATCCTGGTCGGTTCTACGCGAGCGAGCGATATCGTCCGCGATGCGGATATCCTGCACCTGTATAAACAAGCCGGGGTCGCCCGGTTTCTGCTCGGCATCGAGAGCACGGATGAAAGGACTCTCCAAGCGATCCGCAAGGGTAGCACGCAGGCCGTTGACCGCGAGGCGATCCGCTTGCTGAGAAAGCACCACATCATCTCCATGACCGCCTGGGTAGCGGACTTCGCGCAGGCCACCGACAGGGATTACTGGCGCGCCTTGCGGCAGATCCTCTCCTACGACCCCGACCAGCTCCAGGCGCTTTATGCCACCCCGCATCGTTGGACTCCGTTTGCGCGTCAGGAGGCCAAGCGCCGCGTTATCCAGACCGACTTGAGCCGCTGGGATTACAAGCACCAGGTTCTCGAAAGTAAGAATGTGCCGAATTGGCGGGTGTTGCTCTGGGTAAAGCTGATTGAAGCGGTCACCCAGCTTCGGCCGAAGTCGCTCCTGAGAGTTCTAGCCCATCCCGACCGGGGCTTTCGTGCCGCGATGCGCTGGTATTACAGCATTGGCCGACACGTCTGGCCCTACGAGCTTTGGCATTGGTTGTTCCTGGACCATCGCACCCGCCAGCACCCGGTGCTGGCTGAATTCCTGAATGCTGGCCGGGCGGCGGGCGAGCATAAATCCCCTGCCCTCCCGCACCAACCGGAAGAGCGAGATTGGCCGTCAACCCCCAGCCCGCTAGCGGACATAATGGCCCCAAACTGGACGCTGCGCACATGGCTGCATCAGGTTCCCCCGGACCGCGAGCCGTCCCGGCTCGCAGCGGCCACGGACGCCCCTGAGCCCTCTGATGCTCCGTGCACCCTTGTGGCGTTGCGTGCTGCGAGCCGGGACGGCTCGCGGTCCGACCGAGGGCTTGATGCGTCGCGGACGCTGCAGCTAACGGGCACATCCCGGACTTGGCCGGGCTCACCCAGTTTGTTATCGTTGCCTCGTATGGACCAAGGCGAATGCGCCGTAGTCTCGGAGAGAACGGAACAACTCTAACAGCCATGATTCGGAAGATTATCTCTATCAACTCGGTGGTGGTCGTGCTGCTGGCGGCATATTTCTTGATCTATCCGTCTATCCGCGTGGTTTTGAACATCCAGGACTCCGCCCTCCGGCAGCCGGGCATACCCAAGTCGGCGTGGAGGCTTTACCAGAACCTGACACCACGTTACGCATGCTGGGCCCAAGAGCGGGTGGCGCAGGGCCAAGCCGAAGGCCTGGCACTCAACAATATCTCAGGCACTGAATGGCCGCTTTTTGGCTCCGTGTTCTACCTGTGGGGGATCGAGAACCTGCAGGCCGCCTGGGAGGCCGGCGACCATACCGCGCGCGTTGAACCCAGGGTCTTTGCCAAGGATGCCATCATCGCCGCCTCGGAATTGGTCATCGACCCGAAGCACGCCACC
The DNA here is from genome assembly GCA_003152225.1 of Limisphaerales bacterium. GTDB lineage: Bacteria > Verrucomicrobiota > Verrucomicrobiia > Limisphaerales > UBA8199 > PALSA-1440. Next base: position 42,094 of record PLZQ01000074.1, on the reverse strand, counting down.
TGGGTAAAGAAGCATTGGGGTGAAGATTACCTGCACCGGGAGAATGTTTTCTACCGGATGCTGGTCATCTCGGCCCTCACCAGCCGAGAGAGACTGCTCCACGATGGGGCTCACATGGACCTACTGCGTGACCAGGTGGAGACTTTCTCCCAGGAGCTGGACGCCTCGAAAACCGGGCTGCTGGAGGATTATCCCGGCGAGTGTTATCCGGCCGATGTTATCGCCGCGCTGATGTCCATCAAACGCGCAGACGCTGTCCTCGGCACCGACCATTCCAAGATCATCCAACGAGGGCTGCGCGCCTTTACCGGAGCCAGGTCCACCCGGCTCCAGTTGCCTCCATACATGGCCGCCTCCGCGACCGGTCTGCCCTGCTCGGAAGCGCGTGGCTGCGCCAACTCCTACGTATGCCTGAACGCGCCGGAACTGTGGCCGACGCAGGCGAAGCTGTGGTATGGACTTTACGACCGCTTCTTCTGGCAGCAACGCCTAACCGCCGTGGGCTACCGCGAATACGCCAAAGGCGTCCCCCACTCCGAATGGACCATGGACGTGGATGCCGGTCCTGTAATCGCCGGCCACGGAGTGGCGGCAAGCGCCTTTGGAGTTGGCGCTGCGCGCAAGAATGGTCGCTTCGACCGCGCATATCCGTTGGCCGCAGAGTTGTTGGCCACGGTCGTGGAACTGCCCAACGGCGTGCTGGCCATCCCACGGCTCCTCTCCAACTTGAGCGATGCCCCGATGCTGGGAGAAGCCGCCATTCTCTGGCAGCTCAGCATCCAGCCCGAGCGAGGGGTCCCCGTGAAGACCGGCGGCAGCATACCCGCATACGTCTATATCATCCTGCTCGGCGTGTTTCTTATCGGCGTCTGGCGCATTCTGGCGGCCGTCTGGACTTTCAGAGAGGCACGGCATCAACCCGAACCGGTCGCCTGGGCGCCCACCTTGACGGCAATCGCGTGGGTTCTGCTTGTGCTCGGTGCGATTGCGGCGCTCTCGGCCGGGCGCGGGATCATTGGGATAGTCGCGCTCGTTTTCGCCGTGATGCTGCCTGTGGTGAAGAGGAAGAAGACACCAAAGGGAACCGAGGACTGGCCGGACGCAAAGCTTCCTCCCGCTCCCATTATGCGCTCCTGATGCCTTATGCCACGTGCCGCCCTCACCTAATCAAACCCGCGATCTGTGTATTCATCGATGGAGAGAGTGCGCTGAGGTTGCTGGCGCGGCCGATGCTCCGGAAAGAGGAGGATGAGAAGAATGAGGCGGATGTGAGGGGACCCCGCCATGCTTCTCATTCTTCGCATTCTTCCCACCTCTCTTCATAGGACTTGGCGAGGACCATATTAGCCCGGACGCGCAAAGCTTCAACAGCAAAGAGACCGAGAGCATCGTCCGCTTTGGCGAGGCGTTCGTTCACGCAGGCAGGCGACGGGTCTGTGTCTCCCTGTTCACGCCCCGCCCATCTTCAACCCCAGTTCGCGCTCGGTGACTTCACTGCGGCGGTATTCAGCCACGATGCGGCCCTCGAACATCACCAGGATGCGATCGGACAAGGTGAGTATCTCGTCCAGTTCAGAGGAGACAAGCAATACACCGGCGCCTTCGTCACGGGCGCGGACGATGCGGGTGTGGATGAACTCTATCGCGCCGACATCCACGCCGCGTGTCGGCTGGGCGGCGATCAGCACCTTCGGCTGGCGCTGGAATTCGCGCGCCACGATGAGCTTTTGCTGGTTGCCGCCAGAGAGTTTGCCGGCGGGCAAGGTCAGGTCCCGCGGGCGGACGTCATAATCCGCTGCCGCGCGCGCCGCCGTTTGATCCAGATCCCGCAAATCCAGGAAGCCCGCGCGGCTAAAGGCAGGACTCCGCTGGAGGCCCAGGAGGAAATTCTCGCTGACGGGGCGGTCCAGCAGCAGGCCTTCCTGCAAACGGTCTTCGGGGATGACGGCGACTCCCAGGTCGCGAATCCTTAACGGTGCCCAGGCAGTAACATCTTCACCCAGGAACCGCACGGTGCCGGAGGTCCGGCACTTGGAATCGCGCGGGTGCAGCAGCGCCTGCAGCAGCTCGGACTGGCCATTGCCCTCGACGCCGGCGACGCCCACTATTTCACCGCGTCGAACCGAGAAGCTGAGATCCGAGAGCCGGCGACGGCTGCCCACCGGGCCCGACAGGCTCAGGCCGGACACCTCGATCGCGGTTTCAGCACGCGGATGCGCGGGGGAGACCTCAATGCTCAGCACCACTTTGCGCCCCACCATCAGGTTCGCGAGTTCCTGTGGGTTGGTGCGGGAAGTCTCGACCTCGCCGGTCACTTTGCCGGCGCGAAACACCGTGACGCGATCCGTGAACGACATCACGTCCTTGAGCTTGTGCGTGACCAGCAGCACGGTCTTTCCCTCGGCGCGGAGCTTCTTGAGGTTGGTAAAGAGGTCATTCGTTTCCTGCGGGGTCAGCACCGCCGTCGGCTCGTCCAGAATGAGGATGTTGGCCTCGCGATAGAGCAGTTTGAGGATTTCGACACGCTGCTGCACGCCCACGGGAAGCTGCTCGACGGGACGGTCCCAATCGACCGGCAAACCATATTGGCGCGCCAACGCCTCCAAGCGTGCGCGCGCTCCCTGGCGATCAATCACCCCCCAACGCAGCGGCTCGGCCCCCAGCAAAATGTTATCCAATGCCGAGTAAGGACCGGCCAGCATGAAATGCTGGTGCACCATGCCGATGCCGCGTGCGATGGCATCCGACGGCGAAGCCCAGGCACACTTCTTCCCGCCAATGAGTATCTCCCCGGCGTCGGGGCGCAGCATGCCGTAAAGGAGCTTCATGGCGGTGGACTTGCCTGCGCCGTTTTCCCCGATGACGCCGTGGATGGTGCCCGCCTCGACCCGCAGGTTCACCCCCGCATTGGCCAGCACGCTACCGAACTGCTTCGTCAGTCCGCGCAACTCAACGGCTGGAGGGTGCTGGGTCGTCATGACCTCAGTAGTGTCCGAATTTAGGGACAAGAGTCAACGCCTGGACGCCGATTAGGCAGATGCGCCGCGCACCCAAAGGCGACGCAGTATTCCGCCCCTGGAACGGCGGGCCTGAAGATGGCGGGTTCCTGGCGCCATACACCCGTGATGACCCGGCGATGTTCTCGTGTGGTTCTCGATTGTTCCTCGATTGTTCCTCGATTACTCCTCTAGTCCTGGCTCTTTTGGGCAGGGCGGAACCGCGCAGCGTTTGGGAGATCAAGCAGGACCTCTCTCGGAGGGCTTTTCGCGCACTCAAAGTTCAGCCGCAAAGCTGCTGCGCTGAGCAGGAAGCAGGCTCACTCTATCGGGTAGCCCTTGCTGATCCAATCATCGTTCAGGCTGGACGGAAGATTTAGCAGCTTGGCATTTGTAAACTTCAGCTTCTTGAGGAGTTCGAAGGCAGGCCGGACATTCGGGCAGCGGCGGAAGGGACAGCAACCACAATAGATGATTACCTCCTTGTCCTTGGGGAGCTTGGCAAGCTGCTGCTTGAGCTTCTCAAGGTTCGCTTGAGCACTCGCAGGCCCGATGGCAACTGCACCCTTGATCTGCTGCACGGGGCCGATATTGAAGATGACCGGTTTGGGCGCTTTCGAATCCGCGATGGCCGCCGCCAGCACCGCCGGGTCCTTGAGTTGCTTATCTGTCCAGGGTTCGTCAGTCTGTGCCTGCGCCAGGCTCAGGCCGGAGAAACAGACAACGACGGCCAACGCGTTCAGGAAACGTGCTATTTGAGTATTCATAGTTGTCTGGTGGTTGCCTAAGGCTTCAGCACGATGTCCACCCGCGCCTTGCCTTTCAACTGTAACACCAGCCAGCCTTCCTTCGGCACGAATTGGATGGTGCCTGAGAAATCGACTTGCTGGCCATTAACAGCGATCCGCGGCTTCTGGCTCAAGCCGTTGACGAGAACAAAGTAGGGCGCCTTCACCCAACTCTCGACCTCAAAGCTGACCCGGCCAGTGTCTTCTTTGGCGCGCTTGATTTCGCCCGGAGCGTGGACGCGCAGCCCGTTCTTGCGGAAAGACCAGAAGTCATACGCGGGCTGGTTGAACAGATGCGTGGCGCAGGCTTCTACCGTAGCGGGGTTGATGGCCGGGCCATTGCGCTTCTGGGAGCGCAAAACAAAGGAGTCCGGCAGCAAGCCTTGCTGGTCGCGGTCTGCGGTCGGCCAGCTCTGCTGAATGCCGGAAAGCGTGATGCCGTCGGCCAATTGCTTCCAAGGCCCCTTCGGGTCGTGGCGGACGAGGCGATACAAGGCGTCGGCATAGACCCAGCCCGCACCACTGGACGGGCAGCCCCAGCCAGACGGGTGCGCGCCATGAGATTGCACCGAAGACCGCGATGGTGCTGTAGGGTCCAATTGGCTGGGGCGTCGGGTTGACGAGGTAAACGAACGGCACGCCGGTCCAGGCCCAGTAACGGGCTTGCTCCAGGAAGTCGCGGTCGCCGGTCAACTCGTAGCCGAGCGTGTAGGCGTGAACCAAGTGCGCGGAGGCCAGGATGTCCGGCGTGTGCAGGGGGCATTCCCAGGTTTGCGCGCCGCGCGGCACGCCGTGGCGGAACTTGTCCATCGCGCGCAGGCGGGCCAAGGCCGCGTCGAGCAGCTCGCGGTCGCCGGAAAACGCCGCCGCGTCCAACAGGCTCGCCACCGTGGTGGAGGTCAAGCCATTGGCTTCATTGGTGAAATGGGTTTTGCCGTAATCCGGTCCGCCGGCTTGCGGATGATATTGTATGGAACCGTCGGCCTCGAAGTTGCCGAGCGCCTCCTTGCCGACCTGCTTCGCACGCTCTGCGGTTTCCGACACATGGCCGTAAATGAGCGAGGCCACGGGATAGCGCACGTGTCCCACGCAGGAGGCATTGAGATCCTGCGGCGGGATAGAGCTGAGGGCGTCTTTGGCCGTCTGTTGAAGCCGCTCGGCCAAGGCCGGTTGGCCGCCCTGATTCGCCAGCCAGTCCATCCAGACTGCGGCATCGGCGGCCGGGCCAAGCTTGAAATGGTCGCCCGCAATCGCATGGCGGAACAACTGCCCTTCGCGGATCTTCGAATCGAGCCAGCCGCCGGCGGCCAGGGCGACGTATTTCTGCAAGTCAACGTTCGCACCCGGCAGCGCGGGCAGACCGCGCAGCGCAATGTATTGTTCCACGGCGGGCACGACACTGTTGCCCATTCCGCCGAGCAGGGTGGCGTGCAAGATCAGCGGCTGATTGGCGCGCAGCACCTGGCTCATGCGCGGGAGCAAGCTGCCCTCCTCGCGATTCTTTCCATCCGAACCGGGGAAGATCAGGCCCATCACGTGTCCCCCGGAGCCGAACAAGCGGTCGGGCGAGTCGAACACAGCGCTCACGTCAGGCCGCGCCTCCCAAGTCAGCGCGAGGTAGCGTCCGTTGTGCTGGATGGCCATGAGCGGGAAAGTGAGCTTGAGGTTGTCGGGCACCTGCCGCTTCGAGGCCGGGCCGATGACGTCCGCCTCCGAGCTGCTTGGCTCGTTGTCCAGATACTCCAGACCGGCGAGCAACCCCTGCCCCTTCGTTGTCCCGAAGGCACCGGCACCGGGGAAGACCATTAGCACGGGCAGAAATGCCACCGCACGGTCCTGATCCACAGTGACTTCGGTCTTGATATCGACAGCCCCCGGTATCGAGCCAGGGCTGAAGCGCTGTTCAAACTTCCACCAGGCGCCGTCGGCGTCACGTCCTTCCAGGCCGACCTGAACTGAATTGCGCCGGGCATTCGTGGTGCGCTTCGCATTTGCGGCATTAGCGAGTTCAAACCAGCGCATTTGACCGCCGGTCACGTAACCAATCATCGGTCCGGTTTGCCCGAGTGCCATCAATTCACCGGCGACCCAGACGTCAAACGCGCCGGGCGCTACGAGGGAGTGGATTGCCTCGATGTCCCTTGAACGAACTGAGGCGGCTTTGGGTGAAGATGCCTGCGGGGCGGGCTTAGCCCATTGCGGAATGGTCGCGCCGGCTGGTATGGGAGGGTTTTGAGGCTCGGCCCCTCCGGCATTTGCCTCCAGGCACAACCAGGCGAATACGAGCAGGACCAACGCACCGAGATAAGAGAGCGGTTTCATGTTGGAGTAGTGCCAAGCCATCGCGTCGCGCGCAGCTTGAACGACCGGGCGGGGAGGTATTGGGTTGAGCGCCCCCGCTTCGCTCAATAAACCTTCCGCAAATTGGAGGGGAGGATGTTCAGCTCAGTGCGATACTTCGCCACGGTACGACGGGCGATCACAATGCCCTTTTCCTTGAGCATCCTAACCACCTCCTGATCCGAGAGCGGCTTGCTGGTATCCTCCGCCTTGAAAATCTCGTCAATAATGTTCTTCACACTCGTGTTGGACATGCTGGTGGACGACATGCCGCCGTCGCCGTTCGCATTGGCGGTCTGGATGCCGGCGGTGAAGAAATACTTCATCTCAAAAACGCCCTGCGGCGTCTGCATATACTTGCCGGAAACCGCGCGGCTGACGGTAGTTTCATGCACGCCGACCACTTCCGCCACCTGCACCATCGTCAGCGGTTTGAGCGCGGCGACACCTTTGCCCATGAACTCGCGCTGCCGATGCACAATCTCGTTGGCGATGTTCAGGATGGTTTGCTGCCGCTGATGCAGGCTCTTGATCAGGAACTTCCCGGCGCGGATCTTCTCCCGGATGTAATTCCGCACTTCAGCCGAGTTGCCGACCTGCGCCATCAAATCCTTGTACGTGTTGCTAATGCGCAAGTGGGGGATATGCTCATTGTTGGTGGTGACCACATAATCATCGCCCGACTTGCGCACGAACACCTCGGGCAGGATGTATTGGTCGTTATCGGGCAAGTAGGCGCGTCCGGGCCGGGGCTCCAGCCGGGCGATCCGTTCCAGCGCATCCTGCACCTCGTCCACGGAAGCGCCGGTGCCGCGGGAAATCTCCGGGATGCGGCGCTTGCCGAGGGCGTCCATGAACTCGTTGATGATGCGGTATTCCAGCGTGTCCTGTTGGCCCAGGCGCTCGAGCTGGAGCATCAGGCACTCCCGCAAATCGCGCGCGCCAACGCCCGGCGGGTCGAAGCTATGAATTACCTTTAGCACGGCAGCAATCTGATCCACCGGCAACCCGGTGGTCGAGGCCAGCTCTTCTACGGTGGCTTTCAGGTAGCCGTACTCATCAATGTTGCCGATGACCATTTCGGCAATCGGCCACTGATCCTCCTTCAACGCGGATTCGCGAACCTGCTCGAGCAGCATTTCCTGCAGCGAGGTCCCAGCCACCAGCGAATCGAACATGAACTGCCGCTTTTCCTCCTCCTCGGCGGAGGAGCGCATCGGGAGGTTGGTTTGGGCAAAATGATCGCGCCATTCCTGGTCGAGCTGTACCAGGCGCTCAAACTCCGCTTGAAAATCGTCCACCGGGTCGCTAGCGGTCTTTTCGGCAGTGGAGTCGAAGCTTAGATCCGCGGGCGGTTCGCTTGGGTCAGCCACTTTGGCCGGCGCGTCGGTCTCGCTCCCATCTTTCTCCTGCTGCTCCGTTTCGGCCGCGGACGTCTCTTCCAGCACCGGGTTCTGCTGCAACTCCTGTTCGACGAGGGCCTTGAGTTCCAGCGTTGGCGCCTGCAAGAGGGCCAGCGACTGTTGCAGTTGTGGCGCCAGGACCAGCGACTGCGTCAAACGCTGCGACAAATGTAGGCCTTGAGGCATGCCGAGATTCTAATCCGTCATGGCCCGAGCACAAGCAGGAAGTTGGCACGACTTTGGCTGTAGGCAACCGTTCTTAGTTCGCCGCGTCCAGGCAATCGCGCACCGCCAAGGCAAGTTTCTGGGGATGATACGGCTTCTGGAGGTAATTCAGGCCGGGGCGCAAAACAAACTCCTTGCCGACCACTTCCTCGCTGTACCCGCTGGTAAAGATCACTTTGAGCCGCGGTTGCTCCGCCCACAGCTTTTCGGCCAGCTCACGCCCATTCAATTGATCGGGCATGATCAGGTCAGTCAGCACGAGGCTGATCCGGTCCTTGCTCTCCCGCCAGACCTGGAGCGCTTTGGCGCCCGATTCGGCTTGCAGAACCTGGTAGCCGTGCCGCGCCAGGAGATCGCAGGCCAACTCGCGCACGGGCGCTTCGTCCTCGACCACCAGGATAGTTTCCGTCCCGCCGCGAGCGGCCGGTTCGGCGGGCCGCTCGTTGGCAGGCAGCGCGGGCTCCAAGCTGCGCGGCAGAAAGACTCTGAAGGTCGAGCCTTTGCCAGGCTCGCTCTCAACCTCGATCCAGCCCTGGTGCTGTTTGACGATGCCGTACACCGTCGCCAAGCCCAGGCCCGTTCCTTTGCCGACCTCTTTGGTGGTGAAAAACGGTTCAAAGATGCGGCGCAGATTCTCCGGCGGGATGCCGCAACCGGTGTCGATAACACTCAGGCACACGAATTGGCCGGCGCGAGCGTCCGGGAATTCCGCCAGGCGGCGGCAGTCCACTGCCAACACCGAAATCTTGATCGCCAATACGCCACCTTTGGGCATCGCGTCACGGGCGTTGACGGCCAGGTTCAACAATACCTGTTCCATCATGCCGGCGTCGGCATGCACTCGCGCTGGCTGCGGGGAGTAATTCAATTGCAGGGCGATGTCTTCCCCGAGAATGCGCCCCAGCATCTTGGTCATGTTGGCGACCACCTCGTTCATGTCCAACTGCCGCGGTTGCAGCAACTGGCGGCGGCTGAAAGCCAGCAGTTGTCGCGTCAAGGCCGCCGCCCGATCGGCGGCCTGGCTGATTTGTTGAGCCGACCTCGCGGCCACACCGGTCAGGCTGCCGCCAGCCTGGAGCAGCGAGGCATGTCCGTGGATGACCGTTAGAATGTTGTTAAAATCATGGGCCACGCCCCCGGCGAGTTGGCCAATCGCCTCCATCTTTTGGGCTTGCCGCAACTGCTCCTCGAGTTTCTTCTGCGCCGTCACGTCCCGGAACAGGCCCAACATCATCGGGGATTGGCCCCGCAGCTCCACAAACGAGCGAGTGTCCTCCAGCGTCACGACATTGCCGTTGCGCAACGTCAGGCGTCGTTCCCGCTGCTGCTCGATGTGCCGGCCACGAAAGGACTGCCGAAATTCCTGGAGTAACTTCTCCGGCTGCTCGGAGTCCGCGAGAATGACCGTAAGGGGTTTCCCCTCCAGATCCTCCCGCTGCATCCCGACTAGCTTGCAGAACGCATCATTGACCGCCACGATGTTCCCGTTCTCGTCCACCAGTCGCATCCCATCGGCTGAATTCTCCCACACCGAGTGGAAGAGCATTTCCGAACTCCGTAGAGCCGCTTCCGCCAACTTGCGGTCGGTAATGTCGCGTACGTGCAACAGCACTGCCGGCCCGCCGGCGCAATTGACCCGGCTGGACCGGATCTCCACGGGCACCTCTCGACCGTCCAGCATGCTGCTCATCCCTTCGATTTGCTTAAGCCGGCCTTCTACGAGGGCCTGGTGGTCGCGCCTCACCTGTTCCCGGCGTTCGGGCGGGATCAGGTCCAAGGCGCTCTTGCCGATCAAATCCTGGCGCGTCGCGCCGTGCAGCCGGCACGCTGCCGGGTTGACGTCCAGCACAGTTCCTTCGAGGTCTTCCACAAAGACCGCGTCGGGCGAACCTTCGAACAGCTCACGGAAACGCTGCTCGCTTTCGCGCAACGCCAGCTCCGCCCCGATGCGCTCCAACGCGCCGCCGCAGTGGTCCGCTAGAGTTTGCAGCATGCTTAGATCCGCCCGATCATACGCCTTGAAGCGGTAGCTCTGGATCGACAGGACGCCGATCACCTTGGTCCGGTTCCGAATCGGCGCCAGTATCAGCGACGCCGAGGGTCGCGACGTGTCGCCGATGGGAACGACCTCTTCGGACATGCTGATGGGTTCCTCGCGCAAGATTAGCTCCGCGCCCTGTTCGATAATGCGCTTCGCTATCCGGCTGGGCTCCACGTCGTGACCAGATAAGGGAATCTCGTACCGCCCCCCTTCTCTAGCCGTGTCCACGTTCAGGATCGGAAGAACCTTGTTGGTTTCGGCGGAATACAGGTCCAGGGTGAACCCATCCCAATGGAAAAGATCGTCCGCTACGGCTCGGATGATTCGGGCCGCCTCGGCAGGCGACGTGGAAGAACTCAGACTTTGGCCCAGCTTGGATAGTGCCGCATTCCGGTGCTCAATCCTCTTTCGCTCAGTAATGTCGCTGATCATTGCCAGCGACGCCGACCGACCGCTGAAGGAAATCGGACACCACTTGATTTCGACATCCATGAGCGATCCGTCCTTGCGGCGGTGCCGCCAGACGCCGGTGAATCCCGCTCCGTTGGGGCCGCGCCCCGCCACCACCTTGTGCACGTACTCGATCATCGCCGGCACATCCTCCGGCGGTCGGATGTCCGCGAGCCTCATCCTCTTAAACTCCTCACGCGAATAGCCGTAATGCTGCACTGCGGCCTCATTGACTTCGAGGAAGGCGAGCGTTTCGTGGTCGAACACCAGCATCGGAGTGGGGTTGCCATCAAAAATCAGACGATACCGCTTTTCACTTTCACGCAACCCGGCTTCCACCTGCTTCCGGTCACTGACGTCACGCGAATTGACGACCACCCCCGCAATGTCTGGATCAGTCAGGCGGCTTTGGCCGACCGCCTCCAGATAGCGCCAGGAGCCATCCCGGTGCCGGCAACGGAACTCCAGTGTGACCATGCGGTGGGGGTGCTTCAAGCCGTGGTTGAATTTCTGCAAAACGTGAGGCAGGTCCTCGGGATGGACGAAGTCAAAAACGCGTTGCCCCGCCAGATCTTTGGGCTCATACCCCAGGACACCCTTCAGAGACGGGCTGTTGTAGGTAATTACACCCTGCTCGTCCAGGATGGTGAGGAGGTCCAGCGCATGCTCGGTCAGGGCACGGAAGCGTTTTTCACGCCGCACCAATTCCGTTTCCACTCGGCGCCGCTGTTTTCGTTCCGCGGCCTCCTCCACCGCACGGCGCACGGCCGGAACCAGCCGTTCCGGCCACTGCTTGAGCACATAATCGGTCGCTCCGTTTCTAAGACTCTCAATGGCGGCCTGCTCTCCGATCGTGCCGGAGACCAGGAGAAAAGGCGTTTCGGGGCATTTCTGCCGAGCCGTTCGCAACGCTTCGAGGCCGTTGTAGGCGGGAAGCAAATAGTCAGCCAGAATGACGTCAAATTTCTCCGGAGCCAAAGCGGCTTCAAAACCCGCCCGGTCCCCCACAAGCACGGTCTCGACGTGGCAGCCTTCCTGGGCTAAAAGTGATTGAACCAGATCGCTGTAATCCGGGTCATCTTCAAGATGTAATAATCGCAACGGGCCATTCATGGCATAGTTTTCCTGCCCAATTCTCGCTCTATCGCAGCAACCTTGGTGCCACTATCGGCAAGATCGTCCCCTCGCCAGAATAAGATTCCCGAGCCGTTTCCGCCCGTGTTTCTCGCTCCTTTGGGCCGAAAAGCGGGGTTCTCAACCGGAACACTCCACCGCCGGCCCCGGCAGTTCCCGTTTGATGTCCTGTAACCGATAACCAAAACCCGGCCCCTGCAAGGAAGAAAGGTCCACCCGGCCCTCTCGTCGCTGGTACAGGCCAGGATGCACAGCCGACTCCGGGCGCGAGGCCTCAGGATAGAACTGCATAGCGTTGGTTTCCACCCCCATGATTGTCTCCGTGTGTGCCGCCAAGAGCAGGTGCGGAATCTGCGCCAGCATCGGATTGGTCAGATCCTGCACCATCAGACTCATGCCATGAGCCCTCGCCCAACAGGCGCTCAGCAACGCTCCCGTCTGCGTCTTGCACGTCTTGAGCGCGACGCCCGACCAGCCCAGTTCCCGCCCTAACTTCACCAGGCGCCAGTCATGTGCGCTCTCATCCAGGAACAATGGCTTGCGCGCCGAAACGCTGCGAACATCCATCCGATGCCGCTCCAAGTCGTACGGAAACGGCTGCTCCACGTAGAGAATCATGCCGTAAACCCGAGGTTGCTCATCCCGCAACCGGTCGAGGATGCCGTTCACGTACTCGGGATCGGAGACCGTGCAATTGAAATCCGCCGACAGCCAGTCAACACCATTCCGGATGGCAATAGAGCCCACCTTGGCCAGGCGGCCGAAATCCCAGTCCACGTCGGTGCCGCGCAGCTTGACCTTCAGACATTTCAGTCCATCCCGCCGAATCCAGTCCTCCAGCAGCACCGGGTAGCCGTCGTGCGCCTCTTTGCCCGTCAACTCCGATGCCTCCAGCGAATCCAGTCCCCCAACCAAATGCCAGGCCAGCAGACTCTCCGGGCGCTGCGCTGCCAGGAACTCCGCCGGATACTTGCCTTGAAAGACAGCTCCTGACCGCGGCGCTGGCTGCAAATAATAGGCCAGGTCCCGATTCATGAACCCGGCGTGATAGGTCTCGTAGGTAGGACAGCCATGCAATTGGCCGTAGGCATCGTGCACGGCGAGATCGAATGGCGAACAGCACACCAGGGCGGCCAGCCATGGCATCGGTTCCTTGCCGCGGCGCTGCCGCTGGTTGAACCCTTGGAGCCAGCCCGGCAAGACGGTCTCCACAAAATCGTGGCCCAGTTCGAGCGGATGCCCCGGCGAACGAATGCTCGCCCACAAGTCCGTTAGCTCGATGCAAAACGACTTTAATGCGGCGTGCCGCTCCTCGTAAGCTGAGGTGCTCGGCCAGACCCATTGCACCCACAGTGGCGTTTCCCCCCACCCCTCTGCCGTGCGTCCTCGATCATCGCTGACCTTCACGCGCGCCCGCGCGCACGTGACCTGCGTGAGCGTTTCCGCGCCGAACTTCAGCGCCACCCGCGTCTGCACCGGCAGAAAGTGAAGCGCCGCCGCGACCGTGCGAATATCCGTAGCCTTGCCCATGGCCGCCGATTAAGCCGCAAGCCGCAGCCGTCAACAAGCTCTGAAAACGGCGAAACCTCGGCCACGGCGCAAACCCCGGGTCAGCCGCTCCTGCGGCAACGAATGCAGGGCACTCAACCTCAATCTTGCCACCAGAGCTGCGCTAGACTCTTCCCATAGTTGCAAGGAAGTTGCAAGCATGTTGCAAGCCTGTTGTAAGCTTATTTGAAGCCTCCTCCTTTGTCTCCCCGCCCGGCCGCGGCCCGACCACTCACGCCGCAAGGCCGCCAAAACTCATCCCGCCGCGGCGCAACGCCCCGATCGACTGATCCTTCCAATATAGACTGCAAGACCGGTGCGGAGGTTACACGGATTCAGGCGCCGCCCGACACTGCCGCCGGCGCGCGGACATTCCTGTCCGCAGCAAGCTGCGAGAAAGCACGCGCTCCGGCTTGGGCCATTTTACTCAGGCGAGGTTGCTGCGGACAGGAATGTCCGCGCGCCGGCGGCAATGCTGAGTTGTGCCCAGCCCGTGGAGCCGTGGGCCAGACGGAGACGCCGTTCCAGCAGTTGTTGCCGCTGGCGTTTGTGCGTGCGCTTTGGCGGTTGATGTAGCCATTCTCCCTGCCGATGCGAAGATTGCTCGTGCTCGTCTTTGGCACCCTCGGCCTGATTGGGCTGGCGGGGATTATCGTGGCGCTCCGGCAGCCAAAGCCCATCGCCTCGGTGCCGCTGTCACTGCCGGATGGCTCCGTGGTGCGCATGGTGGCTGTGACCTACGGCACTAACCATGTTGTGGGGCGGCCATTGGCCCGGCTCATCGCGCGCATGCCGGACCTCGCGCAAGATGTGCTCCTACGCCTGTTCGGCACCCGGGCCGCTTTGCTGGCTTCAACCACCACGCCTGAGCCCAAACTCATCCTCTGGCTCGGGCGCGCCACCAACAATGCGGCCAGTCCGCCCGGCTCGGGCTACTTCACGGCTTTCCTCTCGGATGCGAGCGGGTTCATCTCCGGGGACCGCGCCGACATGTATGGCTGGGGGTCTAATCCGGAGCAGTTGCAGTTTGGCGTCATCCCGCGCCGCGATCCGGTTATTGCCGTGAACTTCTTCTACCACGCTTCAACGGGTGGAGTGAGCCGGTGCGGGAGCCTGCCTTTCGCCAACCCGCTCTATGGCACCTTCCCGCATTGGCGACCCGAGCCGCTCCCGGCGACCCGTCGCGCGGGCGATGTCGCCGTGACCCTCGAGAAGGTGAGCACCGGTCATGACCAGAACACCAGCGTCCGCACGGCCAGGAACGATCACTCCATACTTGAGTTCGGCACCAACCGCGTTGATGGCCAGAACAAGACCATCTCTCTTGTTCAACTCCGGTCCCTGACCGACACCAATCAGACCTGGCTGGTAGCCTCCGCAGAAGTCAGTGATGCCACCGGCAACAAGGCCCGATGCACTTCGTTCGGCTTCGGCAGTCTTGAGGAGCGCTATTTCAGCTTCGAACCCGGCCTCTGGCCAAGCGAAACCGCCTGGAAGGTGCGCTGCGAGATCAAACGAGCCCAAGGGTTCGCCCCGGGCGAAACCTTCGTCTTTCGCGGCATCCCCTTCGGCAGCCTGGGGGCAACGAACGAGATTCGCTGTCGGACCAACTTCGGCGGTGTGACCGTCACCCTCGATCGCGTCGTGCGCCGCGCCCCAAATACAAACAATTCCTGGTCCAGTGATGACCTGTCTCAGGCGCAATTCACGACTGCAGGGCTCAGCAATGGCTTGCATCTCGATCTCCTTTCCACCCGCACCGACACGGGCACGAACCTGGACTGCGGTGCCTGGTCAAGCAGCGACAGTTGGCGCATTTACAGTTACCGCAACCTCTCCCTTTCGGCGAAGACCGTGGACTTCACGTTCGCCGTCCAGCGGAGCCGCTGGGTCGAGTTCACCGTCAAACCAGAACTCGGCATCGCCCGTCACGAATACGACCCCGCGCGCAGCCGGACAAACTCAAGCCCCGAGCGGAACTGAGCCCCGCCCCGGGCGGCGCCAGGATGTACGTCTTCACTAGTTGTCTGCTATCAACAGGCTTTGAGGTGGCTTTGCCGGGGTTTTCGGCTTTCTGCATGCTGCCTTCTACCTTCGTTTCCGATTTGGGCGGGTTCTTGGTTAAATAAGCCTGCCACAACTTTAATTCGACGTAGAGTTCGAGGAAGACCTGGGGGCGGAGTTGGAAGTAGCCGACCATGACATGGGTCTTCTTTTCATCGAGGCCGGCGTGGAGGTTGGCAGCGACGATCATCACCGGGGCGAGGGGCACCTGATCCCACCAGTCGATCTGCTTGAGGTTGCGCAAGTACCACGGCAACGGCCAGTAGTCGCCGTCAGGCGCCATAACTTTGACCAGCATTTGGCTGCCTTGGGGGTGAACTTCAGCCAGCGCTTCCACTTGGCGGATGAGATTCAGCAGGTCGGGTGAGGTGTGCGCATAGACGTAAGGGTTCAGCGGATCGGCGGCGTACTCGACGTTGGCCAACCGCGCCTGCCAGGCGAGATGGCCCGCCCCAGCCAGAAGCAAGAGGCCCACGGCCAACCTCAAGAAGCGTTGCCGCATACCGCCAAGCAGCACGGCGGCGCCGACGCCGGCCAGCAGGATCATGCCATGCCAGAAACTCAGCAGGCACCACGGGGTCTTGTAAGAGATCAGGCTGTAGGCCGCGGCGAGACCGAACGAGTAAAGGGCCAGGAATCGGACGAAACCGGCGCCGGCACCTGCCAGACCTTTGCGCGCAAAAGCCGCCCAGGCGCCGACGACCGCCAGCGCCAGGATCAGCGCCTCGCTCCAGAACGGGCCTTTGGCGACATGGAAGAAGAGCAGCCGGTGCAAGTAGAAGTGCCACGGGTGGATGTGGGGTGAGGCTCCCTCGGCGCGATGAAGCCAGGGCAGATAAGTTCGCACGGAATCGAGCGGCCCGGCGGCGTTGGTGAAGAAGGAGGAGAACAAGAGCAGCGCCACCGCCAGCCAAGCCGCGAGGGCACCCGCGAAATGGATGAGCTTGAGGCGAGGCGCCTTGGCCGGTGGGGAGGCGGCGTCGAGACAACGATTCCAAAGCTGGTTGAGGCCCAAGGCCAAGGCAGCGGTGACCAGGGTGACAAGGAACGTTTCCTTGGTGGCGTGCATGAGCCCCACGCCTGCGCCGGCCAGCAGGGCCCAGCCGAGCTTCCGGCTGCGCCAGTAACGCCAGCCGGCGGCGAGCGCCAGGAACGTAAAGAAGACCAGCAGGATTTCGTGAATGTAATAGCGGCTGTAGAAGACTACCGCCGGGGATACCGCCGTGAAAAGGGCAGCCCAAAGCGTTGCCTTCCGCCCCAGGCCATCGGACACGAGCGGCAGGAGCAGGATCAGGCCGATACCAAAGAGAATCGTGACGAACCGGAGCCGGCTCTCGGTGAACTGATCGAGGTCCTGCGGCGCCCCCGTTAGACGGCCGAGGGCGAGGGTGGCGTAAGGGAGCGACGGCCCGTGATGTTCGTTGGGATCGTATTGATAGCCGCCGTGGTCCCAGAGCTGGCCGAACTTAATACCGTTTACGGCCTCGTCATTGTGCATCGGGCGCTGGCCCAGAGCCACTGACCAAAGCGCCAGCGCAATCCCAGCCAGCAGAACGACGACAGCCGATAGTGGATGGAAGATCGCGGAGGTCGCAGGCTTCCATCCGCTGTGCTCCATCCCGGCCTCCTAGCAAGGGTTACTTGGCCGGGCGACCGTAAACCTCCAGCTCGGTGTATTCATTGAGAGCGCTTTCGGTGCTGCCTTTTGAGTAGAATCGAATGTAGCGGGCTTTCACGTCTTTGGCATTGACCAGCTTGCCTTCGTAGGTCTCGAAGTATTCGCGATCCGTGCCAACGCCCAGGCCGGAGGTGTTGTCCGAGTCGTTGTTGAAGACCGTGCGCACGTTCTCGATGAAGTCCGCGTCATCGGCAACCTGCACAATGACGTCATGATAGACCTTGGCCATGTTGTGGGCGTGCCAGATCACGATGGCAAAGATCTCCTGCGGGCTGCCGAAGTCCATTTGCACCCATTGCGTGCCTTTGCGCAAGAAGATGATGCTCTGGTCGGAGGCGTCTTTGTCGCCGTCGGTAAGCTTGGCCAGGTTGTCGGCGGGAACGTTCTTATCGCTGCAGGTGATTTTGACCTTGCTGTCCGCCGCGAGGTTCTTCAGGTCGGCGGGAACCATCATTGGCGCGCGAGGCTTGTCGGAGATCGGTTCGACGTTGGGGCCGAGCTGCAAGTCCTTGGGGGTGCCTTTGAAGGCGGGAGCGGGCAGCTTGAGCGGTAGCGGCACCAAGTCGCCTGCGGCGTCAGCGGCTGGCGCGGTTGGGGCGAGAAGAAGATTGAAGACAGCGACGGCCAGGCCAGACAGCAGCGAGAGCGTGACGGGGCGTCGCAACGCATTGCAAGTTGTATTCATTTTGTTCGTCATTCGTTCGTTAAGTTAAACCGAAGCAGGGACCGGCGACAAGTGCGATTACGTGGCCCTTCATGTTGTGCCGTTCGTGACATCGATTAAGCCGAAACCCTGACCGGCGACCTGCCGGCTCGCCGAGAGAAAGACGAACGCCGGGCCGGCAGTATTCGATACCGGGGCCTACACAAACTGCAAACGCGTCGTAGCCGCCTCGGGGTCCCAGCCGCGGGAGGGCTGGCTATTGATGGACGAGACGTCCTTGATCGAGATCTGCCTACCACGCGTCTTCGGGCCTTTGACCTCTACCTCAGCCGGGTTGCAGGTCTGTTGGTTGATCTTCTGGTAAGGCGCCGGCTTATACCGGATGTAAAGCTCGGCTGGGGTGCCCGGCTCGAAGAACAGGACCCTCGATTTGGGCTGAATGCAATGATAAACCTTGTGCAGGATCGTGCCCCCAAAAGTGAACCGCTTCAGATACGTCGCCTCACGATTTGTGTAAGCAACCGTGAATACCTGGTCGCGCTCCGGGAGGCCGCAATAAACCACGTCCGGGCCGACGA
This sequence comes from Limisphaerales bacterium, assembly GCA_003152225.1. Taxonomy (GTDB): domain Bacteria; phylum Verrucomicrobiota; class Verrucomicrobiia; order Limisphaerales; family UBA8199; genus PALSA-1440. The sequence goes on along the minus strand of PLZQ01000074.1, from coordinate 24,185 downwards.
AGAACTTCTCGGGCAGCTCGGTCACCTGGTAATGGCCGTCCTTGAAGACGAGGATCAACTTGTCGAACTTCGTGCACTCGACGTTGAATTCCTCGCCGGAGACTTTGTAGCCGACATAGCCGGACTCGCGGTCGTAGGCCACCTTGAATGCCTTGAAGGCAACTTCCTTGGCGTCCACCTCGTCGTAACGGCTCGATTTAGTGAGGCGCGGATATTGCGGGCCGTATTTGGCGAGCAACTCTTCGAGGTGGCTGATGACGTATTTGGTGAGGTTCTTCAGGTTCTTGCGCGTCTCCGCCAGGTCGTCCTTCACCTGCTCCATTTCCTCGCGGTGCTTGTTGATGTCGAACAGCGAGATGCGGCGGATGCGCACCGTGAGGAGGCGCTCAACGTCCGGGTCCGTGAGTTCGCGAACCAATTGCTTGCGGAACGGCTTGAACCCTTCGTGCACGGCGGCCATGACGGTCTCGTTGGTCTTGCACTGCTCGATCTTCTTGTAGATGCGCTCCTCAATGAAGATGCGCTCCAGTGTNNTTGAGCGTCTCCACCAATTGGGCCGTGTTCTCGCGCAGCACGTCGGACACGGTCATCTCAACCGGGCGGCTGTTCCTGATAACGACGATGCGGCTGGCGATGGTGACCTCGCAATCGGTGAACGCATAAAGCGCATCCGCCAACTGGTCCGCGCTGACCCCGCTCGGCGCTTTCACCTCGATCTCGACCTCCTCCGACGTGTAGTCGTTGATGCTCTTGACCTTGATCTTGCCCTTGTGCGAGGCGTCCTCGATGGAGCTGATCAGCGAGTCGGTGGTGGTGGTGGGCGGGATTTCCTTGATAACGATGGTGGACTCGTCCTTGACCTTGAGTTTGGCGCGGACCTTGACTTCCCCTGCCCCGTCCTTGTAACCGCGGGCGTCCATGAGGCCGCCGGTATGGAAGTCGGGCAGGCACTTGAACGGCTGCTTTTTGAGGATGGCGATTTGGGCTTCGAGCAGCTCAGGGAAATTGTGCGGCAGGATGCGCGAGGCCATGCCCACCGCGATACCTTCGGTGCCGAGCATGAGCAGCAACGGCAGCTTGCTGGGCAGGGCTACAGGCTCCTTGTTGCGGCCGTCGTAGCTGGGCACAAGCTCGGTGATCTCGTCATTGAACACCTCCGTGCGCGCCAGCTCGGTCAGCCGGCACTCGATGTAACGCGACGCGGCGGCGACGTCGCCCGTAAAGATGTTGCCGAAATTGCCCTGGCCTTCGATGAGGTAGCGCTTGTTGGCCAGCACCACCAGCGCGTCGCCAATCGAGGCGTCGCCGTGCGGATGGTATTGCATCGTGTGGCCGACGACGTTGGCGACCTTGATGAAGCGCCCATCGTCCTTGTCGTGCAACGCCCAAAGAATGCGGCGCTGGACCGGCTTGAGACCATCCGCCAGGTTCGGGATGGCGCGGTCGCGGATGACATAGGAGGCGTAGTCGAGGAAGCTGCGGTTGACGCGGCGATGAAGCGCCAGCTCGATCTTGCCGGGGATGAATGGACGCGTCGGCGCCGGCACGGCGACACTCTCGGCGAGCACGTGGGTGGCGCCGTTGCCGCCCTTGGCGGGCTCGGATTGCGGGGCTTCGCCATTGCCGTCCTTAGGGACGGGCGCTGCGTTGACCACGCCCGGCGTATTGTCCGGCAGCTCCTGAATCGGCAGTTCCTGTTGGCTGGAATTATTCTTACGTTTGGCTGACATGAAAGCTTCTTGGCGTTATCGACTCTGGCCTGGGGACTTTAGGCTTTAGACTTTGGACTGCTTTACTCCTCCACCGGCACCACCAGGTTCTCCATGATGTAATCTTTGCGCTCCGGCGTGTTCTTGCCCATGTAAAAGCCGAGGATGCCGGCGGCGTCCTGCTTCGGCGCATATTCCACCTTGCTGAGGCGCATCTCCTTGCCGATGAACTGCTTGAACTCCGTCGGGTTAATCTCGCCCAGGCCCTTGAACCGCGTGACCTCGCAGCTCTTGCCCAGCTTCTCCCCCGCCGCGTCGCGCTCGGCCTCGGAATAACAGTAAATCGTCTGCTCCTTGTTGCGCGCGCGGAACAGCGGCGTCTCCAGGACAAACAGGTGGCCGTCGTGCACGAGCTGATCGAAGAAGCGGAAGAAATACGTGATGAGCAAATTGCGAATGTGCAGGCCGTCCACGTCGGCGTCCGTCGCCAGAATCACCTTGTCGTAGCGCAGCCCTTCCAGGTTGTCCTCGATGTCCAGGGCGCGCATCAGATTGTACAGCTCATCATTCTTATAGACGGCGTCGCGCTTGAGATCCCACACATTCAGCGGCTTGCCTCTCAGCACGAAGATCGCCTGCGTCTCGACCTCCCGGCAGCTCACGATCGAGCCCGCCGCCGACTGGCCTTCCGTGAGGAACACCATCGTCCCCTTCCCCTTCCCTTTGGCCTGGTTGTAATGAGCCTTACAATCTCTGAGCTGCGGAATCCGGATGGTGATGGCCTTCGCCCGTTCCCGCGCCAGCTTCTTCACATCCTGCAACTCTTTGCGGAGCTGGCGGGTGTCCTGAACCTTGGCGAAGATCTTCTCGGCAATCTCCTTGTTGCGGTTGAAGAACTGCAACAGCTCCTCGCGCACGCGGTTCACCAGTTCGGTCCGGATCTCCGTGTTGCCGAGCTTGTTCTTCGTCTGCGACTCGAACACCGGGTCCTGCAGCCGGATGGATACCGCTCCCACCATGCTCTCACGCACGTCGTCGCCGTCGAACTTCTCGTGCCCGTATTCATTGACCGCCTTGAGCAACCCCTCGCGGAACGCGCTGAGATGTGTCCCGCCGTCGCTCGTATATTGGCCGTTGACGAAGGAGTAAAACGTCTCCCCATAGCGGCTGTTGCTGTGAGTGAAACAGAACTCCAGCGTCTTCTCCGCGTAATGCAGCGGCGGATAGATCGGCTCGCTGCTGTCGGCCTCCAGGTCTTCCATCACCAGATCAAGCAACCCGTTGCGCGATTGGAATGTCTTGCCGTTATACACCAGCCGCAGGCCCGAGTTCAGGTAGCTGTAATGCCGCAGCCGTCGCTCGACGTGCTCGGGCCGGAACTCGACCTGTTTGAACACCTCGGGGTCGGGCTGGAACTCGATCAGCGTCCCGTCCGCCTCCTTGGGCGCCTTGCCGGTCTTCTCGTTCTTGAGCTTGCCCTGCTTGAACGATGCCTCGGCGAACTCCCCTTCGCGGAAGCTGCGCACCAGGAACACCTTGGACAGCGCGTTGACGGCCTTGGTGCCGACTCCGTTCAGCCCCACGCTGAACTGGAACACCTCGTCGTTGTATTTGGCCCCCGTGTTGATCTTCGACACGCAATCCACCACTTTGCCCAGCGGGATGCCCCGCCCGAAGTCCCGCACCGTCACCGACTGGTCCTGAATCCCAATCTGCACCTCCTTGCCGTAGCCCATGATGAACTCGTCGATGGCATTATCAATGACCTCCTTAAGCAAAATGTAGCACCCGTCATCGTAATGCGAGCCGTCGCCGATCCGTCCGATGTACATGCCGGTCCGCAACCGGATATGCTCCAGCGAGGAGAGCGTCTTGATCTTGCTCTCGTCATAGACGTGTTTCTTGTCGTCTGCCATATTCTTCAAGCGGCTGAATATCAAACCTCCCCGCCCCCTTGCCAATAACAAATGCACCCCACCCGATCAGTCGCAGTCCCGATTCATGAAGGTGGAAAACACCGACGCTTTGAAGCGATTCCCGTTGACATCCAACTGGTATCAGAAATGCTGTCGAAACGGGTTTATGGCAGAATCAAATAGAATCGTGGGCAAGCGGATACTCCTGGTCGAAGATGACCGGGGGGCTCGCGAGTCTATCAAACTGCTCCTTACCATTGATCGCCACGCTGTTGCCGAAGCCAATGAAGGCACGACAGCGCTCGAATTGTTAAAGAGTCAACCCTTTGATCTGGCGATTGTGGACTATTTTATGCCGGGCATGCGCGGCAGCCAGCTTGCCTTGCGGATCAGGGAGATTGCCCCTTCCTTGCCGATTATAATGATCACCGCCTATCTGGAGAAGCTCACCGCGGCTGACAAACCGGTGGATGTGGCCATTGGCAAGCCCTTTGCCATCGAAGACCTGCGCCGGGCAATTGCGAAACTCCTCGCCTGATTGGCCAGGGTTGGCGGCCCCCCTCTTCGCCCCTGTAAGCTCACGGGCAACAAACCTCCGGATGTGGAGGCGGTATCAAGCCCCCCGCAGCCCCCCTGTGTTTCGCGTCATTGACTTGCACGGATTGTCTGGTCACCCTTTGAGCATGACATCTGACAAGAGCCCGCTCGCCGTTTCCGACAAAACCCTGCTCCGCCGCAATCGAGGCAGCCTCTTTTCTTTGCTAACGCTCCTGGCACTGGCCTGTGGCGGGCCAGTGGCCCAGGCGGACTGGCCCGAGTTCCGCGGCCCGTGGGGCGATGGCCGCGCCTCGGCGCCGGGCGACACCAAGCCCTTCGGCCTCCCGCTGCAATGGAGCGAGACCAACAACATCAAATGGAAGACCGAGATTCCCTATCGCGGCTGGTCCACCCCGGTCGTGCTGGGCGGGCAGGTTTGGCTGACCACCGCGACCGTGGAGGGCCATGACTTCTATGCCATCTGCGTGGATGCCGACACCGGCCGAATCCGCTTCAACGAGAAGGTATTCCACAACGACAATCCCGAACCACTCGGCAACGGCGCCTCCATGAACTGCTACGCCACCCCTTCGCCGGTGATCGAGCCGGGCCGCGTCTATGTTCACTTCGGCAACAATGGCACCGCCTGCCTGGACACGAGCACGGGCAAGGTACTCTGGAAACGGGACGACCTGCGTTGCCGCCATTACCGCGGCCCGTCTTCGTCGCTGGTCTCGTTCGAGAACCTGCTGATCCTGACCTTTGACGGCGTCGATTTGCAGTATCATATCGCCCTCGACAAGCAGACCGGCAAGACCGTCTGGAAGACCGACCGCTCCGTCGCCTGGAACGATGAGAACGTGCCGGGACAGATGGCGCGGGACGGGGATTTGCGCAAAGCCCACAGCACGCCGTTGATCGTGACCGCCGCCGGGAAGCCGCTAATGCTCAGTGCCGGCGCCAAAGCGGCTTATGGCTACGACCCGCGGACCGGCCGCGAGCTGTGGAGAGTCGAATATCCTGATTACTCGGTCGCTCCCCGGCCTTTGTATGACAAGGGCCTGGCCTTCTTTGTCACCGGCAATTCACTGCGGGAAATGTGGGCGGTGAAGACGGATGGGCAAGGCGTCATCAACGACGCCGGCGTGGTGTGGAAGTTCAAGACTCACGTCGGCAAATACGCCTCGCCGCTGCTCGTGGACGGCCTGATCTACACGGCGGCGGAGGAGAACTACGTCACCTGCCTCGAAGCCGCGACGGGACAGATGGTCTGGACGGAGAAGATCGGTGGCAAGTATGCAGGGTCGCCGGTCTATGCCGATGGGCGGCTTTACTTCTTTAGCCAGCAAGGCACGACCACCGTCCTCAAGCCCGGCCGCACCTTCGAGGTTCTGGCGACCAGCACCCTCGACGATGGCTTCATGGCTTCGCCGGCGGTGTCCGGCAAGGCGTTCTACCTGAGAACGCGGACGCACCTGTATCGGATTGAATCGCCCGGAACCATGTGACCGGGCGTAACAGTAGTGGCGAGCTTCCTCGTCGCCGGGTGTTTTTCACACGCTCGAAACGAGTAGTGTAACCAGCGTGCCCTAAGGATGCCCTAAAGATGCCCAAAGGAGCATCTCCGGAGCTACTGGCTATACGGTAGCTTGCTCCTGGCTATCTGGGCGCGATGTACTCATTGCCGGCCGGCATGGTGATCGAGCACAGAATCACCTGGTTCTCGGCAACCGTCTTGCGCACGGCGTCCCAGTCGCGAAAGCGATCGAGGTAAGCCTGGAACCCGTGCTCGAATGCGGCATTGATCGTGCGCGGCCAGATGCCGAACGACGCGTATTCCGGATCGGTCGTGCAGCAAATGATGTGTTCCAGCGGCACCGACTTGCCGAAGTATTGCATCGCCGAGGCCACCGCCGCCGATTGGCATCGGTCCTTGAGCGAGTTGCCGCAGACAACGGTACGAGCGTGGTCAAACACGCTTCGCTGCGCAAAACAGAACGGGCCAGTACAAATGCCACGCTCAGATTGCTAAACAGCCAGGCTTGACTGCCGCCCGGAGTTATGCGTTTAATCGAGCGTCCGGGTGACAGAACGTTTCTTCAGCGGGGTTCCCCACCCCCACCTCCTTGGCGTCTGTCACCCGGACATTCCAGCTATGATCAACTCTCTTTACGAATTGAAGCCGGTGACACTCCTTGCTTTTGGCGCGCTGTTTCTCGGCCTGGCGACCGCTCCCGCTCCGGCGGCTGCGGAAGTCGACGCCGCACGAGTTAAGGAAATCGCCACCACGCTGTCACCGAAACCGGCCGGGTTTGGCAGGCCGATCACGGACCGCGCGGCGTGGGCGAAGCTCGCGCAGAACGCGGCTTTCGCATCCGTGGTGTCCCAGGCACAGAAACTATCCGCGAAACCCTCGCCCGCGTTGCCCGACGATCTGTATCTTGAGTTCTCGAAAACCGGCAATCGCACTCACTGCGAACGAGTGTTGGGAGAGCGCTCGAACCGCATCGTGAGCTTCACCCTGGCCGAATGCCTGGAGAATCGCGGCCGCTTTCTAAGTCCGCTGGCCGAGACCATTGCGGGCATTTGCGCCGAAAAGACCTGGACCTATCCCGCGCACGACCGAAAGCTGGACAACTTCTACGGTCGGAAGGTGGAGATCGACTTGCGGGCCAGCACCCTGGCGTGGGCGTTGGCCACAGCGGACTATCTGCTGGGTGATAAACTGCCGCCGGCGACGCGGCGTTTGATCCACGATAATGTCCGGCGGCGCGTGCTGCAGCCGTTTCGCGACATGGTGCAGGGCCGGCAACCGGAGATCTTCTGGCTCCGCGCCACGCACAATTGGAACGCGGTCTGTCTTGCCGGAGTCACCGGCGCCGCGCTGGCTCTGGAAGAATCGCCAGAAGACCGGGCCTGGTTCATCGCCGCGGCGCAACGTTATATCCAGTTCTTCCTCAGCGGCTTTACGCCGGATGGCTATTGCAGCGAGGGCGTTGGCTATTGGAACTATGGCTTCGGCCACTTCCTGATGCTGGGCGAGGCCATTCGCCAGGCAACCAGCAACCGCACCGACCTGCTCGCCGACCCAGCCGCGCTCCAACCCGCGGAGTACGGGCTGCGCACCGAGGTCCTAAACGGCATCTATCCGACCATTGCGGATTGCCATCCGGGCAGCCGTCCCGCACCGGAGTTCGTGCGTTTCATCTGCGAGCGCCTGGGGCTGGAAATGCCGGATGCGCGCCGCGTGGACTTCACCAAACCCTCCGGCAGCCTCGCCGCGACGCTTATGTTCGCCTTCCTGGAAACGCCCTTGCCGGTCGTCTCCCACTCAACAACCACGCCTGACTCGCCGCTGCGCACGTGGTTCAAAGACGGCGGTGTCCTGATCTGCCGACCGGAACCCGGCTCAAAAACCCCGTTTGCGGTCGTGCTGAAGGGCGGGAATAACGCGGAGCATCATAACCACAATGACGTGGGCAGCTTCAGTGTCATCGCAGGCAAGGCGATGGTGATTTGTGACCCGGGCGGGGAGATTTACACGGCGCGGACCTTCAGCGGGCGACGCTACGACAGCAAGGTGCTCAGTTCCTACGGCCACGCTGTGCCGGTAATCAGCGGCCAGTTGCAGCGCACGGGAGCCGACGCGCGAGCCGTCGTCCTGCGCGCCGACTTCGGCGCTGAGCAGGACACGCTCGCCCTCGACATACGCAGCGCGTACGCCATGCCGGAACTGAAACGCCTGGAGCGCACATTCACTTTCCATCGCGGGGCAGCAGCGGCGCTCACCGTGCGGGACGAAGCCGCTTTCAGTCAGCCCACGAGCTTTGAAACGACGCTGATCACCTGGGGCGATTGGAAGAAGCTTTCCGACAAGGAAATCCTGGTTTCGGACGACGGCGAGTCGGTGCGTGTGAAGATCGACACCGGCGGAGAACCATTCCAGATCAGCGAAGAGAGGTTGAAGGAAGATGTGCCGACGCGCACGAAACCACTGCGGCTCGGCATCGCGCTGAACTCACCGGTCAAGGCTGTGGCCGTAACGCTGACCATAACGCCGGAGCTTAAATTGCCAGCAGCGGAGTAATCGAAGGCTAATCGCCCGCAGGGACTGCCCTCCCTCCCCAGGTGCCAAGCGTGACACAGCCCTGGTCTTCGCTCATATCGACGGGAGCATCTTGATACCGCCGCCACGTGGTCCCCGGCGATGCGGGTAGATAACATGAGACTGGCAGTTGTGGCAATCTTCAGAGCCCAACTGCCAGTCTCATGTTATCTACCCTCCTCCGCTGACGCATTAGGACACGGCGGTGTTTCGGCGGGCCCTCGGGCTGGTCGTCGGGGACCGGCGCAGCTCAATCAAAGGCGGTTTCCAGCAACACCAGCGACCTAGTGCCGGTGTAGCGCACGGGCACATAGGTGGAGCCATCCGGCAGTGGAGAGCGGAGTTCGACGGTTCGGCCGGCGGGGATAGCGGCCGTACTGCCTGCCGTCTTGCCGTTAACCGCGCGGGTGAGCTGGGCCGGGCTGGTTGTGGACTGAATTGACATCTCCCCTGTCCTGCGACACTCTGGACGCATGGCAAAGCCAGCTTTGGGCCGGGGCCTGGGTGCGTTGTTGGGGGACAGCCCCATCGCCAAGCCTCCAGGTCCGGCACCCATCTCAACCACAGTCCCGGAGACCGCACCGGCGACCGATCCGCGCGAGCGCGTACAGCGCGTTGCGCTCGATCGCATTCAGCCCTGCCCCTTTCAGCCCCGCAAGGACTTCTCCCCTGAGACCCTCCGCGAACTCGCCGATTCGATCAAGGAACAGGGCATCGTGCAGCCGCTGATCGTCCGGGAGCGCGCCGGCCACCTGGAACTGATCGCCGGCGAACGCCGCTGGCGGGCTGCGCAACTCCTTGGGTTGAAGGAGGTTCCCGTGATCCTGCGCGAGGCGGACGACCGCGCCGTCCTTGAACTGGCCCTCATCGAGAACCTACAGCGTGAGAACCTTAACGCGATTGAAGAGGCCCAGGGCTACTCGCAACTAATCGACCAGTTTCAGCTCAAGCAGGAGGAAGTGGCAACCAAAGTAGGCAAGAGCCGGGCTGTGGTGGCCAACGCCCTGCGCCTGCTCAAACTGCCGCCCTCGATTCAGGCCAGCATCCGTGAAGGCCGTCTTTCCGTCGGACATGCCAAGGTCATCCTCGGTCTAGCCACAGAGACGCAGCAGAGGCTGGCTTTTGAACGCATCGTCAAAGAAGGGCTCAACGTGCGTCAGACCGAGGGTTTAGTCGCACGCCTCCAAGCCCGTGAGGCGGGCACCGCTACTCGGAATGAGCCCATCACGGCGCAGAACCGGGATGCCCACCTCACGGACCTTGAGAACCAACTGCGCGAGCGGCTGGGTACCAAGGTTCATTTGCGCTACGCCCATGGCCGAGGCGCTTTAGAAGTAGCCTTCTTCAGCGACGCCGAGCTGGAGCGCATTCTCCAGGTCCTCGGGGTAACTCCGGACTAGCGCGGCGTCCCTGTATCGAGAACGTGGCACCACCTTTTACCACTTAATATGACCATACCAGAACAACGCGAACAAACCGCCGCTCAATTGCTTGCCGCCGTCAGCCGCGCCGCACAGATGACCGCCTTTGTCGGTCTGGACGGCTTCGTGGATGACATTCTCCATGTCGTGGACAAGCGTGAAAGCGCGGACAAGTACGTGCGCTTGCCGACCATCGCTCAGCTCGCCGAGCGCCTCGCTGCGGCCGCCGGGCGGAGCACCAATGTCGAACTCGTCAGCCAGCTTAACAAGCTCGGCGGCAACGGCCCCATCATGGCCAATGCACTTGCCAGCTTCGGCCTCAAGGTGACCTACCTTGGCATTCTCGGCTATCCGAACCTCCACCCGGTGTTCGCCGACTTTGCCAAGCGCGCTGAGGTCCATTCCATTGCCGAGCCGGGCTACACCGACGCGCTGGAGTTCGAGGACGGCAAGATCATGCTCGGCAAGCACCAGTCGCTGAAGGAGATGAACTGGGAGAACATCAAGGCCCGCTTCGGCCAGGACAAGTTCTCTGCCAAGTTCGGCGGCGCCGACCTCGTCGGCTTCGTCAACTGGACCATGCTCACCCACATGAGCGATATCTGGGCCGCCGTCCTCAAAGAAGTCTGCCCCGCCATGAAAGGCCCGCGCCGCAAGCTATTCATTGACCTCGCCGACCCCGAGAAGCGGACCAAAGAGGATATATTGCGCGCCCTCGAATTGGTGGCTGCCTTTCATAAACACTTTGACGTTCTGCTCGGCCTGAACGAAAAGGAAAGCATGGAGATCGGCAAGGCTCTTGGCTTGAAGACCAGCGACCACTCGCCCGAGGGGCTGACGGCGCTGTGCCAGGCCATTCACCAGCGCGTCCGCGTGGACACCCTCATAGTTCACCCGACCGCCTACGCGCTGGCCTCCGGTCCGGATGGCACCGCTCTTGTGCAGGGTCCATTCACCGCCAAACCGAAGATCACAACCGGCGCCGGGGACCATTTCAACTCCGGCTTCTGCCTGGGCAAGCTGCTCGGCTTCCCGACCGACCGCTGCCTGCTCACCGGCGTCACTACCAGCGGCTTTTACGTACGCACCGGCCAAAGCCCGACCATACCGGACCTTGCGAAGCTGCTGCGGAACTGGCCAATTTGATTATGCCTCAGACCGTCGTCAAATACGGCACCCCGGTGCTCCGCCAAAAAGGCGCTCGCATCGACGCCATCACGCCCTCCGTCAAGCAGCTCGCGGCGGACATGCTGGAAACCATGCACGCCTACAAAGGCGTCGGGCTCGCCGCCCAGCAGGTGGGCTCCGCGCTGCAACTCGCTGTCGTTGACGCGCGCGGCGTGACGGATCGGCCCTCCACACTGGAATTGAAGGGCCAGCCCGCGGACGTAGCCGGGTTCATGCCGCTCGTGTTGATTAATCCCGTACTTCAGGCGCTCGGCCAGCCCGTCACCGGCCCGGAAGGTTGCTTGAGCTTCCCCGAAATCTACGCCGACATCACTCGCCCCGAAGTGTTGGACGTTAAGGCGCTAAACCTCGAGGGCAAGCCCGTCGAGTTCCGCTGCGGCGGCCTCCTTGCTCGTGTCATCCAGCACGAGTACGATCACCTGCAAGGCATTCTCTTCATCGACCGCATGGATCGGAAGACCAAGGAGGAACTGCGGGACGAACTGGAGCTGCTCATGGCCGAAACCAAGGCGGCGCTAAAGGGGTAAGCCGTCTCTATTTATTGTAGTAATCCGGCACCGTTATCTTGCCCGCGATGATGTCCGCCTTTAGCTCGTCAGCTCTCTTGCGCACCGGCTCGGTCAGGATTTTCGCGTTGTATTGGTCCACCGAGTAGTCCACGCCTTTGTTAGCGAGCCCGAACCATTTGATGCCGCTGCTGAACTTCCCGGCCTTCGCTTCCTCAATCGTTGAATAGACCGCCTCGTCCACGCGCTTCAGCATGCTCGTTAAGATCAGCCCGGGCTTGGTCCAGTCTTGGTTNNCCGACATAGTTGGCCACCACGGTAATCTGCGGGTTGATCTTCTTCGCCCCAGCCTCGTAGCCCATCACGAATCGGCGGATGAGGGGAATGTCCATGCCCCCTACGAACCCAATCCTGCCCGTCTTGCTCGTCATGGCGGCGATGGCCCCGACGACGTAGGCCCCTTCATGCTCCTGAAACATCAGCGACCGCACGTTCGGCGCCTCGACTTGCGCGTCCACAATGACGAATTGCCGTTGGGGAAACTGCGCCGCCACCTTCTGAATCGCCTCCTTCTGGGCAAAGCCAATCCCAATGATCAGGTCGAAGTCCCGCAGCGCAAACGCCCGGAGCATCGGCTCGAACGCATTGTCGTCTGGCGCTTCCACATATTTGAGGAGAATGCCCAGCTTGGACTTGGCGCGCGTCGCCCCCTCGTAAGCCGACGTATTGAAAGACTTGTCGTCCTTGCCACCCCGGTCGAGCACCAACCCGACCTTGAATTCAGCCAACGCTGGCTGTAGCGAGATCGCGAGCACGGTCAATCCCAGCAATACTACCCGCCAGATGTAATTCAGACTTGGCCAAACGAAGCGGTGCAACATGCCCATCGTTCTAGGCGCAAACCCGTGCCCGGTCAACCTTCCTCCAGATCATTTGCCCTTCTTGCCGTTCCGGCGGTTGTCGATGCTGTCCTTGATGCGTTTGATGTGGCCCCGGCCCATGCCTTTGACTTCGCACCCCAACTCCAGATAACGGCGAATCTTTGCGTCGTCGAGGATACAGAAGCAGTCCACGACGGCAAAGGGTTGGCCCGCGCTCTTAACCATCTTATCGGGGTCAAGTTTCAGGTATGGGTCGTGGCGAACCGCCAGGACGAGCGCATCGATTCCTTTCATCGCCGCCCACATATCTTTCTCGATCCGCAGGTTCTTCAAGGAATCCTGCCGATGGAAGAAGCGGGCCCAGCTATAATCAGGCCGCGGGTAGCTGTCCTGGGCCTCGAATTCCCACCAATGGTCGAGATACGGGTCATGCACTTTGACATCGGCGCCCATCTCGGTGAGTTTGCGCACTATCATCTCCGAGCCGCTGTAACGAGTGTCGCCCACGTCCTCACGATAGGCCGCGCCCAGAAGGAGGACTTCAGCGGAGGCGATCGGCTTGCCCATGTTGCGCAGGGCGTCTCGCACCAATTGGGGTGCGTGCAATGAGCGGGAGTCGTTGATGTCAATGGCCAGCGGTGTGATCTTGAAGATGTCATCCTCGAATCCAAAGATATGCCGGTAGGCCCAAACGCCCAGCCCGCCGTCCTTGGGCAGGCAATACCCGCCAATGCCCGGCCCCGGAAAGATGATGTTTGAGTGCGTGGGCCGGACTTTGATCGCCTCAATCACCTTCTTCAAATCCACCCCATTGCGCTCGGCAAACAAGGACCATTCGTCCATGAACGCGAGGATGGTGGCGCGGTAGCTGTTCTCTATAATCTTGGCGGTTTCGGATTCGATGGGGCGATCCAGAACGGTTAGCGGGAATTTATCAGTGTGCAGCACCTCGTTCAGAAACCGAGTGACGAGTTTGCGGGAGGTCGGGTTGACGCCGCTGCAGACGCGCCAGAAGTCGCGGATGGAGGCGACGTAATGCTTGCCGGGCATGACGCGTTCATAGCTATGCGCCAGCAACGGCTCGGAACGAATGCCCCGTTTCCGGAAGATCTTCTTCATGATCGGGTAGGCCACCTGTTCCGTGGTCCCAGGGGCGACGGTCGTTTCAATCAGGACCAGCGCGGTGGGTGGGACGTTCTCGGCAATCGTCGCTATTGAGGCTTCCAACGCTGCCATTTCGGCAGACCCGGTGCGGACGTTGCCCAACGATTCCTTCAAGTAATCGCATTGGACATCGACCACGACCACGTCGGCCAGCTTCAACGCCTCCTCCGTGTAGGTAGCTACCAGGGTTTGCTTCTCGTTCACGCAGCGAGCGATGAGCTGCTCGACCTCCGGATCCTCGGCGTTGACCGGGGAGACGCCGCGGTTGAGCAGCCTGATCTTCCAGAAGCTGCGGGTGCTTGGGCGCTGGACGCCAATGACGAATTTTGTCGGGCGGCCCTTCTTATCGACCGAGTCGGCTACAACCGCGGCCATGACGGCCCCGACAAAGCCGAGGCCGACGACTATCACGATCTCTTTACCGCTTTTGCGTTGTTTGGCAGCGAGCGCTTGCAGCCGGGCAAATTCGGCCTGGTACTCCTCGCGGGTCGGCAGTGGGAATTGTTCCCCCGAAGGGCTGATGGATACTTGATTGGTTTGCATGTTCGTCGGTTCCCTTTTCACACTTCTCTGAGCGAGTCTGTGCCAGAAGGCGCTCTGCAACGCAAGAGGAAATTCGCCGGTTGTGGCAAATGCAAAAGCCCAAGGTGGCGGCAGGACGAAGAACCCGTACGAACAGGCCACCGGTGTGGCTCCGTCGTCTAAACAACTGTGAGCTATGAACGGACGGGGCTAGTCCCCGAAGCTGATGCCCAGGGCGCGAGCCGTTTGGACCATCTCACCGTGCGGCGGGACGGCGCGCAGATGGCCAACGGCTTCGGAAATCTTCACCGCGACTGTGTCCGGCGGGCGCGAGGCCACCATGCAGCCGTATCGCTCTTCGGCAATAAGCTGGACGGCCCGCTCGCCGAAACGTGTGCAGAGCACCCGGTCAAAAGAGGTCGGCGCACCGCCACGCTGCAAATGGCCCAGCACGCAAACACGCGTTTCCTTGCCGGTGCGCTTCTGGATTTCCGCGGCCACGACCGCGCCAATCCCCCCCAGGCGCGCCTCGCGGTTCTTCTCGGCGCTGCCTGAGGTCACGTAATCCTTCCCCTGCTCTCGCGCGCCTTCGGCCACCACGACGAGGGTGAAGTGCTTGCCCTCGCGCTCACGGTCAGCGACCTTCGCGCACACGCTCTCGAAGTTGAACGGGATCTCGGGGATCAGAATCACATCGCCACCGCCGGAGATGCCGGCCGTCACCGCAATCCAGCCGGTGTAACGGCCCATGACTTCGAGCACCATCACGCGGTCGTGGCTTTCTGCGGTGGTGCGGAGGCGGTCGAGGGCGTCCGTGGCGCAGGCGACGGCGGAATCGAAACCGAACGTCATCACGGTGGCTTCCAGGTCGTTGTCGATGGTCTTGGGCACGCCGATGACGGGGACGCCGTGTTCAAAAAGCTGTTGCGCGCTGCTCAGCGAGCCGTCCCCGCCCACGACCACCAGGGCGCGCAAGCCGAGCTTCTGGAAATTGGCCTCGGCCAGGTCGAGTATTTCGCGCGGGATGCGGTTGCTCTCACCGTGGCCGGTCTTGGCCGCAAACCGGCCCTTGTTCGACGTGCCCAGCACCGTGCCGCCGACGAAGAGCAGCGCGTCCATTTCCTTGTAGTCGAGCTGCCGGTAGCGCAGCGGTTCGAGCATACCCTCGAAGCCGTCCAGAAAGCCGACTGTGTCCCAGCCCCGTTTGCTGGCACACTTCACGACTGCTCGAATGACTGTGTTGAGACCGGGGCAATCGCCGCCGCCGGTTAGAATACCGATCCGTTCACGCACGGGTGAACGCTACCGGCTAGGGTCTGAAGTCTAAAGTCTAAAGTCGCGTTACAAAATACCCACACCAGGCTGCCGGCTGGTTGAAGCGAGCCATAGCCTCTTACCGTCGGAAGTTGAATCTGATCCCGATCCCGCCATTCCACTCCAAGGCGGTCGTGGGCTTGATATCAAGAATAGGTCCGAACTCGGCAAAGAACTCCAACCGCTGCTCCGCCCATTGATAGGAAGCGCCCACGGGTGCGCTGACGCCTGGCCGTTCGTCGCCGTATTCAGCAAACTTGAATCGATGGTTGACGCCGAGCTGGAAGGGCGGCACGCTCTTATTGTCCCGGACTGAGTCGAGCCCGGGGAACAAAGCATCCGCGTGATTCCGGGAGTGCCGGGTGTCCGCGAACGATCCGCGCATTCCCTGGTCAACAGCCTTTGCCTCCAGCCGCCACAGATTCGTGTCCGGGTCGGTCGGTTCGCTCATCGCGACATCCAGGCTGAAAGCGGCCTGTTCGTCAAAGGGCGGACCGGGTTGGAATGTGTTCGTCAAGTCGCCGGATGAGGCTGGCATCTTAACCGGGATTACATCATACCACAGCACAATTGGGTCACTCCCGAACGAGCCACCAACTTGGGCATTTGTCGCTCCGGCAGCGATGGAAACCAGCAACGCCGTTATGAACGCGTTACGCATGTAATAGCTTACGCCTTATTCGTCGCTGCGTCTCTCCGTTTCTACCGCCCGAAGTAGATCAAGGCGGTTGACGTGGCAGGCCGATTGGAGCGGGAGACAAGCGTGCTGCTACGGTATTGCTCTGGAGGAGATCGCGGGAAGATCCTTAGGGCATCCTTAGGGCANNCTTAGGGCACCCTTTGGGCATCCTTTGGGCACGCCACTTCCTGCCAGTGTCTCCACCGTGTTGACTTTTGCTGTGCGCCGGCGCTCCCGCAGGCTATGCTCCCCTTTTTTGCGCGCATGAATGTCACCGGCCCGGCTCTATTGACCGCCAACGACCTCGCTCTGGCTTACGGCCACCAGCGGTTGCTCGAAGCCGTAACGCTTTTGGTCGCCCCAGGCGAGAAGGTCGGTCTGCTGGGCAGAAACGGCTGCGGCAAAACCAGCCTGCTGCGCATCCTCGCCGGCCATCAACCGGCGGACGCCGGGGACGTGGCACGGCGGCGCGGCTTGCGCATCGGCTATCTACCGCAAGAGTTCGAGCTGGATGGCAAGCTCACTGTGCGTCAGAATATCGAGGCGGGGGCAGCCGACCTGATGGAATGGCTGCGTCGCTATGAATCCGGACATGGCACGGACAAAGAGCTGGCGGTTCTGCTGAACCACATCGAAAGCGCGGACGGCTGGAAGTTGCAGAACCGCATCAAGGCGACCGCCTCCGCCCTGGCCGCCCCG
>PLZQ01000074.1:0-7531 GCA_003152225.1 Limisphaerales bacterium | reverse complement strand
TCACCCATGATCGCTACTTCCTGGATGTCATTGCCACGCGGATCATTGAGCTGGCCGATGGCCGGTGCTTTTCGCATCCCGGGAACTACACCGCCTACCTGGAATCCAAGGCCATCCGGCAGCAGATCGCCGAACAATCCGAGCGGCGGCGGCAGCGGTTCTTGCGCGAGGAACTCGACTGGGTCCGCGCGGGCGTCCGGGCGCAACGCTCCAAACCGCGGCATCGCCTCGAATCCTTTTACCAGGTCAAGGGCCTCGAAGCGCCGCCCGAGGAGCGTGAGATGGACTTGCTGATTCCGCCCCCGCCCTCCCTGGGGAACCACGCAATCCAGTTGGCCCACGCGGGGGCAAAGGTCGGCGAGGACGACCGAGAACGCTGGCTCTTTCGTGGGCTGACTCTTTCGTTCAACCCGGCGCAGTGCACGGGTATTGTTGGCCGCAACGGCGTTGGCAAGACCACGCTGCTGCGCACTTGCCTCGGCGAACGTCCACTCGACGAGGGCACGATCAAGATCGGGCAGCGGGTGCAATTTAACTATATCGACCAGGCCCGGATGCAACTGAACGGCACCGGCACCGTGCTGGAAGAGATAGCGAATGGGAACGAAACCGTCCTGTTCGGCGAACAACGCTTGAGCGCGCGTTCCTATCTGCGCCGCTTCCTGTTCTCGGATGAGCGCGTGAACGAGCCGGTGGCCCAGCTCTCCGGCGGCGAGCGCGCCCGGCTGATGCTGGCCAAAGTGCTCCGGCGTGGCGGCAATGTGCTGGTCCTGGATGAGCCAACCAACGACCTCGACCTGCCGAGCCTGCGCATGCTGGAGGAAGCGCTGGCGGACTTCGATGGCACGGTGATCGTAGTCAGCCACGACCGCTATTTCCTCGACCGCATCTGCGACCAGATCGTGGCCTTCGAGGATGGCGGCTTGTTTGTGCAGCCGGGCAACTATTCGTATTACCTGGAAAAGAAGAAGGAGCGTGACGCACGCAGTCAGGCGGCCTGGGCTGACATTCCCGAAACGGCAGCCCGCAAGCCGGAGCCGGTCAGCGCGCCCAAATCGGCCCGCCCACGGAAGCTGAGCTTCAAGGAGCAACGCGAATTGGACGGGATGGAGGCCGCCATCCTGGCTGCGGAAACCCGGGTCCAGGAACTGGAGACGACCCTCAACGATCCCGAGTTCCACGCCACCCGCTCCCGAGAAGCGCGCGGCCTCATCGCGGATTTGGAGGCCGCAAAGGCCGAAGTAGCGCGCTTATACGAACGCTGGCAGGATTTGGCCGGTCGCTGATTTCGCCCACTTCAATTCGACGCCCTCAAGGCGCTGAGGCGCCCGCGCTAGTCGGGGCCTTGCGGTTGAAACGGATCGCGGTCAAGCGGCCACCACCCAGCGTTACGCCCGAAACCCGGTTGGAGGGGTCGCGCAGGAAGTTCACTTCCGGCATGAACCATTCCTTGCTTGTGAACCGGTCCCGACCTGTTGGCACCAGCGCAATCTCGCCGTGATGGACATGGTCCGCCGTGAGCTTGCCGTCCTTGAGCGTGATGGTGTACTGGGTTTCGAGTTCGTCGCTCCAATAAGCCCCTTGGTATTGCTCCAGGTGGTTCGGTTCCCATGGAGCGAGGGCAATACGCTCTCCGTTTATCGTGCTGCCCTCCTGGGTGAACTTCAGCCGCAGAGGTCCGTCTGGCTTAGTCATAAACTCGACCTCGCCGTTAACTTGCTCGATGAAGAATCGGTTTGTGGCCAGCGGATGAAGTTCCTGGGTCCCTTGACCTGGCACTTCCGCTATCAGTTTACCCTCCTTCTTCCGGACGTCAGCGTCGAATCCGGCATCCAGTTTATAGTGCCCAATGTATTGGTCGAGGACGCTCGGCTCTAAGGCGATGTATTTGCGAGGATTCTGGGGAGAAGGCTTCGGCGACGGCTTGGCCGCTTCGGGAGTCTTCTTTTCACTCAGAAACACTTCGGCCACCCGGTTGGCGGTTTCGCCGGAGTCAAAGCTCGCCAAGCCGCTGACCACCGCGATGCCCGTTTCCTGTTCGGGAAACCAAAGCACAAAGCTTCGGTAGCCTGCGTCGCCGCCGCCGTGCGAAATTGTCTTCAGCCCGCGATAACTCCCGATGCCCAGGCCCAGCGCGTATCCGATCTTCTTGCCGTCGGCCAAAACGGCTTGCTCTTGCAGCCGGTCGATCGCCGCGCGCCCGCCAACCTTGGGTTCTCGGAAGTTGTCGAGCCAGCGCGCCAGGTCAGACGCGGTCGTGAACAGGCTGGTGGCGCCGACGTTGGCGTAGTTGAGGGGCGACGCTTCATAGCCCTCCCCGCTCTTCTCGTACGAATAGGCGCGGTCATGGACAATGCGGCGGTGATCCTGGTGGAAGTGGGTGCGCGTCATGGCCAGGGGGCCGAAGATGCGGTCCTGGCAAAACTCTGGAAACGGTTTGCCCGACACTCGGGCGACCACTTCGGCGGCGAGCGTATAGCCGCCATTCGAGTAGAGGTGGCGCGTGCCCGGAACGAAGTTCAACTCCTTCTGGTGAAACAGCAGGCGCAGGATCTGTTTCTGGGTGATCACGTCATCCAAGCGCCAGCCGGCCAGGGCCAACGTCTGCCACTGGTCACGGATGCCGCTCGTGTGCTGGAGCAGTTGGCGCAAGGTAATCGGGTGTTTGTAATCAGGCAGCTCCGGCAGGTATTTGTGAACCTCGTCCTCCAGCGACAGCTTGCCCTCCTGTTCGAGGAGCACGAGCGCCATGGCCGTGAACTGTTTGGACACAGATGCGACGTGATAGATGGTCTGCGGCGTGACGGGAATATCGTACTCCAGATTGGCCAGGCCGTAGCCCTTCTCATACACCAGCTTGCCGTGCTGGATGATGGCGACCGCGGCGCCCGGTGTGCCGGGCTTGCTCCAGCTCTCGAAAAGATCATCCACACGTTTGGTGCGGTCTTCTTGCGCGAACAGGCCGATGGGAGCGATGGCGAGGAAGACGAGCAGTTCGAGCAGAGGCAGTTTCTTCATGATGAGGAATTCGCCGTCAGAAAAGATTAAGGGATGCTTAGGATCGCTCACGGCAAGAAACGTATCCGGTCGCCCGGCCGGATCAAGCGCGGAAGTGACGCGCTTATACGAGCGCCGGCAGGAATTGGCCGCCCGCTGTTCAATGGAATCTTTTTGCCGTCGCTACCCTACTGGGGTAGGACCTCCTTTGTCTCTCATGACAAACGCAGTGTGAAGCCTTCAACCTTATGCAAACTCCTCATCAATGCTCCGGCTGCCTTTCCCGGCGGCGCTGTCTGCAAATCATCAGCACGGCTGCCGCTGGCCTGGCTTTCAGCGGCGAGTTCTTTCCAGCCCTGACCAAGTCACGCAAAGTAGATCCAGACTTCGTTGACGCCACCAGGCTGCGGCCCCAGCCCAAGGTCCGCGTGGAGGCGGCCATCCTGCAGCAACCCCGGCCCTATTGGCTGGGCTGACCAAGGTAGCCTGGTCGAGGACTGGGGCTCGATCAGTGTTAACGTGGCCAGCGCCCGGTCATCTGCCAGGTCGAAGGCGCTCCAACGCAGGAAGTCGATCCACTGGCCCAGTGGGGACAGCACCGGCCCGGAGCCACCGTGTTTGCCGCGGGCGATGCAAATGGCGACGGCACGTTGGATGTTGCCGTCCTGCCCAAGCCCGGCGCTCCCGATCAGAATCCCATCTTGAATGCGATTTGGCTTTTCCCCGCGGACGCCAGCCCGAGCCTGGAGCAAGTCATCGCCGGCAAACTGAATGCCGTTGCCCTGCGCTACATCGCGGTGGGCGGCTCTAATGACCAGTCGCTCTANNGAGGTTCTCTCGGGCGCATCGGAGGGCGCGTTAGCGTCTTGGAGTGCGCCAGACATCGCCCGATAGGCCGGTTCTTATGACTTCGGCTTGGTTGGCGTCTTGTCTCTCGTGCGAGCCTGAATCGAGCGCGCCGTCTCCTCCAGCCACCCGAGCGCCCATTCCCATTTGAACCCGGCAAATGCTGCCAGTAGGCTTACCGTCTTCCAGTCGGTATCCACCGCGCCTTTGCTCACCGCCTGTGCCAACGTCTTGACCAGCAGCGACACGAGCCACCCAAAAATCGCGCCGATCGGCGGCGCCACAATGAAGGTGGTAAACCACCTGGGCCGAAGCAAGCCCTTGCCGGTTTGGAACTGCAGCCAATACAGGCTCCGCAAGACCGCCCCGACCATTCCCGCAAAGGCAGCGTGCGTGACGATGTCCCTGCCCTCGATCCCAAGCCACCACTGGAAAACGAACCGATAGACAAGCAGCGCTGAGAACGCGATGAACAGGATCGGCAGCAATCCAAAATGGTTGTTTATCCGCCAAGCCCGATCGCGGTTTTGCGCCCGGTTCAATCCCGCCCGCCCAGCCAATAGCGCGATCTCCACCTCTTCCAGCTTTCCTGCCGCTAGAGCCTGATAGGCCGCAGCGAGCGTTTGATAGATGCGGGGGGGGTCGTGGGCTCCGGTTCCCGGCTCCGCATCCTTAAAGATGCCCCACTCATCTGCCACCACCACTTCGCTCGCGAGATTATTCAAGTCCCGGGCGAGTTCCACCCTGCGCTGGTCCGGTTGGCCTGGCGCCGCCCCACTCGGCGATGCTGTGGGGGGATCCTTGCGCTCTCCTGCCGGCTGGCGCGGCACGGCGCCGCCGGGAGCGACGTCCGGTTTTCGTGCAGGAGGCTTTCCAGCAGCCGCCTCTTCTTTAGGAGTTTCCGGCGGGTTTTCCACGTTGGTTTAGACTTTGAGTTTGTCCAGATACTTGCTCATGGCCGGGGTCAGTTGCCCCATTGTTCCTTTGGGTCGCGCTTGCTCCAGGTGCATGATCTGCCTGGAGGCCCCGCTACAATCATCATCCGGAAACTCCGGAAGATGGTAGAAGAAGACCGCCGCCTTGACGTCGTCGGGCTGAACCAGCTTCGCCTTGATCCCGGAGGAGAAAATGCCCTTGTCGTGCTTGGCGATACTGATGGCCGTCTTGGCAAGGTAAGCCTTCACAATCTCGGCCTTCTTCCCTTTCAGCCGATAGTGGCTCGCATAGCCGTCGAGGGCCTTGCTAAAGCCGTCGCTGGCCTTCAGCCCCGAGCCGGCGATTTCCACTTTGATCAGTTGGCGAAGGGCCGGCTCAAAGCGTCTTATTTGTTTTTGTTGCATAGGAATTCTGGTTATTGATGCAGCATTGAAGCAATAGTTCGCGGCGTGCGAACATGTTGCTCTCCGCTCACGCTGCATTCCGGTTTTAACGTCCATTATGTCTTAACTACCACGGTACAGGTTTTTCCATCGGGATTGGGCGTTACGGTTACCTTCTTCGCGCCAGCGTCGATATAGTCCTGCACCGTTGTGCCGACCTCGTCGTTGGGAACGTCGTCATATGTTTGCACGGCCATAAATGATCCTCTCTATTGGCTTATCCCGTATTCCACTCCCTTTTCTTCGAGGAATTCCTGTCGGTCCGATTCCAAATCATCCCGGTGCAGGAGATCGGCAAAGCTGTAGTCGGCCTTCCGCGCTTGAATCCAGGCTGCGATCTTGCCTTCACGCCCCCTGGTCACGTCCCTCGCGGTCTTGCCTTCAGGAATGTCGGCGGTTTTGGGATGGTTGACCCAATCGCGCAGGGTCTTGGCTGAAGGCCCGATAGCGAAATGGCGAACGATCCCGCGCGCCAAAGCCGGTTGGAGGTTGGCGTAAGTGGGCATTGGCGGCCCCAGTCTGCCGCCTTCATCGATTACGCAGTCGAAGCCGAGATAGCCGAGGATGACGGGCGGGTCGAAGGTTTCGTCGAGACTGACGGAGCGCGCGCTGGCCGCCGCCAGACGGAGGCTGCCGCCCGGCAGGACTTTGCCCGCCGTGTCCACAGCGCTCCCCGCTGCCTTGACCATTTCAGCCAGGGCATTCATGGCATTGGTATAGTTGCTTAAAGCGGCCTCCGGGGTGCTCTTCTGGTCGGCTGGGAGCTGCGGTTGAAGGAGATTCACGGGTTTGGGGACGCCCACATCGAGGCCGCCGCTGCGGTTGCTCGCATCCTTGAGGGACACGGTCATGCGACCCGAAGCGAAAACGCGTGTGATGACGCGGAGGTAGTTCGTCCTTTTGGCTTCGGAACTCGGGCCATAATTGCCAAGGAAGGCCCGGTTGGTCTTTGCCCAATCCTTCAACTGCCGATAAAGAGATATTGTATCCACCCCCATCGTGCGCGCGTCCTGGATCTGAATGCTGCCGCTGGCGGCATCGCTGGCCAGCAGGCTCAGTCCCACCGGAATGCCCTGGACGGGAACAGCCAGGCTCAGACCCGCTCCGTTTTGCACGCTGAACCCGTAGCTGGGAAAAGCAACCCGCGGAGCCGACTGCCAGGAGAGCGTGTTGGTGCCGTTGTAGTTGGTGTAAACACCCATGCCGAGAGGTCTTATCCAGTCGCGCGGCAGCACTACCGTCCCGTTGGTCGGAAAGAAGGAGTGGCCATAGAACTCCTTGTACCCATCGGGGTTGATCCGCCCGAGGGAATTGTCGAGCGGCAGAAAGCCGTTCTTCTTGTACAGCTTCTGCTGCTGATCGATTGGCACCTGGACGAGGAAGACGTCGCCCGGCTGGATGTCTTCAGTGAGGGGATAGACCGGGATCACCTGGCTCCCGCGGATGGTCATGCACCAATCCCGGGCGGCTTTCTGGACTTGCTTCTCACTGCTGGCGCAGCCGCCGCAAACCAGGGCGAACGCGGCAATGGCCGTTGCGTCCCGGATAAACCTGAATAAGGAGCCGTTGACATCCGTGTCCATGCCACTTCTTTCTTCCTCGGAGCGAGTCCAATCAGCTCTTTCTCCGTGCGGGTATTCTCGCGCCTTCTCAGAATTCTGGCAAGCAGAATCGATTACATCGTACAGAAGGCTCGCTCACAGACGAGCAAGCGTCAGGGCGGACCCAAGAATGCGTGGCAGCCGATATAAGCAGGCTCTAATCGCTTCGCTTTAAGGCTCAGCGGGCACTCTACCCCAGTCGCGAAATTGGGAATGGAACGCGGCGGAACACCGCCTTACGGGAATTCCAGACCACAGCCGAGGCGGAAGCGGGTCAAGACAGTGGCACAGACCGAGTGGAAGCGGTTGCCCGCGACCTCGGCGCGAGCAGGGTAGCGGACTTGAGCAGGCGGCAGAAATCTTTCTTGCTGCTGCGGTGATGGCTGCCTTCGCCGGTCTCAAGGTTCTTCATCAGTTTGTAGCCGACCTCCAGACGTGCCAGATCGACGATGCGGATGAATTCATCGCCGAGTTTCCAGACCTGCCCTTGTCGGAGCTTCAGCGGCATGCGGCCTTTTGATGGGGGAGGAATCCGTCGCTCCGGGCTTTGATTCCCGGAGAGACGGCATGGGAAGGACGGTTACCTCTTCTTGTCGGAGGCCTGTTTGCTGAGCACGACCGCCTTCTTCTTTGCAGCGATGCTGCTGGCTTTGGCTTGTTTCTGTCCGGACTTCTTCTGCGTGGATTTCGGGGATTTATCGCCCATAA
>PLZQ01000195.1 GCA_003152225.1 Limisphaerales bacterium | reverse complement strand
TGAATCGTGCTCGTCAGTTTGAGCGATGCGGCCTGATCACCCTGGTGCTCTTGGGTGTAAGCTGGACGGCCTGGGCTCAAATCAAGTCCGCCCCCGCCACCAACGCGGCGGCCAAGCTCGCCGCCCCGGGCTTTGTCGGGTCACAGAGCTGCCGGGAATGCCATGAGAAGTTCTACCAGTTGTGGTCCACTTCGTTCCACGGCCTCGCGATGCAGCCCTACACGTCCGAGCTGGCCCGGACCAACCTGACGGAGCAGAAGACAGAGATCGTGGCGGGTAAGTATCGCTTCCTTGCCGACCTTAGCAAATCAGTCGTCATCGAACGCACTGCCGCGGGCGAGAAGCGCTACCCCATCGGGCAGGTGATGGGTGGCAAGAACGTCTATTACTTCCTCACGCCGCTCGAGCGCGGCTGGCTCCAGGTGCTGCCGGTGGCCTATGATGTCCGCCGCCGCGAATGGTTTGACACGACCGCCAGCGCGATGCGCCATTTCGGCGACCGCCGCGACGAGGCGCTTTACTGGAAGGACCGGCCGCTGACGTTCAACACCTCGTGCTTCGGCTGCCACGTCAGTCAGCTTTCCAAGAACTACGATCTAAAGGACGACAGCTACCACACCACGTGGGCCGAGCCGGGCATTAACTGCGAGACCTGTCACGGGCCCTCGGGTGGGCACGTGCGCCTCTTCCACGAGCTGCCCGCCAATCAACGCACCCCGGACGACATCAAACTCGTTGTGCTCAGCAAGCTCACGACTGAGCAGCGCAACGCGACCTGCGCGCCCTGTCACGCCAAGATGTCGCTCCTGACCACGAACTTCGCGCCCGGTGACCGCTACTTTGATCACTTCGACCTTGTCGGCTTCGAGAGCCCTGACTTCTATCCCGATGGCCGTGACTTGGGGGAAAACTACACCTACACCTCCTGGCGGCTCAGCCCCTGCGCCAAGTCCGGCCAATTGGACTGCGTGCATTGCCACACGTCGAGCGGGCGTTACCGGTTCAAGGATTCTGCGCAGGCCAATGATCCCTGCCTGCCATGCCACAAAGCGACCGTGGAGAACGCCCCTGCCCACACGCACCACAAAGCCGGCACCGTCGGCAACGAGTGCATCTCGTGCCACATGCCGATGACGGAGTTTGCCCGCATGCGGCGCAGCGACCACTCGATGCGCCCGCCCACACCGGCGACGACGCTCGTTTACAATTCCCCTAACGCCTGCAATCTCTGCCACACCAACCAGAACGCCGCCTGGGCTGACAAGTTCGTCCGGGAATGGCGGAAGCCGGATTACCAGAAGCCCGTGCTGGAACGCGCCGCGCTCATCGCCGCAGCCCGCAAGCAGGATTGGAAGAAGCTCCCCGACATCCTGGCGTATCTCGGACGCTCTGACCGGGAAGAAATGGAGACCGTCTCCCTGGTCCGCCTGCTGGCCGGCTGCCCCGCCGAGGAACAGTGGCCGGTCCTCCGGAGCCTGATGGCCGATCCTTCGCCGTTGGTGCGAGCGAGCGCCGCCGAAGCTCTGGACCAACGTCTGGACCAGCCCAACCTCGCCGCGCTATGCAAGGCGGCCAGCGACGATTTCCGGCTCGTGCGCGTGCGGGCCGCCGCGGCCCTGGCCCCCGTGCCGGAGGAAAGTCTGCCGGAGGACCAACGCGCCCGGATGCGGAGCGCGCTCGCCGAGCTGATGGAGTCGATGCGCTCCCGCCCCGACGATATGGCGTCGCATTACAATCTCGGCAATCTCCATATGTCGCGCAGCCAGATGCCCGAAGCAGTAGCTGAGTTTGAAACGGCTTGCCGCTTGCAGCCGGACGCGTTGCCGCCCCGCGTGAACGTCGCCCTCGCCTACAACGCGCTCGGCCAAAATGACAAAGCGGAAGCCAGCCTGCGCCAGGCGCTCAGTCTCGATCCTACTAACTCAGCCGCCCACCTGAACCTCGGCATGTTGCTCGCCGAGATGGGCAAAATGTCCGAGGCCGAACAAGCGTTTCGCGCCGCGTTCAAGGCGGACCCCAAGTCGGCCCAGGCCGCCTACAATCTCGGCGTATTGCTGTCTAAGGAGCAGCCCAAGGAAGCGCTCACCTGGTGCGGCCGGGCGGCTGAGCTACGCCCCGAGAACCCGCAATATGGCTACACGTACGCCTTTTACCTCTATCGCGCGGGCCAGCTCGACGAGGCGCTGAAGGCGGTGCGATCCGTCCGCCAGCGCCATCCCGAGCATGAGGACAGCGCGTTGCTCGAACGCCAGATCGTGCAGAGTCTTACTTCTCCGGTCCGTAAACCAGCACCTTGAACGTGCCCGGCACTGCGGTCGGCCGCCCCTTCTTCCCGCCGGAAGGCTGGTCGGAGGCCGCGCCGAACTTGGCGCTGGCCAGGTAGATCTTATGTGTTCTGAGGTCCAGCGCCATCGTCTTGGCGCGCGGCTCGGTCTTAAGCGTCTGCACCACCGTGAGTTTGTCCGGAGAATCCTCATGCGCAATGGTCACCGTGCCGTCGCCGCAGGAGCAGAAGGCAAGCTGAGTTTCGGCATCGAACTTCGTCGCGTCCACGCCCTGCCCGATGGGCACGCTGGCCACTACTTTGCCGTTCGTGCTATCCATCATCACCATCATCTTGTTGCCGCAACCCAGGAACAGCCGCTTATGTGGCCCATCGAACGCCATGCCCGAAGGCTCCTCGCCCGGTGCGATCGGCCACGTGTTCACCACTTTATGTTCCGCGGTATCGATCGCCACGACTTCGCTCTTGTCTTCGAGGTTGTTATAGACCCGCTTGGCCGTCGGGTAGGCCACGGCAAACTCCGGCTTGCCGGACAGCGGGATGGTGGCCACCACCTTACCCGTCTTGGCGTCGAACACCGTCGCCGATTGTCCCCGCCCATTGAACGTGTAAACTTCCTCCTGACCCGGCTCGAATAGAATCGCGTCCGGGTTCTCGCCGGTATCAACCTTCGAGTTCGTCTTGAGCGTCTTCAGATCAAACACGCTAGCCTTATTCTCACGGCCGTTGCTGGTGAAGCCCAGCCCCAGCTTGGGCGCGAGCGCGATGCCATGCACGCCCGGCGTATCTGCGATTTGGCCCACCACCTCCTCTTTGTCGATGTCGATCACCTCCACCTTTGTGCCATGGCTGACGTAGAGCCGCCGGGCAAACTGATCAACGGCCAGGTAATCCCANNGCGGCCACACCGAGAAACCGACAATATGTCTTCATAAATTCTGTATGGGTGTTTGGTTTGCTAACTTTGTCCGCAACATACGCCCCCCCAGCCACATCGCCAGAAGAAAAGCTTGTGCGTGCCCAAGGACACGCCCCGAGGCGGGGCGCTTATTCCCTGAAAAATAGTACTTGTCCTTTTGGTGGTTTTAGTAAAAGTTAGTCCCACTATGAAAAGGATATTCGCTATTATCGTACTATTGGGAATTGTAATGGGCGCGGTGCTGACGGGCTGCGAGAAGCCGGCAACGACCACCGGCACGGCGGACACCAACGCCCCTGCCGCCCCTACGGCGCCGGCAAGCACCAACAAGTAGGACATTTTCCCCAAGTCAGTTACGGGGGTGTCACTTTCACGCCGGGCAAGGGTTTTGCCCGGCCTTTTTTATTCTTTCGCTTGGATTTGCCCGGCCAGGAATTACACTGGCGGCATGAAGATACCTTTCTGCCTTTCTCTGACCGCGAGCTTGCTGCTCATCGGCTGCGGTGAAAGCTCCAACCAGCCCGCCCAGCCAACCAATGGCGCCGCCAGCAGCGGCAACCCGTTAAGCGCACCGGCGGATTACGTGGGCGCGTTGGGCAAGGCCCAACAGACGGCGGTCAAGACGGTCGATACAACTTCGCTGAACCAGGCCATCCAGTTGTTCAACGTGGAGAACGGGCGCAATCCCAAAGACCTGAACGAGCTGGTCGAGAAGAAGTTCATTCCGAAGGTTCCCGACGCACCTCGCGGTATGAAGCTCGAGTACGATGCCACCGCCGGAAAAGTGAAGGCGGTGCAGCAGTGACCGAACAAATCGTCATACTGGATTTCGGTTCCCAATACACGCAGGTCATTGCGCGCCGCGTCCGCGAGTGCAACGTCTATTCAGTCATCCTGCGCTACGACACGCCGGCGGCGGAGATCGCGCGGCTGAATCCCAAGGGCATCATCCTGTCGGGCGGCCCGTCGAGCGTCTATTCCAAGACCGCACCGTTGCCCGACCGCGCCGTCTTCGCGCTCGGCGTTCCGGTGCTGGGCATTTGCTACGGCCTTCAGCTTCTGGCCCAATATCTGGGTGGCAAGGTTGAGCCGGGCCAGAAGCGCGAATACGGCAAGGGCACGCTCCGCATCAAGGACAGCCGCTGCCCTCTCTTCGCCGATCTGCCGAAGACCATGCAGGTATGGAACTCGCACGGAGACAGGCTGACGAAGCTGCCGGCCGGCTTCAAATCGGTGGCCGTCACTGAGAACTCGGCATACGCGGCCATCGAGAACCGCGCCGAGAAGATGTTCGGCTTGCAGTTTCATCCGGAAGTGGTGCATACGCCGCAGGGGCACCAGATCCTCACCCGCTTCGTCCACGGCGTTTGCGGCTGCGGCAAAAGCTGGACGATGCGGAACTACATTGACCAGGCGGTCGAGACCATCCGCGATCAGGTGGGCAATGAGAAGGTCATCCTGGGTCTGAGCGGCGGCGTGGATTCGAGCGTCGCGGCGGCGCTGCTGCACAAGGCTATTAGCAGTCAACTGACCTGCATCTTCGTCAACAACGGCCTGCTGCGCGGCGGGGAAGCGGCAGTCGTGCGGGAAGTATTCGGCCGCCATTTCAAGCTCAAGCTCCAGTATGAGGACGCGGCCAAGCTCTTCCTGCGGCGGCTAAAGGGCGTCACGGACCCCGAGCGCAAACGCAAGGTCATCGGCAAGACGTTCATCGAGGTGTTCGAGGCCGCGACGCAGCGCGCGGGCAAGGCGAAGTTTCTCGCGCAGGGGACGCTCTACCCCGACGTAATCGAGTCCGTGCCCATCGGCGGCAACCCCGCCGCGATGATCAAGAGTCACCACAACGTCGGCGGGCTGCCGAAGAAGATGCGGCTGCAATTGGTCGAGCCGCTCAAGTGCCTCTTTAAAGACGAGGTACGGGCGCTGGGCCTCGAACTGGGGCTGCCGCGCGAGATTGTTCTACGCCANNGGCGTGATGGGCGACGAGCGGACCTACGACTACACCATCGCGTTGCGCGCCGTTGAATCCCAGGATGGGATGACGGCGGACTGGGTGAAGCTGCCTTACGACCTGCTCGAGAAAGTGTCCAGCCGCGTCATCAACGAGGTCAAAGGCGTCAACCGCCTCTGTTTCGACATTACGAGCAAGCCGCCGGGGACAATTGAGTGGGAGTAATCAGGGATTGGGTTTGAGAGCTGAGAGGTGCTACCCTCACCAGTGCTTCGCTCCTGGCCAACTCCCCCAAGTACGTTGCCGTTAAACATTTCTTTCGCTTCATTCGGCCGGACGCCGTCCGGGTCAACGCGACTGTCAGTGGCTCCACCAACCTGCTGGCCAGCGCCTATCTCCATGACACCAACCGGACGCTGACCGTGGTTATGCTCAACACCTCTCCAGACCCCCTTTCCGCCACCATCGCCGTCCCGGCGCAACCGCCGGGAATCGCCTCTTTCCACACCTATACCTCCGGCGCTGCCAACTACTGGCAAACTTCGACAGTTCCGGTCA
The DNA here is from genome assembly GCA_003152225.1 of Limisphaerales bacterium. Taxonomy (GTDB): domain Bacteria; phylum Verrucomicrobiota; class Verrucomicrobiia; order Limisphaerales; family UBA8199; genus PALSA-1440. The sequence continues at coordinate 5,173 of PLZQ01000195.1, read as the reverse complement.
TCAGCGCCACAGCGGCAGCGACCGTCCCCGGCTATGGCATGGTGACACTTTACGGAGTCGCTCCGCCACTGCTCAGCGCTCGCCTCAGCGCGACGGGACGGCTGGCGCTTTCCTGGGGGCACGCGGCGGTGGGCTTCGTCCTGCAATCCGCCTCGAGTCTCACGCCAACGCCGGGTTGGGCTAACGATACCAACACCTGTGTCGTGGCCGACGCGGTCGCGACGGTGACGGTCGTCGCGGCGGAAAAGCCACGTTTCTACCGTTTAGTGCTGCCGTAGTAGGGGGCACAATCTCCCCGTACGTCATCCCCATTCCCAGTGCGCCGAAGTATTTCCGTACTCAGTGGGTCGCCCCGTAAAAGCCCGCACGTTCTGGTACTGGTGCTCACCATCGCCCGGTCGGCACCCTCGCCGGTCGGGCTTTCATTCTCCGGCCCGATCTCCTACCCTCGCTATCAATGAGTGCACGATGGGTCTTATGGTTGCTGCTCGCGGTGCCCGCCGCGGGCTTTGCCGATCCGTTTGTCCTTCCGTGGGACGACGCCCTGCCCGGGGTTGTGACTGATTTCTCAGCCATGAATACGCCCATCGGCCCAGCCGCCCAGGTGAGCGTGGACGCCAACGGCCATTTCGTCGCAAATGGCCAGCGCGTCCGCTTTCTGGGCGTGAACTTCGCCGGCGATTCGCCGTTCATGCCGACGAACAAGGCCGATGCCGTAGCCGCGCGGCTCGCCAAGTTCGGCGTCAATTGCGTGCGCTTTCATCACATGGACGCGTCGTGGGCTTACAACGGCGGCATCCTCGCCTACACCACGACGAAGAGCACCAACTTCAACGCCAGCCAGCTTGAGAAAGTACAGTTCGTCGTCTCGCGCCTCAAGGCGCACGGCGTTTACTCAGACATCAACCTGCTCGTGGGGCGCGAGTATCGGTCCGCCGACGGCCTCGGCCCAAACGTCACCACGATGGACTGGAAGGACTCGCACATCCTCGGCTACCCTGGATTGCGCGCTTTTCCTGTCATTAATTTGGGCGACAAGACGGCTTGCCGCTTCTCCGGTTAGCCTCGCTCCTGGCATTGAGCTTTGTTTACACAACTGTGGTCCGGCTTCTGTCTCTCGCGCTGTGCGCCCCCCTCGTGGCCGGGTCCGCAACGGTAGTGGAAGTGCTCCCTTTGACGGACCGGGTAGTGATGGTTCACTTCGGCGAAGGCCGGGTGATCCATTCCCAACCGGGCCAGCCTTGGGGCCAGGAGACTGTGCGGGTCAGCCCGCTGGACACCGTTGCAGCTTCTCGGACCAACAGCTACCTAGTTTCCAGCACCAACGACGCCGCTTACGCAGAGGCTTTGCGCCCCGTACGGGTTGGGCGCAAGAGCAAGGGCACGGACTTTGCCTGGAGCAACGTCAGCCCTTACTGCAGCCGCGAGCACTGGCTTTATCTGACGCTGCCTCAGCCCATGCAGCGCGGCAAGACCTACACGATTGACACAGCCGCCCTCGCCACCAACGGAAGGTATTGGGCGCTGACGTTCGACGAAACGCGCTCCCGCTCCGAAGCGATGCATGTCAACCTGCTCGGGTACGTCCCCGACGCGCCCCAGAAATACGCATACGCGTTTCACTGGATGGGGGACCTGGGTTCGCTGGATCTCTCGGGCTACCGGGGACGATCATTTCGTCTGATTGACCAGCAAACTGGGGCGACCGCGTTCACCGGCCAACTCGCCTTCCGCAAGCCTGCAACCCAGACGGAAACCGGCCAGGCCGCCGACACCCCGAACGGCAATTTCCTCGGAGCCGACGTCTATGAGTGCGACTTTTCATCCTTCACCCGGCCGGGGACATATGTGATCGCGGTGGATGGCATCGGGTGCTCCTTTTCGTTCCAGGTGAAATCGGACGTGTATCGCGAGGCCTTCCGCACGGTCATTCGCGGCCTGTACCACAATCGCAGCGGGGTCGAACTCAAGGCGCCGCAGACCACTTTTTCCCGCCCGGCGCCGCACAACCCGAGCCTTACACCCGGCTTCACCAACAAGCTTCTTTATACCTCCGTGCGTTTTGCGGAGTGGGGCTCGGAAGGAGGGGATGCCGCGACGTTGCTGGCCAAGACCAAGGGGCCGATTCAATCCGCCGGTTGGTACCAGGATGCGGGCGATTGGGATAGCTACTATTCGCACCTGAGCGTCGCGCAGATGCTGCTTTTCGCCTACGAGATGGCACCGCGCAACTTTAGCGATGGTGAACTGAACCTGCCAGAAGGCATCAACGGCGTGCCGGACGTGCTCGACGAAGCGGCCTGGCTGCCTCGATTTCTCTACCGCTTGCGCCACGAACTGATAGCCAAACATTACGCCAGCGGCGGCGTTGGGCTGCGCATTTGCGGGGATGCCTTCGGCTCGGACAATCCGAACAACACCCTCGCCGGTTCCTGGCAGGACACCAACCGCATCTGGGTCGCGTCGGGAGAAGATCCCTGGTCCACCTACCGTTATGCGGGGGCCTGCGCCCACCTGGCTTATTGCCTAAGTCTGACCAGGGCACCGGACCCGGAGGGAATTGACTGGGCCGGCGAGGCCATTGCCGCCTATGCCTGGGCCGCAACCAATACACTGACCGGCGATAACACCAATACCGTCCTCGGCCCCTTGGCTTATCCGCGAGCCTACGCCGCCGCGGCGCTGTTTCGCATCACCGGGGCCAAGGCTTATGAAACCCAGTTCAGCAATGATGAAGCCAGCGTCACCTCCACGACCGTTCTAGCGCAAGGTGACGCCGCCTACCCGGTGACGCTCTACGTCCTGGGCGGCGGCGCGGCCAATTACAACTCGACTCTGCTCAACCGGATGCGCTCGGCCCTGCTGGCGACAGCCAATGAATACGCTATTACCACTTCGTCCAAACGCTCACTGCGCTGGGGCGGCAACTTCTGGATGCCGATGCTGGTCGGCCAGCAAACCGCGCCGGCCATGCTCGAAGTCGCCGCCGGCTATGCCGTGGCAAGAACCACTAATCCCGCCCAAGCCCAGCAATACCTCGGGATTCTCTACACCACCTGCGACTACTTCCTGGGCGGGAACTCGCTCAACATGACCTGGGCGACCGGCCTGGGGGTGCGGCACCCGAACCAGGTGTTTCATATTGATTCGTGGTGCCTGGGCTATCATCCGGGCATCATTCCTTACGGCCCCTGGCGCACCGAAACCGCCAAACCCACCTGGGTGACTGACCACGATTGGCCGAACCTGACCGTCTATCCGGCCATCACCAATTGGCCTGGCAACGAGCGCTGGTACGACAACCGTTGGTCTCCCATGAACAGCGAGTTTACTATCAGCCAAACCATTGCCCCCTCAGCGGCGATTTTCGGCCTGTTGTGCGCTCCCGGCCTGGCGGCCCCCGTCACTCCGCCAGCCGTGCCCATTACCATCACCAACACTCTGACAAACGCCCTGTTGCTCCGTTGGCCCTCAGAATCCACCGGCGGTCTTGTGCTTCAGCAAAGCACGAATCTCAGCGGCGCCAATTGGATTGCTGTCCCCCAATTCCCTGCCGACGACGGAACCAATAAGAGCGTGCTTGAGACTCCCGCCTCACCGATCCAGGTGTTCCGCCTCAAGTGGCCTTAATGATCAGGTCCTTGTCTCCCGCCGTGACAGTCCAGCCACCCTTGGGGAAATTCGAGGCGCCCCTGCCCACCAACGCCTTTAGCGACTGCCCCTCCACGAACCCTGATTGTCTCCGGACTCAGGGGCCGGTAATCCGGAGGCGGACAAAGCGGCTGGCGGAAGACGTCAGCAACGTTGTGTACATGTACTTTACTGACTCAGTGCCGTCCAGGCACGGCTCGGTCGAAAGCAGTTGAAAGACATTGGTGGGAGCGGACCAGTTGCGCAGATCGCTGCTGACCTCCCAGGTTAGGTTGGCGTCCTGCGCGCCCGGGGCCAAGCGGAAGGCCAGCGTCAAACGCAGATCCCCATTGACGCTCTCAATGGCTGCAACGGGCTGCGGGTGCGCGGATGGGTTGTGCGGGTCCAGCCCAAAAGTGTATTCCAGGAAGTTGCACACGCCGTCGCCATCCGGGTCGGCGCTCGAACCGGAGATGCCGTTATTGGTTGCCGACGCGGTATCCCAATAGAGGGCGCGCCAAGTGGCGTAGGACTGCTGTGGCGCGACCCCGCCGGGCAGTCCCCCGGGCACGGCCGAGGCGGCCCAATTGGCTGGATCCGCGGGATTGGGATTGGTCCACGGCTGGCGCAGCACTAGCGAAGGGCCATGGCCGTCTGCCGTCGCCGGCCAAGGCGCGCTGGTTTCGTAGGTGAAGTCGCGCAGGACGACGTTGTTGCTGGCGACGAGTTGCACGCGTTCGCCTCCATTGGAGAAATTGGCCGCGTATTCACCGGCAATAGGCGAATCGCAGCCATGGCCATAGCGGAGTTGAAAGGCTTCATGATTCTTCACCGCCAGCACGCTGGCGCCTTGGCTGAGATAGCGGAAGGCGCCGCTGGTGAAGTCGAAGGTAACGCCCAGCGTGAACCGCACCCCAGCCAGGTCCACGGGCGTGGAACCGATGTTGAGCAGGCGCACAAACTCGAAGTCGTCTGCGTTGCTGAAGCCCGCTGCCAGTTCCGCCGCCGTCGCGTGCGGCGGATGATACATCAACTCCGCCAGAACGAGATTATTGGACGAAGCCGGCACCGCGGCGGGGGCGAAGGTCGCTTCGGTCAGCGGACTCCACTCGCCGGTGGCATTGTTCTGGGCGCGGGCCTTGACCCGCACCACTTGATTCAAGGTCACCGGACCGGTGTAAGTTTGCGCCGCCGGGTTCCGGCCTCCGCCAACCAGGCGCGGATCGCTCCCGTCGAGCGTGTAATACAGGGCGGCCGTTTGGCCGGGAGCCGCTACGGAGGAGGTTATCGTGAGGGCGTAGCCGGGCGGCACTGAGCCGCCATACTGGCCGAAGATAGGTGGTTCGGTGACCGGCCATAGCGCGGCATCGCGCAGCATCTGGCGTCCGGGCGCGGACCCCAGTAGATAAGAGCGGCGTCCGCTGCCGGCGGCAGTCCAGGTGTTGAACGCGGATAGATCCAGCGTCTGACCCGTGTTGTATTGGACGAGCGCGCCAGCCTCCTGGACCAATTCATCCAACTGCTGGCGGAAATGGGTCTTAAG
>PLZQ01000396.1 GCA_003152225.1 Limisphaerales bacterium | reverse complement strand
TACGACCGCATGGTCGTTCGGGCTCAAACGCCAGCTCACCTTGCTTTCCTCGGTGCAACTCGACTGCTTTCGTCAAGGCTTGCCTCTTCGGTACGAAACTGACGTGCGTGCGGAACGGGGGGCGTATTTCGTCCAGGCAGCGCAGAATCTCCGTCCCGGCCAAGTCCTGGACTGGCTGCTCGTGGCCAACGTCAACCAGGGGGCGTCGGAGGTGGCCAGCCTTAACCGGTTGCTGCGCCAACCGGCACGCCTGCGGAAGTTGGTCCAGGCAGAGATTGAACACGGCACACGGGAGCTGGAGCGCATCGTGGCGGCTGCGGATGGCCTGCAGAAAACCGCGCGCCCGTTGAGCAACGCCCGCCATTACGCCAATACCCTGTTCAATGTAATGCGTGGCGGCATCTTCAACGACGGATACAAACTGGATCCGCAAGATTTGCTGGCCTTTGTCACCAACGGGGACAAAGAGATTGCTGCCCGTCACAGCTCGTTCTTCCGCAGCCTGCCCAAGCCGGCTCTTTATGGCGACATGGCGGCAGCCGCCGCGGCAACCGGCGACCCGCAGCTCGAACGTCTTTGCCGCGAATATCTGCCGCTGACCTTCAGTCGCCGGCACGGCGACCCAAGCCGGCCGTGGAATCGGTTTTCAATCACGACGCGGAACCCCGATGGAACGCGCATCCTCAATTACGAAGGAAACTGGCGCGACATCTTCCAGAATTGGGAAGCCTTGGCCGTCTCTTTCCCAGACTACGTCCCTGGCATGATCAGCCGGTTCCTCAACGCCTCGACGGCGGATGGTTACAATCCCTACCGCATCACGCGCAATGGCATCGATTGGGAAGTCGTGGACCCGCACGATCCCTGGTCCTACATCGGCTACTGGGGCGACCACCAGATCATCTATCTATTGAAGCTCTTGGAGATTCTGGAACACCACAATCCGGCGACATTGCGCGGATTCCTCACGCGGGAAATCTTCGCCAGCGCCAACGTCCCCTACCGCATCAAGCCTTACGACGCCCTGCTGGCCAATCCAAAAGACACGGTCGTATTCGACCCGCAGGTTGAAGAACTCGTCCAGCAGCGGGTGCGGGCTCGGGGCGTAGATGGCAAACTCATCTGGGACAAGCAGGGAAATGTGCGCCTGGTGAATCTGACCGAGAAGCTCCTGGTTCCGCTGCTCGTCAAGCTTTCCAACTTCATCCCGGAAGCCGGCATCTGGTTGAACACGCAGCGGCCTGAATGGAACGACGCGAACAACGCCCTGGTCGGTAACGGCACCTCCATGGTCACCCTCTATTACCTGCGCCGCTACTTGATGTTCTGCCGAGAGATCTTCCGCGCACAGGCCGACGCCAAGTTTAGCCTGTCTGTGGAGGTTGCCGGGTTTCTCAATGAACTGAAGCGGATTCTCCAACGGCATCGTTCGTTCCTCGCGGGAGCGCTAAGCGACCGTCAGCGCCGGCGCGTGCTCGACGATCTGGGCCGCGCAGGGAGCCATTATCGCCTGCGCATTTACAAACACGGATTCTCCGGTCGCAAAACGCAGCTCTCGGGCCAGGCGCTAATTGAATTCTTCGACTCGGCACTCGAGTGGACGAACCATTCTATTCACTCGAACCGCCGGCCCGACGCACTTTATCACGCCTACAATCTCGTCCGCCTGGACAGCAAGACTGAGCTTCCCATCCGCCGGCTTTACGAAATGCTGGAGGGTCAAGTTGCCGTGCTCAGTTCCGGCCATCTCTCCGCCGAGGAATCGCTGGAATTACTCGTCGCGCTCAAGCACAGCGCGATGTATCGCGCCGATCAACACAGCTACTTGCTTTATCCCAACCGGCAGCTCCCGCGCTTTGTTGAAAGAAACAATATCCCCGCCAAGGAAATCCGCCGCTCCGCGCTGCTGCGGAAACTCTTGGCCGACGGCAACCGGCAGTTTGTCGAGCGCGACATCGCCGGACGGGTTCATTTCAACGCCGCTGTCACGAACGCCCGCGACATCCGCCGCATTCTGGACCAGCTCGCCCCCTCCGGGTATGCGAACCTGGTAAAGCGTGAAGGGCCGGACGTGGTTGACCTCTTCGAGCGGCTTTTCGACCACGAGTCCTTCACGGGCCGTTCCGGGACGTTCTTCGGTTACGAAGGACTCGGCAGCATTTACTGGCACATGGTTTCCAAACTCTTGCTCGCCGCACAGGAGACATTCTTCCATGCGGTCGAGGCCCGTGCGCCGAAGCGGCTCTGCCAACGACTAGCCGACTGCTATTACGACATCCGCGCCGGCATCAGCGATTACAAGACGCCGCAGACTTACGGCGGATTTCCAATGGATCCATACTCGCACACGCCTGCGCAAGGTGGCGCTCGGCAGCCAGGGCTCACAGGACAAGTTAAAGAAGACTTTCTCTGTCGGATGGGCGAGTTGGGCGTATTCGTCAAGAATGGCGAGGTCCATTTCCGTCCCGAGCTTCTGCGACCGGAGGAATTCCTGACCGGGCCGACCGATTTCGCCTACGTGGATACTGCGGGCATCAAACGGCGGCTTCGCCTGAAAGCCGGTGAATTGGCCTTCACTTACTGTCAGGTGCCGATCATCTACCGGCGTAGCCGGGAAAACTCACTGGTCGTCTTCCTGGCAAAGGCCGCAAAACTGCCTTGCCAGGAATTGCGCCTGGACGCCGACACTAGCCGCCTGATATTTGAGCGGGCCGGCCAGGTCGTCAGAATCGAAGCTTCACTTGATAGTTGAATTCTGTCTTGTCCATTCGCCGCCAGCCGCACCTGTCGCTGCCAGGAGCTTAAAAACTCGGTTGCCTGCGCGCGGGAAATGGCCGAGGAACTGCAGCCGGTGTCCCTCCTGCAAGCCGGGCTGGTGGCCGCGCTCAAAGAACTGACCGAACGCAGGCTGCGTTGACGTTCCCGACGGCATGCTGCCGGAAAGTGTCAAAAGTGAGCACTTGCATGCAGGCACTTGCAAGTGAGGACCGGCACCTGCCTGAGCTGTTTCAGTACGAAGCGAAGTGATTCTGCTTATCGACGTGAGCGGACACTCGGCGCTCCGACAAATTCAACGTCCACGAAGCTATGGCCGACATGTTTAACGGCATGGGCATCCGACGGAACATCGAAGGCAGACTGTAAAACCTCCGATGCATGCTCTGGATGTCCTCCTCCAATTCCAGCGGCGAGCAATAGAGCGGCTTGATATGGCAGGGCTGCCCGGGCCAGCGCCCTATTTCGCTCTCATTAATGACCCGGTCTTGCTGGCGCATCCGGTCGTAGAACGACGTGCCCTTTTCCGGCGCCAGCAGGTTGAAGTAAGCCAGGGGTACTTATCCCTCTTCGAGAAAACGGAGCGTGTTCGGGAAGACTTCCCG
>PLZQ01000224.1 GCA_003152225.1 Limisphaerales bacterium | reverse complement strand
TGACATTATCATTGACCGACACCTGAGCAGCACCGCTGCCGCCAGCGCCTTCCATTGTCTCGAGAGAAATGCATCCGTGTGCTTCATACTATTGGGAGGGAGTTGTTGCCTCTGAAGCTCATGACGCCCCGATGTTACCAACGCGCTCCCGCAAGAGCAAGTGTCCATCAGTACACACTTATGACACTGTCCACCGGTCCCACGACGCGAGCCGAGGGGCGCAGCGCCCGAGTTGGTATCTTCGGCTACAATTTCGGCTTGGATTCTGACGGGCGGCGGCGAAATTCCTCGACTGAGTGGAAGGGACAACACAGGTTCTTGGCATGGCTGAAAGTGGCGGTTGGAAAAAGATAACGATCCACACTGACGGCGGATGTGATGGAAACCCCGGACCTGGCGGTTGGGCTGCGCTGCTTCGATATGGCGATCACGTGCGCGAGCTGACGGGTGGGGAGCCTGCCACCACCAACAATCGCATGGAGCTGCAAGCCGCCATCTCTGCGCTCAATTCCCTCAAAGAACCGTGCGAGGTGACACTTTTCACCGATTCGGAATATTTGCGCGGGGGCATTACCGAGTGGTTGCCGCGGTGGAAAACCAACCACTGGCGCACCGCCGACCGGAAGGCAGTGAAGAACGATGATCTATGGCGACAACTCGAAGAAGCCGCCTCGCGTCACCGGGTCACCTGGCAATGGCTCAAAGGCCATGTCGGGCACCCGGATAACGAACGATGCGACCAACTGGCTGCTGCCGAAATTGTGAAGGTTCGGCGCAACCATACACCGGAGAAGCTTGCCGCCCTGCATGAAGCCTTTATTGCCAGCCGTGACCCAAACCGAAATCAGGGGGATCTGTTCTGACGCCCGGGAATCGTTAATCCTGCTGGCCTCCCTGGGCCGGCTTTTACTATGGTTCAAACACAGCCGCCCAATTGCGGGCGGGTGAGCCAGCACCTCAGAAGGCGGGTGCCTGAAACAACATGAAAATCAGCTCCATTCCAAAGTCGGGCCGGCAGGGAGGGGCGGACGAGGGCAGCCCTGGCACCATGATTATCGCAATCCGATACCGCTGCGGGAAGAGCCTCCCGGAAGTAGTTCAGCCACAGATCGGTCCGCTTGACGTCCTTGATTGCCTGCTTGCAGCTACATCTTTGCTCATCTCCTCGTGAATGCCCTTCGCTCCGTCAAATCTCTGGCGTTCTGCCCCTCCATAACCGATGGCGACATGAAAGCAATCCTTGAATAAAACCGCCCTCTTTACTTTCTAGAGAAATAGAAGAATAATCGTAAAAAGTGAATACGGTACAGAACGGCAAAGGCAAAGGCCCCGAAAAAGGGCGAGATTTCCGAAAGTGGCGTGAAGGATATGACCAAATCAATTGGTCCTCAAAAAAGCATTTCACAGACCCTAAAGAGCAGAAGTGAACCCGAAACTCGGGTTGCCCTGAGGAGAACTATCCTCAATTTGCGCGCATCGTAAGGGAGCGCTGCATCGGCACCGGCGGTCCGAAGCTCCGCATATCGCTGCGGCTGGGCGTGTGATGGAAAGCTACCGCCTCGACGATGGGCGCCGGGAGTCCCCACAAGCCGAGCAGATACGCGCCGACTCCGGCATGTGTCGCACCAAACACTTCGGTTTCGGCCGCGTACAGCGGTAGTTGATGCGCCACGGCGCAGGCGGCCGCCTCCTGATAATGGTCGGGCAAACTGGTGGCGAGCATCAACTTGCCGATATCATGCAACATCCCGGCGATGTAGGCGTCTTCGGCGCCGACGGTGTCCGCCCCCTGGCTTTCCATCAGGGCTCGTGCCAGCCGCGCGCAACGCAGCGCGTGTTCCTCGAATTCGTCTATGGAAAAGCCTTCCACCTTCCGATCGAAGCTGGAGAAGACGTGAACGGAAAGCACCAGCGAACGCACCAAGCCCGTGCCCAGGTATTGGACCGCCTCCAAGGGATTTGATATGCGGCGCGGCAGCCCAAAAGAGGCCGAGTTCACAATGTGGAGCATCTTGGCAGTCATGGCGGGGTCTTGCGCGACAATCTCGGCGATTCGCACAATGGATGGCTCGGCGGCTGCCAGTTCGTTCATGACCTCCACGTACAGCGCGGGGAAACTGGGGAGGGCGCCGAATCGCCCGACCAGGGTCCTCAACTTCTCGTCCATCAGGAAATGGTCGAGGCTGCAAATGCGGGTCAACGCCTCGCGAAGCGTTTTCAGATCCACCGGCTTGGAGATGAACTGGTGGGTGTCCCCCCAGACACCGCGCGATTTCCGCTTGATCCCGAATCCCGGAGAGGATGAACCGTGAAGTGCGGGGATACTGACTGCGAATCTTCAACATCAGTTCGATCCCGCTCATCTGCGGCATCTGCAGGTCGGCAACGACCACGTCAAAGGGCTTCCGAGCCATCATCTCGAGTGCCTGGCTCCCACTCGTGGCGCTGCGCCCCTCCCAGCGGAGGCTCGGGTCATGTAACACCATGGCATAAACCCGGGCCAGCATCGGATCGTCGTCCACAAACAGGACGCGCCTTATCGCCGGCAATGGATCAGCATCTGATAATTGCATAGTCACCGTGGATATCCCGCCCCGGGTTCCCGCGCACCGTGACCTGGTAAGCGCCACCGGCATGCTCGATGAGCAGCTTGCGCGCCATCATCCGACTAGAACTGGGTTCTCTAATCGAAGTGCCAGGAGTGAAGACAAACACTGGCCTGCACTCGCGCAACGCGCTGGCAGGCACAAGTGGAAAGACCGGCGCACGCGGGAGAGGTACGCATCCGGAGGCCGGCCTATTTCGAGCCTTTACTGCCTTGGATCTTGCTGTAGAAGTCCTTGGCCGTCTTGGCCAGGGCCGCCTGGGACTGGCGGAGGCTATCCAATTGGGCAGACGTCAGGATGGGCTCCAGGGCCTTGGTTTCCTGGTCCAGTTGCCACACGAAGTCTTCGACGTCGTCTTTCGCGCCCGAGTTGACTTTGCCGGTGCGTCGATCGAGGAGAAACTGATACAAGGCAGCAAAGGCCCGATCCGCTTGCTCCGAAGTCAGGTCGAGCTCGGTCTGGAACCTGGTCATCTGGGTGCTGGCTATCCAGCGTGCATCCTTGGCGGCTACGTCCTGTTTGTAGTCTGGCCAGGCGGCCTTCTGGTCCGGAGTCAGCAGCGCCTGGATTTGCGCGTCCGGATCGCCGGCTCCCGTCTTCAACCGGGCAATCTCTTCCTTGTCAATCTTGCCTGTCGCATATTGCTGCTCCATCGCCGCGTAATCCACCTGCACTTGTCGCAACAGGATATCGTGTGCCGCCTGACTCTGCTCCGGCGTCAGGTGCAGCCTGGCCGTGAGGGCGGACAGGTCGGTTTCGAGCCGTCGCGCCCTGGCCTGCTTCTGGAAGTCCAGCATTGGCGCGGTGAACGGGTTGGTGCCGCCCTCACTGGCCTGCTTGGCAAGTTGCGCCCGCAATTGCTCCGCCTCAAGATTCGCTTGGCGCGCCACCCCCGCCATCCCGCGCAACCGAAGCAACTCGGGCTGCGTCTTCATCAGCGTTAAGGTGGTTGAACCGGCCACCGCTCCGCTCGCCAGCGCGGTGCTCGCGATGGTGCCCGCCAGGGCCGCCGGGGCCGGGGTGAGGACCCCGATCGCCAATGCGGCGGTCAGGCCGGAGGCGGTCGAGGTGATGCCGCGTCGTGCGAGCTGCCCGCGGAGCTTGTCCAGCGCCCGGTCCACTCGCATCCGGGCCGCGTTCTCGTTGAGGCCCAGCCGGGCGCCGACTTCGCGCAAGGGCCGGTCCTCCATGAAGCGGAGCACGACGGCTTCGCGGTCCGCGGCGTTGAGTTCGTGGAGGGCGTCGTCCAGCACGGGCCGGACCTGCTGCCAGGCCTCGTTGGGGGAATCTTCGGAAAGCAACTGATTCATACTGTGTGCCTCTTCCTCCCGACGCCGGCGGTGCTGGTCGGCCCGCCGCCAGTTCGCCGCCAAATGCCGGACCGCAGTGTACAGCCACCCGGCCAGGGAAGGATGGCCCACGAGCCGCGGAGCCTCGCGCGCCAGTTCCGTGAAGACCGCCTGCGAGACATCTTCTGCCATCGCCCCGTCACCGTTCATCTCTCTCAGCGCCGCCGAATAGACCAGGTTCAGGTGCTGCCGCACTAGTTCGGCGAAGGGGCCCTCAGCGCGTTCATCGACAAACCGCCGGAGTAATTCCGTGTCGTTACTCATCTGTCTTCACCAATGATAGGTGCGCCGGCAGCCAAAACCGCACAAAAATCGTCCCTTCGGATAGGGGTCGCCCAATGAGATTGTCATGTTCTCCGCTAGCGCTCGTTCGGCGGCGAGCATCCATGGGGAGTGAAGCGTGAAACGTGAAACGTGAAACGTGATGCGTCTTGCGTGCGGACCTCGCGCGCCGCTGGGGTCGGCAGACGCGGATTCTGCGGGGAGCTTGACGCCACTCGTCAGCCACGCCGCTTGCTGCTGTCGTCCGCCGGGGGATCGGATGCGGGCGCCTCCTCGAGGGACTTGCCACAGTGCGGGCAGATCCGATCCTGGCGCGCCTCCATGTACTTCTGCACGAAGCCGGAGCCGATAATGCCGGCGGGGAGCGCGAAAAGGAGGATGCCGCACACCGCGATAAGCGATGCCAGGATCTTCCCCAGGGGCGTCACCGGCCGCATGTCTATGCCCATGGTGGAGAGCGTGGCCACGGCCCACCACATCGTCGCAGGATAGCGCAGGTCGAAGGGAAGCAAGAGCGGCAAGTAGAAGGGCAGGACGGCCAGGAGATCGAGAACGGCCAGCGGCGTGAGGAGATAGCGCAACCGCCCCAGCACGGGGCGCCCATATTCACCGATTCTTGCCGATTCTAGTGAACTCCTCGGCGGCAGGCAAGACCGCAGTTGCAAAGACCTGGCTGGAGGTGCTGTTTTTATCTGGGTCAGAACGAAGTTTCTGCACGATTGGCACTTCGCAGCCAAGCCCCTGCTCAAACGCCCCGCTTCAACGTTTCTGGGCCAGCAACCACTTGTAGAGCTCGGGATTGTCGTAGGTCTCCGTCCAGCAATCGTGGCCGGCCTCGGGGTACTCGGTGAACTTGACGTTGCCGCCCGCAGCCTTGATGGCCTGGACCATCTCTCGGGAGCGCTCCACCGGCACCGTCGGATCTTTCACCCCATGAAAAACCCAGATTGGCAAGCCCACGAGCTTCTTGGCATCCGCTGGATTGCCGCCCCCGCAAATGGGGACAATGGCCGCGAACCTCTCGGGGTGCGCGGCGGCGAGTGACCAGGTGCCGTAGCCGCCCATGCTCAAGCCGGTCAGATAGATTCGGCTCTTATCCACCCGGTACTTGCGAATAATATCGTCCAGCAGGGCGTTGAGGGTATCGCTGTTCCAGCCGCGCCCGGAGCTCTGGGG
>PLZQ01000164.1 GCA_003152225.1 Limisphaerales bacterium | reverse complement strand
CGTGAAGCGAAGAGAAGCAGACTGATCCCGCTGAAGAAGACCGGGGAGTAATGCTGGAGATTCAAGCCGCCAAGAGAGCCTGTACAAAACCACTCTTGCGATGCATCGGAGGCTGGAGTTGAAGTCGGACGCCTAAAAGGTAATGCGGAGCCCAAACTCCAGTTGCCGGGGGACGCGCCCCGAACGACCTCGGGCCCACGTCACTTTACCGAAAGCCTATGTCAGAGACCCCACCCATCCCGGGCCGATCTGCTCTTCCTGGGCATAGCATCCTCTTTCCTTGGGTGAAGGCGACTGGGACGGGCGTCGCATGACAACCGAAAACCTTCAAACGAAGAGATCAACCGACTGGTTTGGGCCCTTCGCGAACGTTACCTCTGGTTGGCTCGGGTCGCGCTGGGGCTTCGGCGCAGCCGCGATCTTTGTCCTGGTATGGGCGCTAACAGGCCCAATCTTCCACTATTCAGACACATGGCAACTGATCATCAACAGTGTGACCAACATCGTCACATTCCTGATGGTCTTCCTGTTGCAGTGTGCGTGGATCGGAAAGGGAGGTCCAGCGACGCACTTAACTCCAAGCAAACTCCCTAACCTACCGTCCGATCCAGGGGCCTGTTGCTTCGCAACTCCAAGAAATGGCCTAGTTGACCGCTCCGCCGACGGGCAGGTATTGAATGACTCAGTCACCAGCGTCATCCCAGCCCGCCTTCTTAGCAGCTTTCGATTCCTTCTTATCTGATTTGCCCTTTTCCGGTCTCGGGCCCTTCTTAGCAGCGGCGTTGCCTTTGGCACTATCGATCGCATTCCCGACGGCCTGCTCCACTGTGCTCCCGGTGACACCCTTGTTTACAGCTTTCCTTACGGCCTTTTCTACCTTCTTTACGGCCTTCTTCTTTGCCTTTTCTTTAGCCATCGTCAAATCCCTCTGTTCGCTCCAAAGTTAATGTCCGGCGTCTACGTATTGTAGGTGTATGCGAGGCAGCCACCACAGCCACCATTCGTGTGGTGAACCTGGCGGGCAGCGAAAGTCAGCCAGGTTCTGGCGGCTGGTGGGGCTAGGTGGACCAGTTCCGAGCTGTTTCGCAACCCACAGATTAAGGAACAGCCGGATCTCACCGATCCGGCTGTTCCTTAATCTGTGGGTTAGGAAACAGAGGGTTGTCTAAACTTGAATCTGCTGTTCGTCAAGCCCCCTTCACTGCATGATGGGGGCTTGACGACCTAATTCGCCGCCAGAGCAGGCCTGGCGGCCTACTGTGGCGGCTCGACGGACTCCTTTACCGGCTTCGGAGCCTTGTGCTTCATCGGAGCCGCCGCCAGGGGCTTGCGCGTCTGCGGCTTCACCTTGGTCTCATCGACCGGAGTGGCTACTTCTTTGCGGCCGCGGCCTTCTTTCTGGTCGCCTGAGACTTCTCCTGAATAAGCGTCAGGGCATCGGCGGCGTTGAACGGGTACAGGCGCACCGATTCTTGGCCCGTGGTGCTCAGGGTGACGTCTACACGGCGGTTTTGAGCCAGGACAATGACGTTCAGGTCGTGGAGAACTTTCGCCCGCTCCGCGTCGCTCAGGTCAGGATTCTGTTCCACCAGCTCTTTCACCTGGTCGGCGCTGAGTTCTTCCTCCTTGCCAAGGCCGCGCGTTTCAATGTTGGCTTCGGGAACACCCTGTTCAACCAGAAACTGCTTTGTGCGAGCAACACGGCGTTCGGAAAGCGCCTGGTTGTACTCGACTGATGCGCGCACATCCGCATGTCCGGTCAGAGTCAGGTGGGCATCCGGTTTGTATGTGAGGTAGCTCTTGAAGTCCGTCGCGAGGGTGGTCAGGGTTGCCTGCTGGCTGTCCACCAGGCCGCCCTCGGGCTTCTCGGCCCTGGGCAGAGCGGTCGGGAAAAAGACACTGTGCAGCGCCAGGCGAGCCTCGAGCCGCACTTGCTCCGCGGGGGGGCCCGGAGGAGGCGGAGGCGGCGCAATCGTCACGCTGGTGTTCGCGGTTGCCGTCTGACCCTTGTCGTCCATTACGTTGCAGGTGATGCCTACAGCGCCGGTTGCAGCTCCCGTCGAATCGAACGTTGCCGAGGCGCCGGTGCCGCTGATGGTCCCTGACGCAGCCGAGTAGCTGTAAGTCAGCGGGCGGTTCTGCGGGCTCACGCCGGCAGCGGTGATGGCGCTCTTGTCGCCCGGATTGAGTGTGCTGGGGCTGGCCGAGCAGCCGATCGTCGGCGGCGCAAAGTCCTGCACCGTGTAGGATGCCGTGCAGTCGGCCGACTGTCCAGCCCTCGATCCTTCGGTTACATGGCCATTGACCNNTTGTTGCTCACCGTCACCGTGCTGCTGCTCCCGTTCACCGCGCCCCCATTGGAGGTCCAGCTATAGGTCGCCGTCTTCCTCGGGTTCAGGTTCAGCGCCGTGCCCGTCACCGTGATTGGCTCGCCGGGAAATACAGTCGTCGGGTTCGCCGAGCAGCTATACGTCACTGGTGGAGGAGGAGTGATGTTTCCAGCGTGCCACACCAGACCGGCGCTGGCCTGAAGGCCCGGAAGGTGCGCGCGTCCGCCCAGCGTAACGACAT
>PLZQ01000204.1 GCA_003152225.1 Limisphaerales bacterium | reverse complement strand
AGCAGGGCCAGTGACAAAGTCGGCACCGCCGGCAGCTTGCAGGGCCAAGCAGCCGGCTCCGTAGAATCCGGCATCGCCGCCAAGCTTCGATGCCTGGAGTTTCACCTGCTTGATGCTGATAGGCTGCGCCCATTTTCGCGCCTCGGCGTAGATGTCACCCAGAAACTGGGCCGCCGGGCCAAAGACGCCGCCGCCGAAGATGATCTTCTCCGGGTTGAATAAGCTCACCAGGTTCGCCACAGTCATGCCCCAAAACTCAACGGCTTGGGCGATCACTTGCTTTGCCAGCGGGTCGTTCCGGTCGTAGGCGGCAAAGACGTCCCGGGCGGAATCGAAGGAGTGCTGTAGTGATGGCTCATTGGGAGAGCTGCCCGGTGACGGTGCAAGCAGTTCATTAGCGACCTTCGCCAGGCCGGCGCCGGACGCATGGTATTCAAAACAGCCGCAGCCCACATATTCGCACCTGAACGGACGGTCCAGAGCCAACCAGCCGATGGAACCGGCGATGTCGTGGGCGCCGCGCAGAATCCGACCGTCGATCAGGATGCCCGCACCGATACCGGTACCGACCGCGAGGAAGATCGCGTTACGGCAGCCTTTGGCGACACCGCGCCATGTCTCGCCCAGAATGTAGGCGGCCCGGTCGCTATCGATAACGACCTGGATACGCTTGTCCGGCAGCGCAGCCTGGATTTCGCGGCGCAATGGATAATCCTCCCAACCGGGGATGTTCGGCGCCCAAACTCTGCCTGTCCTCGAATAACTGATCCCCGGGACAGAGACGCCGATAGCGCTGACGCGGACTTGTTTGGCACGGGCGGTAGCCAGCAAAGCCTTAAGTTCCTGGCAAATCAATTCCCCCACCGCTCGGCCCTGGCGGCCTTCCAACGGAACGACGCTCTTCCGGACAATCTTCCCGTTGCGGGTGAAGAGGGCACCGGCAAGCTTGGTGCCGCCCAGGTCGATTCCAATGACGGTGGTGTTGGGCATGATTCAAACCGTCAGCGGAGGAAAAGCTGGGCGGCGGAGTCGGCGAAGCGCAGACCTTCCCGAGTTAGCTGGAACCGGTCGGAAAGGATGCGCCCCCTGCCCTGCTCTGCCAACTGACTCATGTCCGCCGCCCACTCGCGGCGCAAGTCGTAGCCGGTCAAATGCTGGAACTCCTCGAAAGGCCAGCCTGCAGTCATCCGCAAGCCGAAGGCAGCCGTCTCCCCGGCGCGGGCCAGCGGCAGCAATTCTTCGCGCGATTCCAGAGGGCGCCGGCCACGCTCGAGCAGCTCGCAGTAGAGCTGCGTGTTGGAGCCGTTCTTCGTGCGCACGCCCCGAACGTAGGTGGTTGCGCTTGGGCCCAGCCCGTAAAAGCCACCGCCGCGCCAGTAATTAACGTTGTGGAGGCAGGCGCGGCTGGGGTAGTCGATAGTCGATAGTTGAGTGTTGATAGTGCCGGTGCGGGCGAAATTGGCGACCTCGTATTGTTGGAAGCCGGCGCTCGTGGCGTGTTCGACCAATTCTTCATACATGGCGCAGGCCAGATCCTCATCGACATCAAACTTGCCAGCTTGGAGCTGGTCATAGAGGGGGGTGTCCTCCTCATAGATCACTTCATAAGTGGAGAGATGCTCGCTGCCCAGAGCTTCCGCTTCGGCAAGGGTCTCGCGCCAAGCTTCGAGCGTTTGGCCAGGGATGGCGAACATCAGGTCGAGGTTCACATTGTCGAAGCCCGCCCGGCGCAGGATGTCGAAAGAATCGAAGACCATCTGGCGGCTGTGAACGCGTCCGAGGCGGTCCAGCAAAGCTTCGTCGAACGACTGCACGCCCAGCGAGACGCGGTTGACGCCGCCCGAGCGGAACAGCTTAGCCTTGTCGAGCGAGACCGTGGCCGGATTGCATTCCACGGTCCACTCCGTTGCCCCAGAGAGGTGGAGCCGCTGCATCGCATCGAAGATGCGTTCCCATTGGCGCAGGTTCAGGAGCGAGGGAGTGCCACCGCCGAAGAAGATCGTGCGCGGCCTGAGATCGGCGGCGACCCGTTCGAGCTCGCGAATGAGCGCGCCCACATAGCGATCGATCAGCTCGCCGCCGGAAGCCTCGGAGTAAAAAGCGCAGTAGAGGCACTTGCGCACGCAGAAGGGCACGTGGACATAGAGACTGGTAACTGGCTCGGCAGCAGACTGGGCCATAACCGAAGGTAGCCACCCGCAGAGCGGGTGACCATCCGAAAAGCGCGTCGGCCACCTGCACGGCGGCGGCGGAAATACCAGCAAACGGCTTACGCCGCCGGCTGGCGCGAGCGCTGGACGTTTGCGGCTTTGGGACCCTTCTCGCTTGCGATGACGTCGAAGCTGACCTCCTCGCCCTCGTTCAACGTCTTAAAGCCAACCCCGACAATCGCCGAGTGATGGACGAAGACATCCGAGCCGCCATCCTGAACGATAAAGCCAAACCCATGCTTGTTATCGAACCATTTGATCTTGCCACTGGCCATAGCTTTGCTCTCTCGAAGGCTCGCGGACGCCAGCCGGACGAAACGACTGCAACCGACATGAAGTTACGGTTCTAACCGACAATCGTTTCCAGCACGGCATGCGCCACAAGCTGGGCGTCAGAATAAATCCTTAAGATAAGGTGGTCAAGCATCCATTTTGCCATCACTCGACCTGTAAAGCCTGCTCCAGGAACTGAGGCAGGTGGTTCAGAATCGCCGCATCGGTGACCACCAGCGTGGCGCCAGCAGCCCGGGCGGCATCACCCAGTTCCGTCGCCGCACTTCCTGCCGAGAAGGCAATGACCGGGAGGTGTTGGGTTGCGGCATTCTGTTTAAGGCGCGTGAGGGCAGCACAGACATTGTTACGCGAAGATTCCAAATCGGTCACGACTACCATGGGTTTGGCCTGTTCCGCGCATTCCACCAGCCTCTCCGCGTCGGCAATCACCTGGACCCGGTAATTCAAGTCCTGCAGCCGGTTGACGACCTGAGTGCCGGGCAGCAACTTCTCATATAGCACAAGCGCGAGGGGTTGCGTCATGCGGGTAGCTTGGAAGAGGCAGTGGCGGATTGCAAAAGAATTCGCTCAAATGGGCGTGAATCCGCAACGGAAGGTTTTTTTGGGGGCGGGGCTTGGCTGTTTCCGATAGCATAGGATGCGAAGCCCAAATTTGGTGACCCGTGAGTCATGGCAGACTCCCCGAAGCTAACACTTGCGCTCCCGGCGACCTCTCCGGCCTCCGCCTGTTCATACCTCCACAGTCCCCCCGTAGCCCCACCGGAGACACCGTAGCACCTCTGATTTGAATCAGAGATAAGCTTGTTCCCAGACTCCGCTGGGAACAAGGGGCGCTTCGCGCAGCCGACAGTACGGTTTCCCATTTTTGGGATTAACGACAACATGTTGGTCGTTGTTTGGGGATTAGGGCTACGGTGAGTCTCCGGTGGGGCTCGCGCGAGAGTCGGGTGCAGGGTTGGAACAATAGGGGGCAGAGGCTCGGCGGTTCTGGGGGCCAAGCTGGGTTGGGATGGGTCGTCGAGACGCGGCAAACGGGCCAAGAGCCTGAGGCGAGGCACCCTCTAGCGCCTGATCCTTCAGAGCAAAGCCCGGTAACCATTCCATCGGAAAGAGCGACGAACCTTCCCAATCACAATATCCTTCTTACCGGCAGGCTCGCTCAGTTTGCTCCACTTCCCATCCCACCGAAAGCAACGGAGAACCTTGTTTTGCCGATTCCCCCCCCCCGAGCGCAAATCCGAGCTTGACTGTTTTGGAGGAATCTCCTAATCTCTTGTTTAGAACGGTATAGATTGCTGGCTCGCCAGCGCGCGAAAGTCGGAAGAGCTTAATCTGCCGACTTTTTTGTTCCCCCTGAGGGTACTGCCGTTATGATTTATGAACGCCGACTTTTTAGCAGTCTTGGAATTCTGGGAGCGCGAGAAGGGCATCAATCGAGATGTCCTAAGCGCCGCCGTTCAAGAAGCGCTCTTGTCCGCTGCCAAGAAGGCGATAGGACCCGCGCGTGAGTTGCGCGTAGTCATCGACCAGAAGAGCGGCGACATCCGCGCCTTTGCCAAGTTGGTCGTGTCCGAGAAGGTCATCTCGAAGCATGACCAGATTTCGGTGTTCGA
>PLZQ01000010.1 GCA_003152225.1 Limisphaerales bacterium | reverse complement strand
ATAGTGCCGCTCCTAACGGAGCTTGGCTCGCGCGTGGACGTTCCGGACTGCTATAAACATGGCGCTCCTAGCGGAGCTTTCGCGCCTGCTCCCGGTGTGAGTTTGCGGGTTGAGAAATGAAGGCTCTGACTTCACTGCCTGAAGGTGCGAATGCGCCCGAACCGTTGCCCCTCTCGCTGCTCAATGATTTCCTCTACTGCCCGCGGCGGGCGGGGAGTCGCGCGGTTCGAGGCAGGGGTGGTCGAGGAGGCGCAGGGTTGCTTGACCTCTCGGTTTTCAAGCTGGTAACAGCGGTTAATGTGGCACCAGCCGATAGAATCCATTCCCAGGTGGTCGAGCAAGCAGGACCTGATTCTCTTGCCCTATGACGGTTGGAAGGTTGGTCACCGTGGTCCAGTTCGTCGTGGTGAGGTCGGAGCTTTGCTTCAAGACAGGAGTAGCCGCAGATACCGGCCACGAAAGCACAATCCCGTTGGTGCCAGCAAAGCCGAGTCGCGGTTGGAGCGCAGGTGCTGGGGAGGCGTCTAGTTTGAAGGCGGCAGCGAAGCAGATTTTGTTGGTGGTCGAGATGCTCATCTTAATTTCGGGGAACGGCGCGGCCATTGGACNNGCCAGTTGACATTCGTTACGGCGTAAGTGTTGTAAAGGCCGTCATACCCGGTCGGTGTCAGCAAAAAGGTGCCCGTCACCGGCACGGGGACCATGTCCGGGCAGAGGCATGGCGGAATGCAGCCCTCCTCGAAGCTGCTGTCTTGGTTTAGCTGGTAGAGGACCGTGTTGCTGACGGTTTGGGCCCTGGCGCTGCCGATCGCGGCGGCCAGTGCGCATGCTGCGACGGCCAGGGCTGACTTCGCCACGAGGAGCAGGAGCTTGCGCCACAGGGCCGGGCCCTGACACGTCGAAACTTCCTGCGCCGCATTCATTCCGAAACGTAGATCTCGCTTTCACGCTCGTCAAGCAAGGCTCAGCGGCATTGGCGACTCGACTGGTCGAGTGGAGTGGAGGAGCACCCCGCCCGCGCGGGCAGGGTGCGGATTGAAACAAAATCGTTGGCTACGCTGCGACGAACGGGTTTCGTCACCTGTTACGTGCCGCAGTGCCGTCGTAGGAAGTGCCGTTTTTGTGCCGAATTGAGATCGTAGTTCCAGGCACAAGTAGGATGTCAGTGTGGGTGCAGTGCCGTCAGCGCCGGCTCCGCTCTTCCTTGATTTCCACCCAATCGAGTCGCGCCGCTCGCAGTGCCGTCGGAAGAAGCTCGACCTGCTGTCTTGGTTGCCCACCAACCGCACCCCGAATTATGGACGCCTTGAATATGTCGCCCAATCGGGTCGCCCGGAGGGTTGCCCCTCCGGGCTTCCGGAGCCTGCGGGTAAGGATTCCCCATGTCGCGCAAGCTGCGCCTTGAGTATCCTGGGCGGTCAATAACAGGTGGTGTTGTTGCCGAACCAACAATCATCGGTGTTGGCCCACACCACCGGGCAGGCGGCGCCGCCTTGGCCCTGATTGGTTGCCCAATAGGTGGAGGTGCTCCAGGTAATCCCGAGAAAGACGTATTGCCGATAGGCATAACCCCAGGCGAGCGGATAATGGTAATAGACGCCCGTGCCGACGATAGCGGGCCGGCCAGCGTTGATGGCGTTTTTCGCTTGAGCGCCGCAACCGCCGCAGAAGTAGGGCACCCCCCAGGTCCAGGATTCGGAAATCCCGTGACCCCGGGCGGGAGCCCAGTGCCAGCCGTTAGGCTCGTTCCAGGGAGTCGTAGCACCCTGGCCAAAGGCGCAGAAGGGGGAGACATAGCCGCAGACCGTGGAGATGCATGATCGAACGTCGGCATCATTAAAGAGAGGGGTGGGGGTGCAGCCCCCGATGAGGGAGCAGAGGCCGTGATAGTCCCACCAACCGTAGAGCATGGCCCAGGCTGTGGGGCCGCACCCGCTCCAGCATCCGGGATTGCAGCCGCCAAGACTCCATTCCTGGCTGTATTGCCGCTGGTCGGAGCACCCGCCCGCCCAATAATAGGTCCAGGCGGTCCAGCCTTTGGCGATGATGCCCGGAGGAGGGCCGACCTGAAGGGCATAGTAGGCGGTGGTGCCGTCCGAAAGCAGCACGTGCAGGATTGTCCCGCCAGCGGCGGTGCCGGTCATCGAAATGCCCGGGGCGCCAACGTCAATTTTGCCGTCGGCCAAAGTCGGGTCCTCCAGCTCAAAAGCGGTCACCGGGACCGTGGCGAGAATTCGAGTGGTGTCTTTGAGGGGGATCGAGATCATGGGCGGGAGGACGTCTGCTTCCAGATTCCAGCGGAACTTGCCGCATTCGGCCCGGCGGGCGTGTATGTAGCTGAAGGCGGGGCCCTTTATGTAGTCGTCTTTGAACTGGGCGTAACCATCGTAAGGACCGTAGTCGGTGGCATTAATTGGGCCCGTGTCCGAAACCACCTTGTTGCTGATGACCTCACCACCGAGGGGCTGGCCCGTCAGGCTAGGAATCACCCGTGAGAGCCGGTACGGCATGGAGCCGAGCGTGGCGGCGGCGTTGCCAGCGCTATCCTCGCCGATCCATAGACCGTGACCGTAGCGGACTGGCTTGATGCTGGAAGCCCCCGCCAACTTGCGCAATTGCTCAACACGGGTCGGGCCAAACTGCGCCATCTCCGGCACCGGCACATCCTGTTCCGTCAGCGACACCAGGATGTAACCCAAGTCCGCATTTGGCTCTAGCGGGGCGCTCGAAAGAGGTTTGCCGGTGACGGGTGGCGGGCCGGCGAGGACCTTGAATTCCAGGTAGGCTGGTTTGGTGCCGCCGTTAATGGAGGGGTCGTACACCGGGTAAGCGTACGGGGCCAGCATCGCGGTTCCACCCCAGCCGTTGCCCGTGTTGCCGGCGAGCATCGCCAGGGCTTGCTGCAGGGTTTGGGTGGCCACGGTGCTCACCGGCACCCCCAAGGTATCCCCGGCGACGTTTGAGGTGGTGATCGACAGCCGATAAAAGCTGGAATTAGTCTCCGGGTCCGCAAGCCCGCCCTCCGGCGTGATTGACAAGGGGCTGGCCGGCAGGACCTGCCAGGGGCCGTTGACGCCCGGGGCCTTTTGAAGCTGCAACACCGCCGTCCCCCCGCTGTCGGCGAGCCCACTGTAACTAAAGGATAATGCGAATGCGATTGCGATCCAACTTTGCTTTGGTTTCATAATTCAGCCTGTTTTTGGTTTAACGGACCCGCGCTCTCCGCCTGCCACGACGGAGATCGTAACCTTGCTGAGCCAGACTCGACTTGCACCCCGCCAAGGGCGACTGAGCAGGGCAAGACCCC
Organism: Limisphaerales bacterium; assembly: GCA_003152225.1. Taxonomy (GTDB): domain Bacteria; phylum Verrucomicrobiota; class Verrucomicrobiia; order Limisphaerales; family UBA8199; genus PALSA-1440. The sequence continues at coordinate 1,787 of PLZQ01000010.1, read as the reverse complement.
AACCCAAAAAGCCGAGCTCGGAAATGGGAATGTATAATACACGACATAACCCTCACTATTACTTAAGTCAAGAAGATAAAGTTAGGGAGAATGTTACATTTGTCACGGCACCTGCCATTTGCTGGTGTGCGGCGTAGATCCAGGTAATTAAACCCTCACCCGTGGTGGCACCGTAAAGACCGGAGGTATTGGAGTAAATGATCCCGTTCAACCAGAACGCGGCCGTAGCGCCGCGGCCTGGTTGTCTTCCGGCAAGAACGGCACTGAGAAAGAGGAGCGGCGCGAAATACCGGTGCAAGGAATTACGCATAGTCGAGACTGGATACTTGGATCGGCTACGGCACCAGGAAACGGAAATACTGTTGCGTTAGCGCGGGGTTGTAAACGTTCGTGTAAGTGAGCACTCCGTACTGGTCGAATTGATTGGTCAGGACGGGTGTCCAGAGGCTGAACGGCTTGGCGACGTTCGTGGTGGAGGACAGAATGAAAGTCGCGCCCGGGTCACCGCCGATCCCGTTGACCGTGAGGCGCGCGCCTGAAATGGCAGGCGCGCAAAGCCTCAACTCATCGGAAAGCCCATTGGCGATGAGGCCGTACGTGCCGCTGTTGCCCCCGTAATAGCTGCTGACCAGCACGGCGAACCTGCCGCAGTTGGTCGTGGTGTAGGTGATGCTCCACGTAGTGGCATTGCCGCCGGCTGATTTCAGCAGCGCGCCAGTCGGCCCGTACAGGTCGAGGTTCCCCTCGAAATTCGTTGAGTTGAGCCGAAGACTGATTAGGTCGCCGGTGCAGGCGGTGAACGACCACTGGTCCAAGTCGCCCAGGCTGAGCGTTCCGCTGTAGTTAAGGCCGTTGGTCATCGGGCCGCCTTCGTCGCCCGCCGGCACAGTGAACGCCTCGGGGAATTGAGCCAGGTGCAGCACATAGGTGCCGGTGTTATCCAGGTAAAAGCTGCTGACCAGCGCGGTAAAGGTGCCGCTGTTGGTCGCGGTGTAGGCGAGCTCCCAATCCGGGCTGTTGCCGCCGGAGGTTTTGAGCAACGCACCGGTCGGCCCGTACAGTCTCAAGTTGCCCTGGAAGCCCGTCGAGCCGAGCCGCAATACAATGTTGTCCCCGGCGTTCGCGGTAAATGACCACTGGTCCAAGTCGCCCAGGCTGAGCGTTCCGCTGTAGTTGCCGCCGTTGGCCATTGGGCCGCCTTCGTCACCCGCCGGGACAGTGAACGCCTCGGGGAATTGAGCCAGGTGCAGCACATAGGTGCCGGTGTTATCCAGGTAAAAGCTGCTGACCAGCGCGGTAAAGGTGCCGCTGTTGGTCGCGGTGTAGGCAAGCTCCCAATCCGGGCTGTTGCCGCCGGAGGTCTTGAGCAACGCACCGGTCGGCCCGTACAGCCTCAGGTTGCCCTGGAAGCCGCTCGAACCGAGCCGCAGCACGATGTTGTCGCCAGCGTTGGCAGTGAATGACCACAAGTCCAGGTCGCCCAGGCTGAGCGTACCGCTGTAGTTGCCGCCGTTGGCCATCGGGCCGCCTTCCTCACCCGCCGGCACAGTGAACGCCTCGGGGAATTGAGCCAGGTGCAGCACATAAGTGCCAGTGTTTCCCTGGTAAAAGCTGCTGACCAGCGCGGTAAAGGTGCCGCTGTTGGTCGCGGTGTAGGGGAGTTCCCAATCCGGGCTGTTGCCGCCGGCGGTCTTGAGCAACGCACCGTTCGGCCCGTACAGGTTCAGGTTGCCCTGGAAACCGCTCGAACCCAGCCGCAACACAATGTTGTCTCCGGCGTTGGCGGT
>PLZQ01000159.1 GCA_003152225.1 Limisphaerales bacterium | reverse complement strand
AGAACGTGCTTCGCGTCTCCGGCCAGATGCCCGTTGACGACACGGGCTATACCAACGAGGTCACCGTGCACAATCCCGCCGGCCTATTTGTTTCGTTCTTGCGAGAAGCCCTGGTGCGCCAGGGGATCGAGGTCAAAGGCAAGGTCCGCAGTGTCAATTGGCTGGACCGGCAGGCGCAGCCGCTCGATTACCGCAGCCTGGTCGAGCTGGGCTCGGTGGAATCGCTGCCGATGCGGGACATCGCGCGCGAAGTGGAGAAGCCTTCGCAGAATCTCTACACCGACCTGCTCCTGGCGCACGTCGGCGAGAGGTCCCGGCCCGCTGATTCGTCCGCCGATGAGACCTCGGAGGACCTCGGCATTCGCGAGCTGAACAAGTTCCTGGCCGAAGCCGGCCTCAAGCGAGGGGAGGTCATATTCGAGGAGGGCTCGGGCCTTTCGCGCGACAACCTGACGACGCCCAACGCCACCGTCACTCTGCTCAAGTTCATGAACATGCACCGGTGCGCCCAAGTCTATCTTGAGGCGCTGCCCATTGCCGGCGTGGACGGCACGCTCAGAAACCGCATGAAAGACACCCCTGCCGCCGGCAATGTGCGCGCCAAGACCGGGACACTGCGCTGGGCGAACAGCATGTCAGGCTACGTGACTACGGCAGCGGGCGAGCACCTGGTCTTCTCCCTCATGGTTAACCGTTACTACGAAGCCCGCCCCGCGCGCGGCGACTTGGACACTATTGGCGTGCTGCTCGCCAGCTTCACGGGCCGCACGAGCGAATAAGCCCCTACAGTTGCACATCCTCGGGCCGCACCTCGAGGCACTCATCCTGGTCTTCCCAAACCGCCGCCGCGTAAAACTCCAGCAGCCGGGGCGCAAATTGAGTGCCGGCCTGCGCCAGCAACTGCTCGGCTTCCTCGGCGGCGCTTTCGTAGGCGTGGTCGTAGTCGCCGGCAGTTTTGCGTTGCCGGTCGTCCCAGTGAGCGACGGCGTGGATCGGGGCGTAGCGCGCCGCCCAATCCCCCAAATCGCTCCGCAGCCCGCCGGGGATCTCCTCGAACGGCACGAGTGTCTCGCTGCAATGCTGGCAGATCAGGCCGGCCTCTTGCACATCCCGCGTGAGCAGCGGCAGCATGGGGGCGCGACAGCAGGGCGATTCGGAGTAGGCGTTGGGCGTCGCCACCAGGCGCTTGAGCCAGATCTGGCGCTCGTGGGCCAACTGCGCGGCCAAGCGGTAGGCGCCCAGCAACGGATGCGAAAGCCGCCAGGCCCGGCCCTTGAGCTGGCCGAGCGTTTGCGCCAGCCAACGTGCCAGCGTCAGGTCGTCGAAATCGCTAAACCCCTCGCCATACTCTTTCCAGAGCTGGTCGAGCGGAACATCGGCGTTGGTGGCCATCGATCCGGCAGTCTGGCTCGGCTGAGGCCGATTGTCGAGCCAGGATCGCACCTCACTGAGAAGTTGCCGGCGAGTCTCGGGACCGGATTTCTTCATTCTGCGTTCTCCCTTCTGCCTTCGCTCCCGCGTGGCTTTGGCCGGACTTTCAGGGCGAAGCCCGCCCCGAACCTATAAGAAACCCGAATCCATCGTCCCCGTTTTCCCCACCTCGGGGCACTCTCCCACTGGTCTGGTACCACCCTGGACATACCCTGGTACCATAGACCCCCCTCAAAACCCCTTTTTTGATCAGGCCAGCTTATTTGCAAGCACTTCCCGCACTCCTCTGCCGCCCGCCCTGTTCCAGTTCGCCTGCTGCCGCGACACCACCCCATAGCAGGGTTCGTGGTTTCAACCGCTCTTTCTACATACCTTTAGCAACACCCAGGCAGGTGCCAGCCGAGACGAAGCACAGCAGACGGTTGCAACCGCTCACCCGCCAAGTCAGCTAATATACCATTGTATCAGAGTGTGGTAATTGTTGCTTACACCTTTGCTGTTGACGGACATTGTTAATTAAGTCATATTTTATGCCACGAATATGCCTATCAAGACCGATTCCGTCTGGTTCACCACCAAAGGGCAGGTCGTCATTCCCGCCTGGCTGCGCAAGGAATTCCACATCGAGGATGGAACGAAGGCCGTGGTTCAGGCCACGCCGGAAGGCATTCTCCTGAAGCCGGTGACCGCCGCGCTCATCAAGCGCGGCCGGGGCATCATCAAGCGCAAGCCGGGCGACCAGCGCTTGGCCGAAGAATGGGCCACGCACCAGAAAGAGGAAAAGGAACTGGAGGAGCGCCATGTCCGCTAAGGTGCTCGACAGCTTCGCTCTCATCGCCTACTTCCGTGACGAGCCCGGCGCCGAGACGGTGGAGAATCTGCTGGTGGCCGCCGGAAAGAATGACACTCCGCTGCACATGACCGACGTGAACTACGCCGAAGTCAAATACTCCATTGTGAAGAGGGACGGGGCCAAGGCGTGGGAGGAGGCGGCAAAGATTCTTCAGGGTCTGCCCATTGATTTTCACTCCACGACGCGCGAGATGGCGGAAACCGCGGCCGATTTCAAAGCCCGGTTCACCATGAGCCTGGCCGACGCTTTCGCTGCCGCCCTGGCCAAGGAAAAGAAAGCTGAACTCGTCACCGGCGACCGGGAGTTCAAGGCGGTGGAGAAAGAAATCAAAGTCGCATGGCTCAAATGAAGGGGCGTCGCATTGACTCGCAAACGCATGGCGTGAACCTATGTTTCCCGCGGCTCGGCTGCAAGCCCGCACCGCACCTTGCCAAACACGGCACCCAACATCATCACCCTCGCCATGCAGCAGCAGCAGTTCAATCGAGGTCGCTCCACTTCAGCACCGAAGCCCGCAACTCCAGCCGGCGGGGCGCGTTGATTTTGAGCACTTGGATGGTCGTACGCCCCATGGCCGTCAGGCCAACCAACGCGAGGCCGTGCCATCCAAAGTGATCGCGCCAGCGATCCCGGCGCGGATGAAACAGCCCCACAATCTCGCCCGAGTCGGGGTCAACCCCGGTGAGGTTGGTGCCCTTGTGCAGGTTGCAGTGGAAACAGGCCAAAGCCAGGTTCTCCTCCTCGTCTCCACCCCCATGCTGCCGGGGGATGATGTGCTCGATATGAAACCGGCAGACCGGTTGGTGCTCCTGGCGCAAACGGCAATACTCGCAACGGTGGCCGGCCCGATCCCGCACCCGCTGGCGCAGCGCGGTGTCCATCACCCGGCGTGCGCGTGATTCAGCCAAGCCTGGGCTTTCGACTGCAATATGCCGACGAGATCACACGCCGACACCCAGGCTTCATACTCGGCGCGCTCCTCCGGCGTAAGCTGGCCTTCGGTGTTTCTGGATGCCAACTCCTCCAGGCGCGCTTGCGCGGCGTCATCCAGGCGAAGGGCGCCCAAGATGCGGGCGGCCTCCACAGTCAGGTTGCGGCTCAAAGGATCGAGCACACGATCCATTACGTTGCTGGCCACGGTTTCCGTCATGCCGCCAATATAATCCCCGAACTCATTGTGGCGAACACTTTTTCACAGCAACGCTGCGGCAATGGGCTTCGATGAACCGCGGCAGTTCTCCTCGGGAACGCCGCACCCATCGGGAAGTCAAGGGTTGGCTGGATACTTGCCCGCCAAACATGCCGCTCCTGACGGAGCCGCTGGATTTGCTGCGGCGTCTTGCCGAGCGCCATGCCGATTTGCTCTACCGCGATGGGGGCTACCCATTCGTCAGCTTCACCAGCTTCATGATGTTCATCCGCCCGCCGGCCCGCTCCAGAAAGAGGCACCCCGCCTCCATCGCTTTGCCGATATGGAAACGGAAGTGCGTGTCCAAAGGTAATCTGGGCAATGCCCGTTGGGTTTCAAGCAAACAAATCCCAAAATCGCCTCTGCGGCTGTTTCCGCCGAAGAAGGCCTCCTTGGGGTAGTCGGACGGATTGACCACCTGGGTGAGGCTGATATTCGCCTCCCGGGCAGCGAACCAGCCGCACCTGCCAGCATGCGGCTCGTGGCCGCCTGAGGTTCTTATGGCATTCCCGCCGACCCGCGCTAGGAAGTAGCAACATTTTTGTTGCTTTATTATACTAATTAAGCAACAGTTCTGTTGCTTATGAAAAAGACGCGCAGTTTAGTCGGCCAAATCCCTGAGCCGGATGAGCTTTACGGCCGGGAAGACTTTATTGACCACCTCTGGCGCATGCTGGAAGCTAACAACATCCTGCTGCTTGCGCCGCGTCGTTTCGGCAAGAGCGGCGTGATGCGCCACGTGCTCCTGCACCCGCGCGAGGGATATTTACCGCTCTCCTTTGAACTGGAAGATGTCGATTCACCGGAGGAGTTTGTCTGGCGGGTCACGAAGGAACTTCTCGCCCACAACAAGATACGAGCATTCCTCCGCGGCATCCGGAAACTGCCCGCGTCCGTCGTGGATTGGGTGAAGGACACCTTCGATGAAGCCGGGTTTGAAGGGGCAAAGGTCAAGTTCAAGGCGGCAATCCATGAAGACTGGAGTGAGGCCGCCAAGCGTCTGCTCATGGAACTGGAGAAAGCCGACGACACCATCATCTTCCTCTTCGATGAACTGCCCGCCATGCTCGACCGAATCAGCGAAAAGCGAGGGGACGAGGTCGCGCGGGACTTCCTGGCCTGGTTTCGCCCCGTCCGTATTGCACAGAAAGACATCCTGCGCCGCCATCGGTTTATCGTCGCCGGAAGCGTTGGCATAGACCAGATACTCAAGAGGCTGGGCGCCACGGATCGGCTGGTTGATTTCACCCGGCTCACGGTCGAACCACTTGGCCCGGATTGCGCAGCCGAGCTCGCACAGGCTCTCGGCGCTACGTTTGAACTGAATTGGAGTCCGGAACTCTCCGTCAAGTTGTTCGAGCTCATCGGCGCGCCGGTACCATATTTCATCCATATTTTCTTTTCGCAGCTTGGCCAAATGCCCAGATCGAAGCGCGGCAGCCTGACCATCGCCGACCTTGAACAGGTTTACGGAGAGCGGGTGTTGGGGCCTACCTGCCGAAACTACTTCGACCACTACAGCACCCGGTTGAAGCGTTATGGTCCTGCTGGCCAGAAAGCCGCGCAGGCGATTCTGCGCTCAGTGGCTGGGCGAGGGCGCATCTCGCGCCCGGCGCTGTTCGACATTTACCGTAGGGCGCAGGGTCGCGGCGCGAGCGAACAAGGGTTCGACGACATCATGGCGGATCTCGAATACGACTGGTATCTGCGCCTTGATCCGGACACAAACGAATTCTACTTCCGATTGAAGATTATGCAGGACTGGTGGCGGCCATGGTATCCACCATCGGCTGCAAGTGCCAGAATCCCAAGCGGAACGACCCCAAAAGGCGAGGATTCGAAAGGCCAGCAACGATGAGCCTCGTCGCGCACAAGTACACGCCGTCGGAGATGTCGGAGGCCGAACTCGACGCTACCTTTGCGGCGCGCGGCCACACGGTGGACTACCTGCTTAAATCACTGCGGGATCAGATGCACTCGGGGACTCTGTCAAGCTTCGTCGTCACCGGGCCGCGCGGGGCGGGCAAATCCACGGTGATCCGCATGGTCGCCTTGCGCCTGACGCGGGACCCGGAACTGAGCGGCGCCTGGCTGCCGGTTGTGTTCCCTGAGGAACAGTTCGGCGTCGTCTCGCTGCGAGACTTCCTGGCGGCGATCCTGCGCGAGCTTGACGCGGGTGGACTGGCCGATGCGCACGCGTGGTTGGAGAAGGTCGAGGCGGAGTCCAACGATGAGCAAAGCGAGCAACTGGCCGTCACCGGCTTAAGGGAGATCACTCGAACGGCCCATAAGCGGCTGGTCGTGTTCGTGGAAAACCTCAACCTGCTGCTGGAGGAATGCCTCGACGACCAGATGAAGGGCACGCTGCGACGGCTGCTGATGACGGACCCGTTCATGATGCTCATTGGCAGCTCGGTCCATGTGTTTGATTCCCTCAAGAGTTATGACGAGGCGTTCTTCAACTACTTTGGCTCGGTGCCATTGGACCGGCTCAGCGCCGAACAGGTTTTCGAGCTGCTTCAGCGCCGGGCGGAGTTCGACGGTAATGAGCGTTTCCTCCGTGATTTTCGGGAACAGCGTGCCAAGATTCGCGCCATCGTTCATCTGGCTGGTGGCAACCCCCGGCTCATCCTCATGCTCTACGAGCTGCTGAGCCAGCGCCTGGTCACCACGATTGTCCAGTGCCTCCGGCGTCTGGTGGACGAGCTGACGCCTCTCCTCAAGGACGAGATGGAGAATCTCCCCCCGCAGCAGCGGAAGATCGTCCATGCCTTGATGGAAAACGGAGGCACGGCCCAGCCGACGGACCTGGTGGAACGGACTCGCCTCCCGCTCAACGCCATCACCACCCAGCTCAAGCGCCTGAAGGACGCTCAGATCGTCGAGTTGCTCGGCGGCGGCAAGGGCCGTGCCGCCAACTACACGGTGCCCGACAAGCTCTTCGCCATCTGGTACCAAATGCGTTACCTCAACCAGAACCGGCGGCGCATTGAACTCTTCGTGGAGGTGCTGCGCATCTGGTTCGAAGCCGAGGAACGATTCGCCACCATTCAGTCGTTTGCCAAGCTCGAGGGCGGAGCCTCACCGAGCGCCCTGCATGAAGCCGATCTTAGCACTGAGTATTTCGCCGCGTCTCTGGCCAACACGCGTTTCGCATCCGAGGCCCAAGATGATGGAGCGACGAACGAGGCGAACAACACCTTGGACCGTCTTGCGCAGCACCTCGCGACCAAGCCTTCAGACCAGAGGGTTTTGGCGCTCACGAGATTCCTCGCGGACCTCGCCTCACCCGAGATGCTTCAGGGCTGGCTTCACGCCGCCCGCCGGCTGCTCGGGGCACAACCACCTGAGACGAGACAAGCGTTGGTTTTTCTTGAACCGGTGTGCGCCGTCCTGGAAGGCGGCGAGAAAAGCCTGCTGGATCCACTGCCTCCCGAACAGCGCGAGTTCGCACTGAACGTCCTGGCGCGCTTCGACGCAGAAAAGGCTCCGTCAACGCCCCCCGTGGCAGTTAATGCGGATTCAGCACAACCCAACTTGGGTTAATCGGGCATGCCGGGCGTTTGTCCTCAAGTACGGGAGCGGATAGGGAGGGAGCAAGGATTCACCCCAGGGTGGCTGAAGAGGCTGCTGAAGAAAGATTGGAGGGGCACTGCAGCTTGGGTCGGGAGTGGACAGTAAAAGGCAGCGGATCGTGCCGAGCCGAATTACAGGTTGCTTTCGACCGCGCCGGAATTAAACTTACGACTATCAATGGACGAACGCTGGACCAGTTCATGCCAAACGCGCGTCTAAACGCAAATTCACTCAAACGCTTCCTGCTCAACGGGTGCGGGTATAGTCCAGACCTTCTGGCCGAGCGGTACTCATATGGAGATGGCCGTTTTGTGGACTTGGCCGCCTTCGCGCACCGCCCTTTTGACGCGCGTTCTGCCTGCATAGCCGCATTCGATTCTCGAACACAAGACCCTCGTCAGGAGGTTATGGCTTGCCGGAGCCTTGGGGCGCCGGTTGTGCTCGTCAACTTCAACGATATGCTTCAGGTTTGGAGGCCGGGGCGCACCGATGCGACTTGTGTAGAACGAGGCTTGACCAGCCAGCAGGCGGCAAACTTTTTCTCCACGAACGAGCGATACCTCAGCCCGCGCAAAATATATGAGGCGAAGACGATTGGCCGGGTGCTCGGTGGGCAGCGGCAGATGGATATGTTTGTCGATACCGGCCTGCTGCCCTACGCAGAAAAGAAGATTGGAACGGCCCTGGTGGCCGAAGTCGTTAACGCTGCCAGCACGCTCAAGGAAGCCTTTCCAGGGAAGATTACGATTCCACAGCAGGAGTGGATATTTAAGTCAGTGTTTCGGCTGCTGGCGGCCAAAATCCTGAAAGATAAAGGGGTTCCCGGCTTTATAGCCGCTAAGCTGGACGACGTTTACGACACTCTGCAACGAGTGCAGAAGCACTATGGCTCCAAGGAACTAGTCGAGATTGGGCAGACGCGGCAGCAGAAGGCTTTGGAGGCGACGGGAGACATCTTCAAACGGATGGGCAACCTCCGCAATCTGACAACTGAGGCTTTGGCCGATGTATATGAGCAGGCGCTGATTACCGCGGAAACACGGAAGCTGCATGGCACCCATGCGACGCCCTCTTATCTCGTAGATTACGTTGTCTGGCAATTGGCCCATTGGATCAAGAAAATCCCACCAGAGCATCTGAACGTATTCGAGCCGGCCTGCGGCCATGCCCCGTTTCTGATTGGCATGATGCGTCTGCTGCGCAACCTCCAAGTGAACCCTGATTCTGGCTCACTCAGCATGTTTCTGCGGGAAAGGCTACGGGGCATTGAGAAAGACAGCTTCGCCCTTGAAATAGCCCGGCTGTCCCTGACCGTTGCAGATGAGCCCAACCCGAACGGGTGGGCCGGCCTTAAGTCGGGTGACATGTTCGCGGGGCGAGGTTTGGAAGACGCAGCGCAGAAGTGCACGGTTTTCCTATCCAATCCTCCTTTTGAAGATGGCAAGCCCTTCCAGATGCTGGAGAGAGCTTTTAAACAGCTTCCAGCTAGCGCAGTATTTGGAGTGGTGTTGCCTTCAACTCTCTTGTTTGGGGAAAACGTGAACAGGGAGAAGATCATCGAATTTCGGAAGTGGTTGGTTAGTAATTGCGAGTTGGCGGAAGTTTCCATGTTCCCGGACGGTTTATTCACGTTCGCCGATCAGGAGGTAACTTTGCTCTTGGGACGCCGCTTTCCCGCACGGAGGCTGCCACCGGTGAGGGTGCGCTGCCGGCGGGTACGCGAGGATGATAAAGAGCCGTTCAAACAGGATTACCGTTTCACAAGTGACCGCGTATTCCCCCAGGCGGCATTTTCCGAGCGTGATGGTTACGCATTGTGGGTTCCCGAGCTAGAGGAGGAAGTATGGTCGTGGCTGCGCCAGAGGCCGAAGCTCGAGTCGATTGCCGAGGTTGGACAGGGGCTTCAGCATAAGGCGAAAAAGAAGGTTAAGGGCATACGGGTTGTAAGCGAAAAACCCTTTCGAGGCGGCCAGCCTGGTTACGCATTCTCGCGCGGAGACTGGGCGCTGCATAGCCATCCGGAGGTTTCTTACATCAGTCTATCCAAGAAGGCGATCCGCCGTCCGCTCTTGGGGACTTCGCCAGGAAAACCGCAGGTACTGGCTCCGAGGAACCCCGTTCGAGATATTTGGAGACTCAAAGCCTTTATGGATAAGGAGGGACACCCCTTCCTCAGCAGCTTCTTTGCTGTGCGGCCCCGGGACATCACGATGCACCCGCTGGAGTACATCTTGGCGCTCTGCTGGAGCCCGGTTGCCAGTGCTTATATTTACACCCATTCCTTAAAGCGAAACATTCAGGATGGGGACCTGCGCCAGCTACCGGTTCCGCACAATGACGAGGTTGGCATTCGCCAGGTGGTGAAGGCTGTAAGGGCCTATCGTGCGTCGGCCGCTCGATTCGACTCGCAGCCACCCGAGGGAGACTTGGACTTTGAGAAGCGATCAGGGCTCCGCATCACCATCGAGACCCTCCATGAGTTGCTCAAGCAAGTTGATGCCCAAGTCTTGCGGCTTTACGACTTGCCGGCCCGCGCTGAGCGAAAGCTGCTGGAGCAATTCTCAGAAAAGCCGCGGTTGGGCGTACCGGGGTCATTCACGGGATATTTTCCACCTGGATTCGCTGCGAACATCCCACTTTATGCTTATCTGTCCCACACATACCAGGACATCCAGAGCGGTCGTTCTGTCGGCATGGCGGAAGATCGTGAAAGGCGGTATGAGCAACTAAACGAGCGCAGCGTAACTGAAGCGTTGAGGCCCGACGAGGAAGATGAACTGTATGCGTTACAGGCGGAGGTTGATGGGCGTGACTATGCGCTGCAGCCCCCGGACGATTCCTGGCTGGAATCGGTAGAATCCGCGCAAGGAAAGGAGGAACGTGAGTTGGGGAGCCTCGCCAATAGATTGGCAGATGTAATCGGAACCTCGAACTCCAAGCCATGAGGATTCTGCGGGGAACCGACCCCGGCCCGTTCAAAAAGCACGGTGCATATAAGCCGTATCTGCAGCCGCTCTTTCGTGAGCGGTGCGCATATTGTCTTGCCCCAGACAATCGGAATGGAGGTTTGGAGGGTATGACGGTTGATCACTTTCTGGACCAAAAGCGGTATCCTGACTTAAGGCTGGCTTGGACGAATCTGTATTACTCTTGTGTTGTGTGCAATTCGCACTACAAGAAGGACTACCCGACAGAGGATGAGGAGAAGGCCGGGCTTCGCTTTGTCGATCCCTGCAAGGATGATCCCGACTACCACTTCTGCATAGTCCGCGACCCCAAGACGGGGGAGTTGTGCCAGGTTCGGGGATTGAGCGACCCTGCCAAGTATACGGTTTGGAGGCTGCACCTTAACTCGAGGAGGGCCCTACGGGATTTCTGGAGGGAGCTGGAGAACCTTGAGATTAGAGAGTTGACCCGGATCAATGAGATCGACCGATTGCTTGGCGATCTGGAGGCAGAGGCGGGTCGTCATGGACTTTCTCCCGCAATAAAGGCCATTTGTGACGATTACGCGCTCACAAGAGGAGCGCACACTGCCACGCTCACGCTCATTCGGTCCCTTCGACCTTTCCCAATTGGCACGGGCTGATCAACAGAGTTCAGGCTCACTCTCATTTCAATTGGATGCGGGTCTGAACGCGGATGTCCTCCGAAGAACTTCCGACCAACACCTCAAACGCGCCCGGTTCCACAACGAAGCCGTGGGATTTCACATCCCAAAATGAAAGCTTCTCCCCGGCGAGGGTGAACGCGACGGTTTTCTTCTGGCTAGGGCGCAAGGCGACCCGCTCGAAGCCGCGCAGTTCCTTGCTAGGGCGTTTTACGCTGCATTTGACCTCGTGAACGTAGAGCTGGACCACCTCGTCGCCCGGGCGCTTGCCCGTGTTCTCCACATCAACGCGCACGGTGACCTTGCCGGTCGCTGGAATCTGCCTGGGCGAGACCTGCAAATTCGAGTAATTGAACGTGGTGTAGCTCAGCCCGTGGCCGAAGGGGAAGAGCGGCTTGCCGTTCAGATACATGTAAGTGAATCCCTTGGTGACATCGTATTCATCCTGGGGCGGCACCTGGCTTTCGGAAGCATAGACGGTGTGGGGAAGGCGCCCCGCTGGGTTAACGTCGCCGAAGAGCACGTCGGCAATCGCGTCGCCGCCCTCGACGCCAGTCCACCAGGTCTCCAGGAGGGCCGGGACGTTTTCCTTGAGCCAGGGGACGGTCAACGGGCCGGCGTTCATCAGGACCACCACGGTCTTTGGGTTGGCGGCGCAAACCGCCTTGACCAGGTCTTCCTGGCGGCCCGGCAGTGACAGGCTGGTGCGGTCATGGCCCTCGGACTCGATCTTGTTGTTGGTGCCGACATACACGATCGCCACGTCCGCGCCTCGGGCAACGGCAGCGGCTTGGGTGATGGAATCATCCTCATTGGCGCCGCCGCTGATGGCGCATCCGCCCGCGCAGAGCACCTCGGTCCCCTGCCCTGCGCGGTTGCGGATGCCCTGGAGGGCCTTGACGGGGTTCTCCGCCTTGCCGCTGTAGCCGCCGGGCGTGAAGGAGTTCGCGTGGGGGCCGATGACGGCGATGGTCTTGAGCTTGATCTTGTTGAGCGGCAGAAAGTGGTTCCGGTTGACGAGCAGCACGATGGATTCCCGGGCAGCCTTCAATGCCAGCGTCCGATGCTCCAGACTGCAAATCACATTCGTGGGGATCTTGCTGTAAGGCACCAGCTCCTGGGGGTCGAACTCGCCGAGGCGGATGCGATCACGCAGGACACGGAACACCGCATCGTTGAGGCGCGCCTCGGGCAGCAACCCCTGCCGGATCGCCGCGGGCAGGTGGGCCTCGAATTCCTTGTCGGAGAAGTCGCAGCCGGCGATCAGGGATTTGGCCACGGCCTCTTCATAGGTCATGCGGCCTTTCATGTGCCCGGTCACCATGGTGTTCACGCCGCCCAGGTCCGACACCACAAAGCCTTGGAATCCCCATTGCTGCTTGAGGATTTCGGTGAGCAAGAGGGGGTTGATGTTGCTGGGCATGCCGTTGATCGCGTTGTAGGAGGCCATGACCGACTGGGCCTGGCCTTCGACGATGCAATCGCGGAAGTGCGGGAGCCAATACTCGTAAAGCATCCTTTCGGGGACAGTGGCCGAGAGGCTGGTGCGGCCCTGCTCGACGTTGTTGACGGCGTAATGCTTAAGGGTGGAAACCAGCTTCAAGTAATGCGGGTCATTGCCCTGCAAACCCTTGACATACGCCACGCCGAGGCGGCCCGTCAGATAGGGATCCTCCCCATAGGCCTCCTCATTGCGCCCCCAGTAAGGGTTTCGTTCGATGTTAATGACGGGCGCGCGATAGATCAGCCCCTTGTGCTCGCCGGGAAACGTCCGGTCTTGATGCCAGCCGTTGTAGATGGCGCGCGCTTCATCGGAGATAGCCGTGGCGACCTCATGGACCAGGTTGGAATCCCACGTCGCCGCCAGCGCAATCGGCACGGGGAACAGGGTGGTCGGGCGATCCCACCAGACCCCATGGAGGCACTGGTTCCAGCGGTCGCATTTGATGCCAAAGCGTTCCACGGTGGTGCCCTTATGATTAAGCAGCATCGCCTTCTCCTCCAGCGTCAGGCGCGCGATCAAATCCTCGGCGCGTTTCTCGGCCGGTTGCGCCGGGTCCAGGTAAAGGGGTTTCTCAGCAGTCTCGCGCGGGATCAATGACTCCACCACATTGGTGTTATAACGGCAGTTGGCGGCCTTGAGGTTCTCCACCAATTCGAACAAGGCTTTGTGAGCCACTTCCGCGGAAGGACGCTCCCCGCCTTTGTTCCAGTAATCAACCAGCGTCTTGAAATCGCCCGGGCGTTTGACAGTCAGCACACAGGAACCGGAGTTCACCTTCTTATACGGCCACCAGGCCCACCCAATATGGTTCTTCTCAACCAGGGCCACGCACTCCCGAAACCATTGGTTGGAATTCTCCCCGCTTTCGCCCAACCAGAGCGGCAGATGGAACTTATCGCGCAGGGAGAGGAAACGCGCGATCGTCTCGGGCGTGTTCGGATTCCAGTATTTGTGGAAGCTAAGGGCCATGTTGCTGTCCCATGGGCCGGGGAAACCGTTGTAGTTGTTGCCCCAGCTATTGCCTTCGATAATGATCATGTGGTTCTTGTCCACTTCCCGGATTGAGCGGGTGATGGCCTGGTAAAGATCCCAGATCGGCTGGTTCGAAGAATCCTCTTTACCGTTCTTATCTTTGCCTTCGAAGGTCCAGTTTGGTTCGTTGAGCAGATCGTACCCCCCGATCCAGGGCTCGGTGGCATAGCGCTGCGCCAACTTCCGCCAGAGAGCGATAGTCTTTTGCCGGTTCAGCTCGCTCTCCCACAGAGATGGCTTTGAAGGGTCCGCGTCCGAAATGTTGGCATCCTTGCCTTGCCCGCCAGGAGAAGCGTGCAGATCCAGGATCAAATAGATCTGATTGGCCTTGCACCACGACAGCAGGTTATCGACCAGGTCGAATCCATTGGTCAACCAGGTGTTCTGGCCTTTGACTGGTTCCTGTTCGATAGGCAGGGTGAACAGGTTGTAGTGCATTGGGAGGCGGACGCTGTTGAAGCCCGCTTTCGCCAGCAGGTTTACATCCGCCCGGGTCATGTGGTTTTGGAGCCAGAGCTGGTAGAATTTCGCGCAGTCCTCCGGTCCGGCCAGGTCGGTGATGCGGGCTTTGATGGAGTGCTGGGTTCCTTCTTTGCTGATGCCCAGCATGTAGCCCTCCTGCAACATCCAACCGCCCAACCCCATCCCCCGCAGTATCACCTCTCGGCCCTGCCCGTCGATAATCCGCGAGTTCGTCGCGTGGAGAAAGCCTGCGGACTGCGCGTTGGCAATCTCGAGAGCGAAAACAATCACAGCCGGCAGGAGCAATGACAATCTCATGACGTCAATGCTGGTACGCACTGGGCGAAGTTTCCAGCGCAAACTGTTACTTTGCTCGATTCACCCGCGCAGCGTCAATGAATCGGCGGGGCGCAGCAATAGGAAAACCTTCCCATTTTCGGGCGGTGGATTAGCATGTCGCCATGCCATCATTCGATATCGTCAGCCAGGTTAACTCGATGGAAATCGAGAACGCCGTGAACATCGCCAACAAGGAATTGGCCAACCGCTTTGATTTCCGTGGCACCAACGCGTCTATCGTGCTTGAGAAGAACGAGATCAAGCTTTCGGCCGACAACCCGTTCAAGCTTAAGGCGCTGACGGAGATTGTCATCGGCAAGATCGCCAAGCGCAATATCAGCCTCAAGAACGTCGAGCAGTGCGAGCCGGATGTGTCGCCGCTGGGGCACGCGCGGCAGGTGATCAAGATCAAGCAGGGCCTCGAGACCGAGATAGCCAAACAAGTCACCGGCTTCATCCGCGAGTCGAAGTTCAAGGTAACCACGCAGATTCAGGACCAGCAGGTCCGCGTGACCGGCAAGAGCCGGGACGATCTACAGAGCGTGATCGCCGCCGTGCGGGCGAAGGATTTCCCGGTGGCATTGCAGTTCACGAACTTCAGGGATTAGGATACTCCCGGAGCATCAGTGATGAGCGGCCCCGAGCGCATTCCCACGAACGGCAGACAGAGTTTTGGCCACAATCCTTTTGGCGCTTTGTCCAGCGAAGGGCTCCCGCCGGGCACCGAAGCTTCACCTGTGGATTCCGGGCAACGACCCGAAACCAAACCGGCGCGCAAGAACCGTGGCCGGGTGGACATCATCCGGCAGAAGGCCGGCCGCGGCGGCAAGACGGTGACGGTGGTGAAAGGCTTTGTGGGCATCGGCCTGCCGGAAAAGGAGCAACTGGCCAAAACCATGCAGAAGGCTTGCGGCACGGGTGGCACGGTAAAGAATGGCCAGATCGAGATCCAGGGGGACAAGCGCCAGGAGGTCGCCCGAATCTTAAGTGAGGCGAACTTCCGTCCGGTATTCGCGGGCGGGTAGGTGACGGGCCGCTTGCTGCATTCCACAAGGCGTAACTGAGCTCACGGAGAAGAAAGTCTCCGCTTGCTCCTGCTCATGCTGCGCTATCCATGTGCTGCGGCGGCGAGCTCCAGGATGTGCCGGAGGTGGGCGTCCACCTGCGGAAGAAAGGAGGGTGAGATAGCCAGATAGCCTAAATAGGTGTTGAGTTGCCCTGCAGACTAGTTAGTATGGCGATAATGGCTTTGTCGTTCTTTCGCCGATTGATTTCCCGTGCTGAAACGGTGGCTGCCGGAACCCTTCCCGCCAATACGCCGCCGAGCGATGCAGAAATGTTGTGCCGGCAAGGGCTTAAGTTCGCCAACGGGGACGGCGTGGCACGCGACTACAAGCAGGCCGTGGATTGCTATCAGAAGGCGGCCAACGAGAATCATATTGAGGCACAATACCAACTGGGATTGCTCTATTGGCAGGGCCGGGGTGTGCCGCGCAACGAAGCCATAGCTTTGCAGTGGTTGCGCCGGGCAGCGGAGCAGGGTCATGCCGGGGCACAATATCAGGTGGGGCTCAGGCGGCATCGTGCCGGTAAGAGTTGCCCGGAACCGGAAGCGTCGGAATGCCGGGTCGAAGCTTTCAAATGGCTGCAACTCGCCGTCGTCCAGGGACACCATGAGGCGCGGACTTCGCGCGAGTTCCTGGCCCTGGACATGACGAGGGAAGAAGTGGCTGAGGGCGGCAGGCGCGCAGGAGCGTTTACCGGAGTGGCGCACACACCAATGGACGAGCGTTGATCGCCTGGGGCACAGCCTTCAGGCTTTAGAATGGCCAGGGTGTAACGGGATTAGCCGCGGCCGAACGCGGCAAGCTTAAGGGGCACGATCAACATGCTCGCTTGTGGCCAGTTCCTCCCATGGATTCATGTAGCATGGAATCGCTGTTGCGGTCGGCTGGGCTTCGTGTATATTTAGTTACTCGGCGAGCTTCCAAGATCTGGTTCCCCATCTTTTGGTTATCCCGCAGGACAGTTTTAACGCAGTTTAATTAATCAATATATGCCGTTTCACGCTTTTGGCCTCGACGCCAATATCCTCAAAGCCGTTCAGGAAGCCGGTTACACCGAGCCCACGCCTATCCAATCGGCCGCCATCCCGCTCATCCTCGCCGGGCACGACCTCATCGGCATCGCCCAGACCGGCACTGGGAAGACGGCGGCCTTTGTGTTACCGATCCTCGCGAAGCTGGCGGCCCAGGGCAGCAATGGCGGCCCGCGGAACATCCGCACTTTAATCGTGGCGCCGACGCGTGAACTGGTGGCGCAGATCGAGGAGAACGTGCGCGCTTACGCCCGGCATCTCCCTTTGCGGGCCGCGACCGTCTATGGCGGTGTGAGCGAACGACCGCAGATCGAGGCGCTGCGCTCCGGAGTGGACCTGTTGGTGGCGACGCCGGGCCGGCTGCTTGACCTGATGGGCCGGCGGCTCTGCAATTTCTCCCAGCTCAACTTCCTCGTGCTCGACGAAGCCGAACGCATGCTCGACATGGGCTTCCTGCCTGACATCCGCCGGATCGTCAAGGCGCTGCCGCAACGGCGCCAGACACTGCTTTTCTCGGCCACGCTCTCCGCGGACATCGAGGCGCTCACGCACGAGTTCCTCCGCGCGCCCAAGACCGTGCAGATTGGTCGCCGGGCCAACCCGGCGGATACCGTCACGCAACGCGTCTATGAGGTTCCCAAACACTTGAAATCCGCGCTGCTCGCGCATCTGCTGCGCGAACCGAGCCTCAACATGGTATTGGTCTTCTCGCGCATGAAGCACGGCGCCGACCGTATCGCGCGCAGTCTCGAAGCCGGCGGGATCAGGACGGCTACCCTCCACTCAAACCGTTCCCAAAACCAGCGCCTGCGCGCCTTGAAGGATTTCAAGTCCGGCGCCGTGCGCGTGCTGGTCGCGACCGACATTGCGGCCCGCGGTATCGACGTGGACGGCATCTCGCACGTGGTGAACTACGACTTCCCCATGCACTCGGAGGACTACGTCCACCGCATCGGCCGCACGGGCCGCGCGCACGCGGTCGGCGACGCCATCAGNNCGCGGGCACGCCCAGGGTTCAACGAGAGCAGCCGGCCACTCCGGCCCGTGCCCATCAGCAGCCGACCATGGGACACTCCAACGGCGGGGGCTCTCGCAGCCGCCGTGACTTCCGCTCCGCCTCGGCCGGGCGCGGGAATCGCTGGCGGCGTTGAGGGACGCAGGTCGCGAAAGGAGTCACTAGCGCTCTTCCGTGTCTTTCAATGGGGTCGCGAGTCGTACCGAGCGAGTGGCCGCAGAACTGGGCCGCTGGGCGGGCGCTCGGAATACCTGAGCGGGGCACTCTCACCCTCGCCGTCAAAAAGCTCCTCAAGTCTTTTTGCTCCCAGCCGATAAGCTGACTGCGGGCACGTTAGCGGCAGTCTTATTGAATCATTATGAACGTATCAGGTGTAAACTCGGCTACGACCGCCCGCCGTTTCTGAGTCCGTGACC
>PLZQ01000038.1 GCA_003152225.1 Limisphaerales bacterium | reverse complement strand
AAACGGAAACGGCTGCGCCGATTACCGTCCAGGTTGACCGGATAACGGCCGCCGAATGGTCCAGCCTGTTGGGCGATTTTGACGATGCCAGCATTTACCAGTCCTGGGCTTACGGCGCGGTTCACTGGGGCGAACGACAGCTAAGCCATATCGTTCTCCGGCGAAACTCCTGCGTGGCAGCCATGGCCCAGGTGCGGTTGGTTCAGCTCCCGCTGCTGGAAAAAGGAGTCGCGTATATTCGCTGGGGGCCCCTTTGCAGGCTCCNNGTTATCCACGCTATTCAGCAGGAATATGTCGAGCGCCGCGGCCTTTTGCTCCGCATGCTCCCGCCCGTCTTCACCAACGATGTGTTCGCACCCGCCTACCCGTCAATCTGCTCCGCCCACGGCATCACCAGAGACGCGAAAGCCCGAGTCGATCGCACCATGCGGGTGGATCTGGGCCTTTCGCTGGACGATTTGCGCCGGGGACTCCACCAGCGCTGGCGCAACTACTTGAAGTCGGCCGAGAAGAATGGGTTCACCGTGACTCAGGGGACCAGCGTCGAATTCTATGACCGGTTTCTCGCCGCCTACCGGGAAATGATGGCCCGCAAGAGATTCGAGACGACCGTGGATGTGGAGGAGTTCAGAAGAATTCAATTGGAGCTCCCGGAACCCTTGCGGATGCAGATCCTCCTGTGTGAAAAGGAGGGCAAGCTTTTTAATGCATTGGTAGTCGCCGCGGCTGGCGATACCGGGATTTACCTCCTCGCCGCCACCAGCAACGAGGGCCTCAATGCCAAGGGAGCATATCTTCTGCAGTGGCAGGCCATCCAGTGGTTAAAGGCCGGGGGCTACCGCTGGTACGATCTCGGCGGCATCAATCCGGACGGTAACCCCGGCGTCTTTCAGTTCAAAAACGGCCTTGGCGGACAAGACGTGTTTCAGGCGGGTGTATTCGAGATGAGCGGGAGTTGGGTGAGCGCTGCGGGTGTCCGGTCCGGTGAAACACTCCAAAGGGCAGCCCGCAAGCTCCGGGCCTGGTTTCGTAAAGCCTCCGTTTTGTAATCATGATCGACCTGGTTTTCGTCACCTTCAACCGGCTTGAATATACCCGCCGGTCTCTCGCCACCATCCTGGCTGACCCAACGGAAGCGTTTTCGTTGACGATTTGGGACAATGCTTCAACTGACGGCACGGCTGAATACCTCAGAACCGAGGTCCGCGACCCGCGTATCAAAGAGATCATCTGTTCCAAGACCAACATTGGCCAAGTGCCCGCCGTCAATAAGGTTTGGAGCGCCTCCCGAGCGGACCTGCTGGGCAAGCTGGACAATGATTGCCTCATGACCCCCGGCTGGACGCGGATCCTGGCCAAAGCCCACCAGGACATCCCCAAACTCGGCATCGTCGCGTGCTTCCACTTCTTCGAATCCGATTTTGACTTTAAGCGCGCCGAGCACAAGATCCAGACCTTTGGCCGGCACCGAATTCTGCGCCATCCCTGGACCTGCGGCACCGGCTTCTTGATCAAGCGCTCGGTTTATCAGGAACTTGGGCCGATTAACGGCGATGCCACCACCGATTACTGGGTCAGGATGGCACAACGCGACTACATCAACGGATTCTATTACCCATTGGTCTTTCAGGAGCATATGGATGACCCCATGCGCCAGTATTGCCAACTTAAAGACCAGGCGGCTATCCAAGCGGCCAAAGGTGTCACCGTCACCCTCGAACACCCAAAAGTGCAGGATATCAACGGCCTTCACTGGTGGCGCGAAGAGGTTCTCTCTACCTTACTGGATGAGCCTTGGGACGTGCGCTACTACATCGGCTGGCGGGACAGGCTCCGCCGGCTCACCAGGGGCGCCTCGCGGTTGTGGCCGCGGAAAGCGGCCGCCCAGCGACCTCATCTGGCGAACTGATGCGAGTTCCGTTGCTGACGCTGGAAGCTGCAATGGTTAGTGTCTGTTCTGCTTGACATCTTGACTCGCTTCTGTTCTGATTTTTCCCAGAGAACCTGGAGCCCTTCGAAAATGATTCATTATGAGTAGTGAGCAGACAGCCTGGGGCTTGGCGCTTGTGGCTTTGGTCGCGAATTCATTTCTTGCAGGCGCCGGAATCATCAACGGGGATTTTGAAACCGGCGATATGACTGGCTGGCAGTTTGATGCCCACGACGGGTTCAACTTTATCCGGCCATCCCCGGATACAGATCCATTCGCTCCGTTCGTGTATCCCTTCCCGATGTCCACGACACCGGTGTTCAATAATATCGGGGTGCTAAGCGGTGTCGGCAACGACGGCAGTGCCGCCCTTAGGTTGTTCAGCCGGCAACTGGGTTCGCACCCAGTTTATTTCACCGGTCCAGACGGAAATCGGTACGCGATGGAATTCCAGAATTACGAAATGAACAGCTTTCAGGATGTTCAACTTTCCCGGGGCTCAACGCTCACCGGCTGGGCCCAGTTTGGCAGCGAGGATGCTCCCGGCTACGCGGATTTCGCCTCCGTTAGCATTAACGGCCAGTCGGTCTGGAGCTTTGACCTAAACC
>PLZQ01000274.1 GCA_003152225.1 Limisphaerales bacterium | reverse complement strand
CGGTCCATGAACGCGCCGGGATCGCCCTCGTCCGCGTTGCAGATGACGTACTTCTGCTGGCTGGCAGTCTTGGCGACCGTGCCCCACTTGAGGCCGGTGGGGTATCCCGCCCCGCCGCGGCCGCGCAGCCCGCTCTTGAGAATCGTATCCAAGACGTCTTTCGGCGTCATCTCCCGCAGGACGTCGTGCAGGGCCTGGTAACCTTCCGCCGCAATGTAGGCCTCGATGCGTTCGGGGTCCACAATGNNGGAGAATTGCTCGGTGAAGAACGGGGACTTCGGATCGCCAGCCTGCACCTTCGTCTTGCCGCCTTTGAGGGTGCCGATGAGCGAAGCCGCATCTTCCGGCGTGACCTTCTGGTAAAGCGGACCATGCCCCTCCGCGCTGATCTCGACGGTCGCGCCCTCGGCGGCCGAGTCCATCTGCACCAGCGGGCCCTGGCAGCACAACTTCATGCAGCCGACTCCGCGCACCTCGACCTGGTCTTCGAGCCCCGCTTCTTTGACCGCTTTTTCCAGGCCCTCCTTCACCCCTTTGGAGTTGGAGGACATGCAGCCCGCCGCCATGCAGCAGCGGACGACATATTTCTTCCGCGCGGCGCGTTCCTTCTGTGCAATTTCGTTCAGGTCATCAATTACCATGGCCGGTCCATCCTTTCACATGTGCGAGCACGCTCTCGGGTGTTTGCCGCGGCGTGACGGTCCCGTCATACACTGCCGCCGGGGCGATGCCGCACGCGCCGATGCAGCGGGCGGTGAGCAGCGAGATATTCCCGTCCGGCGTGGTTTCCCCGGCCTTAATCCCCGTCTTTTGCTCAACCGCCGCGAGCAATTTGTCCGCCCCTTTGACATAACAGGCCGTGCCCAGGCAAATGACACACGTGTGCCGGCCCTTGGGTTTCAGCGTGAAGAAATGGTAAAAAGTGGCGACGCCGTACACGCGGCTGGCCGGCAATTTGAGCCGGTAGGCGACGAACAGCAGCAGGTCGTCATCGAGGAAGCCGAACAATTCCTGCGCCTTGTGCAGCACCTCGATCAGCGCGTCCTGCTTGAACTGATGCTTCTTGATATGCGCTTCAAGAATCTTGAAGCGCTTGTCGCCGCTGGCGTGCTCCAGTATCGCGGGCAACCGATTTGTCTTCTTATGTGAAAGCGTTGCAATCATATCGCTAATCGGGATTTTGTGATGCTCAGCACTGGTTTGGGGTGCAGAAGCCCTCATCAATTCCCGCGCCCCACATTAGCATTCGTGCTCAAGACGGCTGTGCATGGATTGGCAATTGATAAACCTTTTTTGTGGTATCCCGGACTTGGGATAAGCAACAATGGCGCAAAGGTTGTGGCGGCCTGAGCGCCCGGGAAAAGCGCTCGTGCTTAAAATATTTTCTGTGCCCGGCGCCGGTCCTCGTGTAACTTAGCGCCCATGAATCAGTCCCTTTCTCGCCGTTCAGCGCTGCGTAAAATCACCGGGGGCACGGCTGCTTTGGCCGCCGTGGCCAGTCTCTCACACCGTCTCCAGGCTGAGGAGGATGCCGCCCGTCCCAAACTCAAGGGCAACATCCATCACTCCGTTTCCGCCTGGTGCTACGACGGCCTGTTCAAAGGCGGCAAAGACAAGCCGGCCAAAATGACCTTCAAGGAGTTTTGCCGCGAGTGCTACAAGCTGGGACTGGAGTCGGTCGAACTGCTCGGGGCCGGCGAGTGGCCGGCAGTCAAGCAGGCGGGCCTCACCTGTGCCATGTGCAACGGGCCGGACAACATCCCCTACGGCTGGAACCGCGTCGAGCACCATGACGATCTACTGGGCAAATTTGAAAAGGCCATCCCGCAAGTCGCGGAGTTTGGTTTCCCGAACATCATCACCTTCTCAGGCAATTGCAACGGCATGAGCCATGAGGAGGGCCTGGAAAACTGCGTCAAAGGGTTGAAGCGCCTGGTGCCCATCGCCGAAAAGCACAAGGTCACCGTCTGCATGGAACTGCTCAACAGCAAGCGCAGCCATAAGGATTACATGTGCGACCACACCGCCTGGGGCGTCGAGGTCTGCAAACGCGTCGGCTCAGAACGCCTCAAGCTGCTTTACGACATCTTCCACATGCAAATCATGGAGGGGGACATGGTCGATACCATCCACGAGAATCACCAATACATCGGCCATTACCACACCGGCGGCGTGCCTGGTCGCAATGAAATCGATGACACGCAGGAGATCTACTATCCCGCCGTCATGCGGGCCATTGTGGCTACCGGCTACAAAGGGTTCGTCGGGCAGGAATTCGTGCCCAAGCGGCCCGACGCGCTGGCTTCCCTGAAGCAGTGCGTCCTGATCTGCGACGTGTAGCGCCCGGCTGCGCTACCACTGCCGCATCCTGCAGAACCGCTGTGCTCCGCTGGCGGCTGAGTTGCTCAACTGCCGCAAGGCGCGATACGAAGCGCTTTTGGCCCGGGCGGCAACAAGCGGTCGGCTCCGTGTGCTTAGAAGTCCCGGAAATCGCCTTCCGGCGCGGCATCCAACTTCCGGGTGCCCTTGGCCAGCAGCAAGCCGTCCGGTTTGACCCTGGAAGAATGACCATTGCCGCCACCGTGAGCAGTTGCGGCCGGTGCGGAGGCGTCCAGGGTTGCTTTTCGATCAGCCGCAGGCTTCGGTGGAGCGCTTGCCACGTCGCGCCGGCGGGCCGAGCCGCTTACGAGCGTCTCGAGTTCGATGGCAACTTCCTTCATGGCTTCGGCCTGGGCGCTGAGTTCCTCGGCAGCGGCCGCGCTTTCCTCGGCGCTGGCGGCGGTGCTCTGGGTGACCTTGTCCATCTGGGTCACCGCAGTGTTTATTTGCGTAATGCCCTGGCTTTGCTCCTTGAACGCGCTGGCGACTTCGGCCACCAGTTCATCCACCTGCCGCGCTTTGGTGACAATGTCGTGGAGCGCCTGAGCAACCTTGACGTTAATCTCGACGCCCTGGGTGGTCTTGGCAATGGCGCCCTCGATCTTCGCAGCGGTTTCCTTGGCAGCCTGCGCGCTACGTTGCGCGAGTGACCGCACTTCATCGGCCACCACGGCGAAACCCATGCCGGCCTCGCCGGCGCGCGCGGCTTCGACAGCCGCATTGAGCGCGAGGATATTCGTCTGGAAAGCAATCTCGTCAATTGTCTTGATGATCTTGGCGATGTCGTCGCTGGAGGTTTTGATGCCTTGCATGGCCTGGCTCATGGCCTGCATGTCATCGGCGCCCCGTTCAGCGGCCTGGCGCGCCTGCTTGGCCAAGGCGTTGGCCTTGCTGGAGTTGTCGGCGTTACGGTTGGTCATCGAGGACATTTCTTCCAGCGAAGCACTGGTCTCTTCAAGCGAGGCGGCCTGTTCGCCGGCGCCCTCGGCCAACGACTGGCTGCTGGAGGAAACCTGGCCGATGGCGCCCGCCAGTTGCGCGCTGGATTCGGCGATGACACCGCTGACCCGCTGGAG
Organism: Limisphaerales bacterium; assembly: GCA_003152225.1. GTDB lineage: Bacteria > Verrucomicrobiota > Verrucomicrobiia > Limisphaerales > UBA8199 > PALSA-1440. The sequence goes on along the minus strand of PLZQ01000274.1, from coordinate 31,212 downwards.
TTCGCGCACAATGTGCCTTTTTAATTGCCAGCCGAACGCGAGAAGCACGGCCAGGATAAACGCCACTGACCCGCATTGCCAGAACATGGGCCGCCGAGCTTGCGCGTTGTGCGCTGCCATCAGGGCGAGCGAGGCTTTCTGGACGGCCTCGTTCTGTTGGCTCAAGTCGGCCAGAAGCGACTCGTATTGGGTCGCTGCGCTGGCAAAGAACTTGTCGTATGCGTCCGAGACATTGCCACGCAGCACATCGTCCATTACCGCTTTTTGCGCCACCAAGAGACTCTCGTACTTCTGCTTAATCAATACGGCTTCCGCACCGCCCGCCGCGATCAAATCACTGGCGCTCTTCTGGTGTCTTTCCAGCTCCTTGAGGGCCTTGTCCATCTCATCCGCGTCCTTGAGGCGGAGGAATTCCTGCAGATGACCGTGGCTATCGGACACGGTTTCCAATAGAGTATAGCTGCGGCACAGCTTAGTCGTGACGTCGGCAGCGACGCTTGCCGAAGTGGCGAACGATTGGCGGAACAGCACCACAAACGCAACGATCGCCAGCGCGGTCATGATTCCGAAGGCGCCGAGCAGGAATGCCAGACGGCGCGAGACGCAGAATCGTTTCATATGCGATAATCGGTTTGGCGGTTGCGCTTCCCTCTCGAAGGCGACTTACTCGGCCGTCAGTTTCGTGATGTTGAACCCCGCGACGAGCGAGCCGATGGGCTTGTCGCCGTCCAGGACCGGCACGGCAATCTGGATTGCTCTCTGGTCGCTGGATTCGTCGACTTCCACCACACCCTGCCAGGTTTTGCCGGCCATCGGTTCATCATGTTTGGCTTTGCCTTTGTGCGACCAATAGGTGGTTTTGCCAAGGAAGGTGACCTTGGTGCCGTCCGCGCCGGACAGGAAGACTTCGCTCAGCGCGTCGGTCTTCTTGCTTTTAAGGAAATCGGCGGCCGGATTCTTGGTAAAGGAGCGGACAAAAGGATCAAGCACGAACGCCGCTTTCCACTTGTCTTGTGTCATTGCGGCGGATTCCGCGGACAAGCCGGCGTTGTGGGCCTTGACCGCGCTGACTATGGAGGCGTCGGCAGCCCAGGTCTGGACTGCTTTCATCTTGAGGTCGAGCTTGGCCTGGGCGGCGGCGTCGAGTCCATGAGCTTGAGCGACGGTCAGGCCAATTACAGGGAGCGTGACCAATACGGATAGGATCAGATGTTTCATTGTTTCGCGGATTTTATGTTCTTATCGGAGGTTTTGAACTGCTGTATAAGGGCGTGCTTCAGAATTTGACGAGGGCTTGAACGTAAATCCAATCGGAGCCAGTCGCCCCGCCGACACCGCTTTTAGAACTGTCCACATAGCCGCCAGTCCAGAAATGCCCATAGCCGGCCCGGAAGTTGGGCCAGGCAGTCAGGGCGTAATTCGCCTCCAGGTCGAACTCCGACCCCACATAGCTGTCGTAGCTCGCATTCAGCCCATAACCGTTCCCAGTCCGGCCGGAACCGCTTTGCGGATAGAAGTAGTCGTGGGTGTTGGCCAACCAGAACAGGTGTTGGTCCAAGCTCACACTCAACTTCTTGCAGGGCTTGAGACCGAGACTGAAGCGCAAATCATGGATGTTGCGCCAGCCCATCACGTCCATGAGCCCGTAGTGCTTGTGGTTGGTCGGGAAAAGGTTGCCCAGCGTATCGCTCTTGCCGTCCTTCGGGTCGCTGTCGCCCGTCGCGTAATCGTATTCAATTCCCAGGCGCGGCGAAGCCACCACCTTTTGCCAAGTGTAGCCGCCGCCCGCAGCCACGGCAAAGGCCTGCTGGGTTCGACGCACGCCGCTCTGGCTAACGCTGCCAAACTGGCCAACTATCTCACCGAAGTAGTCCCAGCCTTTGAGTTTGCCCGGCAGCGATTTGACACGTCCGCCGATAGAGTAGATGTCGCGCGGGCTCACGGCTGCTCCCGCGCCGCTGTTGCGCGAGAGGACATAGAACTGTGATTCCTGGACCGGGATCAGCTTGGTCGAAGAAGCATACACACCGGAGAACCAGTCATGATGATCCGACTCGTCGTATTCGTTTGGGTCAATCAGCACTACTCGGCTGACGAAGGCATCCACCCAAAAGGACTTGTTCTCGTACCGGAGTTTGGCGGCGTCGAAAGAACGCCCAGTATTGCTCCAGTCCGAGGCGCCGATTAGCCGCTCATCCCCATAGATCAACTCCTGCCGGCCCACCTTGGCGGTCAGGGGAAACTCCTTGGCATTCCCTAGGATGACAAACGCCTGGTACAGGTCAAAGGGGTCCCGCCCCGGATTGCGAGTGTCATGATCCCCGGTTGAATCGCTGTTCTGCCCTTCCCCGTAAACACTCAGCCAGGGCGTATTGTAGCCGAGGTGAATCCGTTCGCGCGTCCAGAGATAGCGGTTATCGTTGGCCGCGCCATTGCGCTGGAAATCCCGATTGGGGTATGCGGGGCTGGCGTTGTCGAATACTTCGTAGCGGAAACGAACCTGGCCGCCGAAATCCCACGGTTGCAGGGCGGGGTATTGCTTGTCCAACCAGTCATTGAGCAGACCATTGCTCGCCGCCGCCGGCTTGCTGGCGGTGCTCGAGGCGGCCACGGCTGGGTCGGCGGCAAAGGCGGTCGTGTTCAAGAGGATTAGCGCCACCCCTGTGGTCAGCCAGCTTGCGGTGATATATGCGTTTTTTTTCATTATCAAACGGCTTGATGTAGAATCGTCATTTCGACTGCCATTACCCGGGATGACTTAACTTGTTTAGCGCCTTCGCCCTGCGCGGAGAAGCGCACCAACCCAAGACGAGCCATTCGCTCGCCTCGGGTTCCCTATCGGTGATCGGCTAGAATGCTTTAGAGAAAAACTACGATCTGGAGGAGCCGCCCTAATGCTGCCCGGTTCGACTACACCTCCCGCAGTCTGAAACTCACGGCCCGCTCGCACTTTACCCCGGGCACGAGCTTGCCCCATTCAGCCGTGGCTTTGAACTGGAACTTGAAGCAGCCCAGCTTGTCACCCCGTATCCCATGATCACAGGTGACACCTCCCCGGTCATGTTCTAGCGTTATCGATGATATGATCCGGCATGCGCTTGGGGTTTTCACCGCGCTTTTGGCCTGGGCGGCGACGGCGGCGACGGGCCAGCCGGACGCCCTTCCCTTGGCGCAGCGGCTTTGGTTTGAAGCCCGCACCCCGTATTTCCAGATCTACAGTTGCGCGTCCACGCAGGAGGTCGCCCGGGTGGCCATGCGGCTCGAACAATTCCGAAGCGCCTACTCGCTGCTCGCCGGGGCGCAAGCCGTCGCCTCGCCGCCCATCGTCGTCATGGCCTTTCCCGACCGCGCGGCGATGCAGCCATTCCTTCCGCGTTACCAGGACAAGCCGGCCAACCTGTCGGCCTTCTTCAACCGTGGCAGCGACCAGAACCTGATTGTGCTCTCCCTGTCCGGTCCGGACGCCGGTTCGCTCAAGGTCATCTTTCACGAATACACCCACCTGCTGCTGCGGCACAACCAGCCCTACTGGCCGATGTGGCTGACCGAGGGGATGGCCGAGATTTATGCCACCTTCGACGTGCGCGGCGGCAATCACGCCAGCATCGGCCACCCAATTGACTACCACCTGCGCGTGCTGGCGCAGCGACCGCTCCTGCCGCTACGCCAACTCTTCGCCGTAGGTCGCGATTCGCCGGAGTACAATGAGCGCGAGCACCAGGGCATCTTCTACGCCGAATCGTGGCTGCTGACACATTACCTCATGCTCGGCGGCAACCCGGCGCACAAGGCCAATTTCCGGCAACTCACCCCCCTGCTCCGCCAGGGCCAATCGCCCGAGCAGGCCTTCACCAACGCGCTCCACACCACCTTGCCGGCGATGGAAGCCGAACTGCGCCGCTACTTGGCGAATGGCAAGTTCGCGCCCCTGGAACTGCCCTTGAGCGCGAACCTCGACATCGCACGCAGCTTTGTCACGCGCGGCCTCACCCCCATCGAGACCTGCTATCGCCTGGGCGACGAACTCCAGCACATCGGCCAGCTTGAGGCCGCCGAGTCATACTTCGTCCAGGCCAGGAAACTCGCCCCCGGGAGTCCCCTGCCCTGCGAGGGACTGGGGCTGCTCGCCGCCCGGCGCGGGCAGCATGCTGAAGCCGTGCGTCTCCTCCGCCAGGCGATGCAGCTTGGTCCGCTGAACTTCCTCGCCCACTACATCTACGCTCGCGAGCAGTTTATGCTGACCGTCGGCGGCCCAAACGTGCACGCGCTCGAAAAGGAGCCCGCGGCGGAGATCCGGACCGCGCTCAATAAGTCGCTGACCCTGATGCCGGACTTCGGCCCCGCTCATCATCTGCTGGGCTTCTTCGAACTGGTGCAGGGCGAAGACCTGCCCACGGCGGAAAAGCAGATCGCGCGCGCCATCCAGTTGGAGCCGGAGAACCAGTCCTACCTCCTCACACTGGCCCAGGTCCAATTGGCCAGAAGCGATCCCGCCGCCGCCCGCCGCACCTTGGAACCGCTGCGCCTCCCCTACGTGCAACCCGAAGTCCGCGCGCACGCTGAAGAGATGATCAAAGCCCTCGGCCAGTTCAGCGGCCCCGCCAATTGAGCCGGAACGCGAAATCAGCGTCCCGTGCAGTGACGTTCTTAGCCGTATATATGCGGAAGACAACCACGGATGACCCCCGACAGTCGGCGGTCCTGTCTGCCGAACTCCAGTCTTGCTTCGCTTAACTTCGGATCACCGTCAAGCGACAGGATTCTCACCCCGGAAAAGCGCGGTCTCGAGTAGTTCGTCCGCCATCTTCCATTTACCATCTGTCATCTGCCATCTGGCATTTTTAGGCAGCGGCACTAACCATCCAGCCAATACCAAAGCGGTCGGTGAGCATGCCGAAGCACGGCGACCAAAACGTCTTGGTCAGCGGCATCGTCACCTGCCCGCCGGCGGCGAGCGCGGCGAAGGCGCGGTCGGCCTCGGCTTGCGTCGGCACGGCCAGCGAGAGCGAGAAGCCGGCGAAGCGCGGGCCTGCCTCGCATCCATCGGAAGCCATGAGTGTGGTTCCGCCGATGTGGAAGGTGGCGTGCATGACTTTGTTCTCAAAGCCTGGCGGGATCCGCCCGGGCGGCAGCGGTTCCGGGCTCTCCTTGTAGCGCATGAGGAAGTCCACCTCGGCGCCCAGCGCCGTGCGGTAGAATTCCAGCGCCTCATCGCAGCGGCCCCCAAAGAATAGATAGGATTGGACGATGGTGTTGCTCATTGGTCTTTCAGTGTTTAACCCTGATCGTCCGCGGAGACAAATGGAGTGCCCCTTCCAGCTCCCACCAGAGCATGCGCACAGTCCGACAAAGGAACGGGCTTGCGCCATCGGCTTACTCTATGCTCAAATCAGGCATCGGGCTGGCGGGTTGGCGATAAGCTGACCTCGTGACCGGCGCGCACGAAGTGAACGGCGCAGCGGGCCCAGCCTGGCAATTGTTATGGATGTAAAACTTGATGTCCCGCAGTCCGGCAAGGTCGGCAACACAGTCAATCTGAAGACGCGCTACGGCCAGGTCCAGCGGCAATACGTGATCCCCACGGACCCCAAAACCGCGGTCCAATTGCGCATCCGGTCCAATCTCGGCCACATCTCGGCCCGCTGGCGCGAGCTTCTCCAGCAGCAGCGCGACGCCCGGACGCTCGCGGGCCAGGACTCGGAAACCCGGCGTCAGATGGGACGATCGGCCGCCCTTACCGGGTTCAACTTGTTCCTGAAAATCAATTGCGCCCGCGCCGCCCTCGGGCTGGACCAATTCGTCCTTCCGCCCCCGGTGCCGCAGTTCGGCATGAACCCGGTGGGCGACCTTTCGGCCACCAACGACCACGGCGCGATTGCCCTCAAGCTCTGGGTGCCCAGCGCGCCCGCCCAATACACGGTCGTGTGGGGCGCCACCCCGTGCAGCGCGGGGAAATCCTCCGCCCGGCATTTCAACATCCTCGGTTTCCTGCCCGCCCCGGTAGGGGGCATGAGCGATATCACCGACCTCTACGTTGCCGTGTTTGGCCCGATCCCGGCCCGCTCACGCATCTTCATCCGCACGCAGCAGCATATCAACGGTTGGGAAGACCTCTTCAAACAAACCACCGCCATCGTCCCCAAAGCGTAGCCGCCATCCCGTCCGGCTCTCAAGCTTGGCCCGCAGCCCTGCCCTGCAGCCAACCCGCCCCTCTCCCGGGAATCGCCCGTTGCGATCTCGAAGACGAGGACCCACAAGCCAGACGCACTGGTGCAAATACCTCGGTATTATCAGGGAACTATCATGGCAATATTATAGGTCTATCATGGAACTATCAAGGTACTATTAAGGTACTACCAAGGGACTCTAGACATACTAGCCACCTGAAAGCCAACTGTTCCGGCTTTGCGCCAAGCAAGACAATGGGATGCACCACTCTATCGGCTAAGACGCTGTAAATGCAGTGGTTGGGACTCTTCGAGCCAAGGCATGGCACCTTCGCGGGGTGTCCTGTGTTCGTTTCGTTCGTTTTGTTCTGTGACTCTGCCACCAGGACTATTTGGTGTGGTCTTCGAGTAGGCGCGCCAGGCGGCGTTGTGATCAATGCTCACACCTCGCTGCTGGAACCAGCCTGCAATCTCTCGGAAAGAGAAGCCTTTCTCCTCTTTCAGCACCCGGATCGTCTCCCGGTAATCTTCCAGACTGCGACGGCGGGGTTCCTTTTCGGCCTCGGCCCGCAACTGCCGGGGGTCAGCACTGAACTCTTCCTGTTCCATATACTTATACCAAAGAGAACCATCTAGAATATGCGAGAACAAAACCGAACAAGTAGCTTCCGCACAGCGCCAATTCATGAAAGGGGCGAGGACGGCCTCGTTCCCGGCTGCCCGAGCTTTGAGCCGCCAATAACCGGGGACGAGGCCGTCCCCGCCCCGGCCTTTTGCATTCCATTAATTGGCTCTGGCTTCAGCAGATACGCGGTAGTTGCTCGCCGCTTGACATGTCGAGGATGCGTTGGGGGCCGATGGTGCTTTTGATCAGAACCTTGGCGGCGCGCTGGTCGGATACGTGGCCAATCCGGCAGGCGCCGGCGGCGGTGGGGTGGACGCGCATGATCTCCAGGGCTCGGCCGGCCTCCCGTTCGGGGATGAAGGCAGCGAATCGGCCTTCGCAGGCAACCTGGAAGGAATCGAGGCCGAGCACCTCGCAGGCGGCGCGGACGTCTTCGCGGACTGGGATCAGCTTTTCCTCGACTTGGAGGACGAGGTCGGCGGCTTCGGAGATTTCGTTGAGGACGCTGGTCAGGCCGCCGCGGGTGAGGTCGCGCAGGCAGTGGATTTCGATGCCGGCGCGCAGAAGTTGGAGTACCACATCGGCCACCGGGGCGGAATCGCTTTCAATCGTGCTCTCGAAGGCCACGCCTTCGCGCACTGCCATGATCGCCATGCCGTGTCGGCCGACATCGCCGCTGACGAGGATGGCGTCGCCGGGCTGCACGCTTTGGGGGGCGATCTTTTGCGCGTGTTCGAGGACGCCGATACCGGCGGTGTTGATGAAGAGGCCGTCGCCTTTGCCCTTATCGACGACCTTGGTGTCGCCGGTGATGATTTGCACGCCGGCCTTCTGCGCGGCTGATTGCATCGAGGCGGCGATCTTCCAGAGGGTTTCCATGGGCAGCCCCTCTTCAATGATATAGCCGGCACTGAGGTAGAGCGGGCGCGCGCCGGCCATCGCAAGGTCGTTCACCGTGCCGTGCACAGCCAGGGAGCCGAGGTCGCCGCCGGGGAAGAAGAGCGGGCGCACGACATAGGAGTCGGTGGTGAACGCCAGGCGTTGCCCGCCGATCTCGAACACGCTGGCGTCGTGCTGCGATTCGAGCATCGGGTTGCGGAACGCGGGCAGGAATAGCTTGCTGATGAGCTGATGCATCAGCCTGCCACCGCCGCCGTGCGCGAGGAGGACTTGGGGGTAATCCTGGATGGGAAAGGGACACGCGGGGGTGAAGTTGGGAGGAGTGGGCATGGAGGGTGTTAGGAAATCCGAAGGACGAAATCCGAAAACCGAAGGAAGGCCGAAAACCGAGGGCCGAAAACCGAAGGATGAGGGGCAAGCGCGAGGTGCGGTTGTTCTGTGGTAACTGGCGGCGTTTGCGGACTGATACGCTGCAAAAGTTCGGCTAGAGAGAAGACGATCGGCTTGTTCGGATTTCGGCCTTCGGACTTCTTTCGGGTTTCGGGTTTCGGTTTTCGGGTTTCACCCGGCACGCGCTTGCCCATTGGGATCGCCGAAGCATTGGTCCTGTGCATATGTCTGGCTAGTTGCGTGTGCCGGTTGCGACTGGGTTATGCTGCCGCGGTATTGGGTTCGCGGCGGTAGCGGTAGTAGGCGGCACAGGCGCCTTCGGAGGAGACCATCGTGGCGCCGAGCGGATGTTCAGGGGTGCAGCGGGTGCCGAAGGCGAGGCATTCGTGCGGCTTGAGCTTGCCCTGCAAGACGAGGCCGCTCAGACACTCGGTGGACTCCTCGACACGCAGGCCGGCCACGCCGAACCTGCGCTCGGCATCGAACGCCGCGTAGGCGTCGCGCAGGCCCAGGCCGCTTTGGGCGATCTCGCCGATGCCGCGCCATTTGCGGGGGACGACCTGGAAGACTTCGTGAATAAGCTGCTGGGCCGGCCGATTACCTTCCCGGCACACCGCGCGGCTGTATTGGTTTTCGACCTCGGCGCGGCCGCTCTCCAATTGCTGGATGCACATCAGCACCCCTTGCAGAATGTCGAGGGGCTCAAAGCCCGTCACCACGATGGGTACCTGATACTTCGCGGCGATGGGGATGTATTCCTCCCAGCCCATCACGGCGCAAACGTGGCCGGCGGCCAGGAAGGCCTGCACGCGGCAGTCCGGCGCGCTCAGGACCGCCGCGATGGCGGGCGGGACCAAAACGTGCGAGACGAGCAGAGAGAAGTTCTTCAGACCTTTGCGGGCGGCTTGATAAACGGCCATCGCGGTGGTGGGCGCGGTGGTCTCGAAGCCGACACCGAAGAAGACGATCTCCTTCGCCGGGTTCTGTTCGGCAAGCTTCACCGCGTCGAGCGGCGAATAGATCATGCGCACATCCCCGCCCCGGGCCTTGACGGAGAGCAAATCGGTCGTGCTGCCGGGCACGCGGAGCATGTCGCCGAACGAGCAGAAGATCACTTCGGGCCGGGCGGCGATCTCCAGCGCCTTGTCAATCAGCTCGACCGCGGTGACGCAGACCGGGCAACCGGGGCCGTGGATCAGCGTAATCTGCTTCGGCAAAAGCTCGTCGATGCCGAACTTGACGATGGCATGGGTCTGGCCGCCGCATACCTCCATCAGCGACCAGGGCCGCGTGGTGATGCGGGCGATTTCCTGCGCGTATTTGTGCGCGGCGTCGGCGTCACGGTATTCGTCGAGGTATTTCATCGCGCTGGGGGAATTGCTGCCAAGGGCAAGACGCCCGGGAGCGCAGGCGAGACGCCTGCGCCACTATCCGGCAAGTCGCTCAGCTCCTCCATCTCCCGCAGATACTCGAACACTTGCTGCGCCTCCGCCTCATCGACGCGGCTGAGCGCAAAACCGACGTGCACGATCACATAATCACCGACCTTCACCTCAGGCACGTAGGCGAGGCTGACCTCCCTAAGGACGCCGCCGAAATCGACTTTGCCGGAGCGCATCAGCGGATCGTCGCCGCTGATGCTGGTTACTTTTCCTGGGATAGCCAGACACATTATCCCTAAGCCTACACGGGCTCGGGCAAGGGGGCAATGATACGGACAAAGGAATCCGGCCATGCACCGTACCTTGTCGGTGCCGCCAGACATCGGAGCGCAGCCTTCAGGCTGCAGGGATGCGCAATGTGGTGGCGTGTCGGGTTGGTCCGCGGCGCAGGGATATTCGCGAGTTCTGCAGCCTAAAGGCTGCGCTCCAATGCCGATCGCACTGCCCCGCCGTTTGGAGGCACCAACAAGCAGCACCCTCCTTCGCCCTCAAAGCGTGTGAAATCGCAACACCTCCACTTCCCTCCGGAAAACCAGCCGGATGGTGTTCCGGTCGAATTGGACGTCCAGGGGGGCGCGCGGCTCCGGGTGCTCCCAGACTAAATGCCCATTCTTGGGATTGAGGCGTTTGATGGACATAAAGGACTCGTGGCCGAGCACAGCATCCATCGAAGTGCCGCTGTCGCTGTCATCGGCCTGGTAAGATTGCACGGTGTAGATGAACGGGCCGGAGACGTAGTTGACCAGGCCGCCGACCTGGGCGGTCCACAGGCCTTTGCCAGACCGGGGATCGACTTTCATCACCACGGAGGAGGCCTTGCGGGTAATGTCAATCTGGTTGGAGTATTTGATCGCGTCCGGGCCGGCGGTCGTGGTGTTCACGTAAATCATGCCCTGGTCGTCGAAGAACAGGCCGGAGATCCCGACCGACGGCAAGCGCCAGCGGACGTTTCCGTTCGCTTTGTCGAACACCGTCAAGACGCCTTCGTCAAATACGTAAAGCGAGTCCTGGCGCTCGACACAGGGTCCCAGGCCGTAAGGCGCGTGTTCGGGCTCCAAGGAAGCGAGGCCGCGGCTCACGTTGTAGGTCAAGGGGCTTTGCCAGAGGACCTTGTTGGTCTTATCCAGCACTAGCAGCGTCTTGTTGGCGGTGAGCACGTTGAGGATCGTCAGCGGATACAGCGTGGGCGGGCCGATCACCTCACCGCTCCAGCCGCCGGGAGCATCCGTCCGCCGGATCGTCACCTGGTAGCGGCTCTCGTCCTCGCGCACGACTTCGCCACCGCGCGCCCACTGCGCCTCGTTAAGCATTTCGTTGGCAACCTCGGATGTCTTGTCAACTGTGAGGTTGCCATCGAGCGCCGACTTCGCCGGGGCGGGCTTCATCGCCGCGCGCTCCGTGATGCGGGACTCGAGGAGCTTCACCGAGAAGAGAATGAAACCGTCCTTGGTGGGGATGAGCGACGAATCATCCGTGCGCGCGGGCGGGGAAGCAGCAGACGGAGCGGGCTCGCCGGGGAGCCGGTCGTCGTAGGCGGCCAGGGTGCGCTCCTGGTTCATGTTGTGAGCCAGAATCGCCGGGAGCGCGATCCTCGCCGGGTAAGACAAATGTTGCGCCTGTTCCGCCACCTTCGCCGGGTCCATGAGCTTGCCTCCGTCCTTGCCGGGCGTGCCGACCGGCAACCCAGCCCTCGCGGAGCCAGCCTTGCTCAGTGCGGCTGCGGGGATTCCAGGCATGCCTTCGGTGCGGTTGGTATCGCTGGCGTCCATTGGGAGCGTGGCGTGCGGGCCAACTTGCTCGGTGCGCGACTCGCAGGTGTTCAAATTGATGCGGGTGACGATCGGCTTGCCGGTTTCAAAGTCCACGTCCAGCAATTCGTCGCCGCGCGGGATGAGCCCGCCATAGCCGGCCGGGACGGGAACCTCCTTGAGCGGCTCGCCGGTGTCGCGGTCGTAGCGGGTGAGTTTGCCGGGCGAGAGCACCCAGATATTCTGGCCGCGGACGATCAATTCGAGGGCTGCTTCCGCCTCGATTTGCATTTCCTGTCGAAGTTTCTCTGGGTTCGGCATCTTCGGCGCCCTATCCGGGTCTTCGCCCGTAATCTTGTCAATCAGGGCCGACATCCGTTTCATCTCCTGCGCCACCGCGGCGTCAATCTGCTTCTTGTCCACCAAATGGCGCGACCAGTGTTCTTTCTTCAACTTCATGTCGTGCCGCGCCAGCGTGTCGCCGTGCAGGAAGACAATCTGATCGTTGCCGCAGAAGGCGGATTGGCCGGAATAGGAACGCTCGGCGAAGCGCACCGACCAGACGACCCTCGGGCGCGACCCAATCCACGCATACCAGATCCAGAATCCCAGCAACGCCGCGACCAGCACGCCGAGCGCGCCGGCGCCAAGGCCGATTCTGCGCCAGGCGCGCGCCTCCTTCACCGACTTCTGCCCCGCATAGATCGGAATCTGAATGCCGCGAGACTCGGCTTTGCCCTTACAGAGCGGCGAGCAGACGTAGCCGAACAGCTCCATGCATTTCGGGCAGATCGGCTTCGAGCAGATATGGCACTTGTCGATGGTGAATTGGCCGGGATGCTTGGGGCAAGGTTGCGGCTCCTCGGCAGCCGCCGGCGCAGCCTCCGCCAGGTCGGGCTCCGGGGGGCGAATCCGCATCGGCGCCGCAGGCTTGGGCAAGCCAAGCTCTTTGCGGACCAGGTCATTGACGAAGTCAGACGAGTCCACCCCGCAAGCGGGACAGACAAACCGCACCGGGTTGGCCGCCATCTCCGGCGAGACGTCGAGGGCATACTTCGCCCCGCAGGAACATTGAATCTTCATTTCGGGTGGGGGTTGAGCAGAACGACGCCTTGGGTTAACCCGACTGCAAAGGGCACCCTGGCCGGGACTGACTCGGCGTGGCCGTCGCAGAACAGGAAGTTGCCGCCTAGTTTCCCGTGATTGTTACCCGGCAGCTTGCCCGTGCTGGAGAAGGCGTAATCGCCGGCGTTCCTGGCTCCGGTATCCACCTGCGCGTCGCTGAGCAACACGGCTTGCGCCTCCGCCGCGCGATGCCCCATGTAGTAGGCGTAGCTGATCTTGTGCAGGCGGAACGACTCGCCCGCGGGCAGCGGCGGGTCCTGGGAGCCGGGACAGATAAACGCCGCGGTATCCACCGTGTAATGGGGCACGAGCGCATCGAGCGCCTCCTCGGAACTGCGCGCGCCGGGCGTCTCGGGGAACTTGCCAGCATGGTCATTGGCGTAGATTTCCAAGGCGATATGGATCTTCTGCAATTGGATCTGGCAATCTTGTTGCACCTGCCGCTGTTTGTTGGCGCTCAGCCTCGGGCCCCACAAGAGCACGAAAAGCAGGAGGAGAATCGCTACGACGGCGAGCAGTTCGATGGACGAGAAGGCAGCCGGGCCGCGCGCCGGAGCAAACTGGAGGCGGTGGAAACCCTCAGTCGGGCAGCGGAGGTTTTTGAGCCCGCACTTCATACCGCTTCTATACCGCACCGCCTCCGCGCTGGCAACGGCGAACCGGATGGGAAGCAGCGCGGTGGGCTCCTTGCATATTAGCCGCCCATGGGCTAGAGGTCCCTTGTATATCATCATGTCAAATCACAGCCCAGTGCTGTTGGCCGAAGACAACCCGAACGATGTTTTCCTGGTCTGCCGGGCATTTCAGGAGAATCAGACGCTTAATCCCGTGCAATGCGTCCGGAACGGGGAGGAGGCAATTCAATACCTGACCGGCGAAGGGCCGTATGCCGACCGCGCGGCCTATCCCTTCCCGGCGCTGTTCCTGCTCGATTTGAAGATGCCCGTCAAGGATGGCCTGGAAGTTCTCCGGTGGCTGCATGAGCACCCCGATATCCCGCGCAAATTACCCGTGGTGATTCTCAGCTCGACTGAGCTGCCCAACGAGACACAGATCGCGTACGCGATGGACATCCAGGCATGCATCGTCAAACCTCTGTCCTATCCCGAGCTGCGGGAGAAGATTCGAATATTGAAGGAGTACTGGCTCGACTACGAGGCCGGCGCGAGCGCCTGAAGGCTAGAAGACCTCCGCCGTCAGCCCGGTCGTCTGCCGCACGGTTTGGGCGATGCGGGAGAGGACTTTCAGCGGCAGGTGTCCACTGGCTGAGTTCAGTGACGGACGCGTCGCGGAATAGATCTGCACCAGGGAAATCTGGGCGCCGGCATTCTTGAGATCCAGCAACCGGTGCGCGTATTGCTCAATCTCTTCCAGCGGCGGTTCCTCGCCATTGATGGCCGGGAAGAGGCTCTGGATGACGACGGGGCGCTCGCGGCCCAGCATCAGAATATTTGATAAAATCTTCTCCAGCGGCACCGACGACCGGTTGACCTTGTTGACATAGGCCTGGGTGCCCCCATCGAGCTTGGCCCAGACTTCGTCGCTCCGCGTCAGATGCTTGAGCCCCTGCTGAACGTGGGGCAGGTCCAGCCCCGTGGCGTTCGTGAGCAGCACGAGCTTGAAGAAAGGCAAGGCGCTCAGCGCGCGCACGTGCACCACCGCTTGCAGTCCCTCGGCGAAGCGAGGCGAGAGCGTAGGCTCACCGTCGCCGCTCAGGGCCACGTGCCGCAGTTGCAGCAATTCGTCCGGCAGAGCGCGATACCAGGGCCGTTCCCGCAGCCGGCCGCCGCGCACGAAAGTCAGCGTCTTCTTCAACTCCGCCGCCATGGCATCCACGTCCAGATGCCCCTCGCGGGGTTCGCCATTACGGTGCACTTCGCAATAGACACACTGGAAATTGCAGTTCTTATCGGGGCACATGTTGACGCCGACCGACAACCCGCGGGCGCGCGCCGAGACCACGGCATAGACATACCGGTTATCCAGGAAATCGCGCGGGGAGCCGAAGGCGGTTTCCTGGCAACCGTAAGGTCGATCCGGGAACTTTTTCCTCTTCTCCGATAGATCGGCCAGGGCGGCGGTCTTTGCAGTCAGTGCTTCCACAATGTCTAGCGCAGGTTAGACCCGGCGCCAAGGGCCTACTACACGATGCTTGTCAAAGAATGGACATTTTTTGGCAGGGCTTGTTATGACCCAGTATAGTTATTGCTTCTAATGTCCGTCACCCGTTTGACCCAGCGCGAGGGCATGAGCGGACGAGGCGTGGTACCATGCTGATTGAGCGGTTTACTTTTCGCGCCAAAGCGGCTCATATTCTTCCATACCGATATGGTCAGCGCATTTGCAGAACTTAAGTCAGCCGCGATTGTCAGCACGCTTCGCCGGTGCCAGATCTTCGCCGGGCTTGCCCCGGAGGATTTGAACGCCATCGCGGCCATCACCCTTGTGAAGTCGCTTGAAAAGGGCGATTATCTCTTTCGCGAAGGCGCCCCCGCGCAGGGCTTTTACATTGCGCAGCGGGGTTCAATCAACGTTCATCGCGTCAACGCCGCCGGCAAGGAGCAGATCATCCACGTCTTTCGCGCCGGCGAGTCTTTCGCTGAGGCGGCTCTGGCCACTTCATCCGGTTACCCGGCGGACGCCCGTGCGCTGGAATCCTCGCAGGTCCTGCTGGTGGAGAAGGCTGGCTTCCTGGCGTTGCTCCGGCGGCAGCCCGAGCTGGCGCTGCGGATGCTCGGCTCGATGAGCCTCCATCTGCGCACGCTGATCGCGCAACTCGAGGACCTGACACTCAAGGACGTGGAAACACGCCTGGCCAACTGGCTCATCAAGCGCTGCCCCAACCCGGAATCGACGCAGCCGGTCATCATCGAACTCAAGACCACCAAGCGGGTGCTGGCGGCTGAGCTGGGAACGGTGAGTGAAACCTTCTCGCGCACGCTGGCCAAGTTCCGGCAGCAGAAGCTGGTCACGGTGAAGGGCAAGACGCTCAGCGTCCTCTGCCCGCTCAAACTCCGGGAGTTGCTCCGCCGCAACCTCGGAGAATAGCTGAGCCGGCAATCCGGCCCGCCCGGCCTCACGCCGGGCTGAGGCTCGCGTTGAGCATCCGCGCCGCCGCGCGATCACTCTTTAACGGGCTGACCAGGGCCAGGTTCATCAGGTCCGGACGGAAGAAGTCCCGCGCGACGGCGCGGATTTCGCCGGCGCGCACCTCGCGCATCCGGCGCTTCACTTCGGCGGGCCGGAAGATTCTGCCGTAGCCGAGCAGTTGCTCGCCGAGCCAGTTCATCTGGTTGTCGGTGCTTTCGAGGCTTAGATCTATCTGGCCGATGACATAGTCCTGCGCGCGGCGCAATTCGGCGGCGCTCGGAGCCGCTTCCCGGATGCGGCGCAACTCGCGCACGATAAGCCGCAGCACCTTCGTCAAATTGCCGGTGTCCAGGCCAGCGGAGATGACCAGATCGCCCGCGTCGCCGTAGAAGCTCGGCGTGCTGTAAATGGAATAGGCCAGGCCGCGGTCTTCGCGCAGCACCTGGAAGAGGCGCGAACTCATGTTCTCGCCCAGAATTGTGTTGAGCAGGCGCAGCGCGTAGCGGCGCTCGTCGTGGCGCGAGCAGGTGCGGATGCCGAGGGCAATTTGCGTCTGCTCGGTCGGCTTGGTGAAGAGGTGAACCTTCGGAGCGCGCCGTTCGCTGCGGGCCGGAGTGAAGCGCGGCGGTTCGACGGCGCGAAAACGGCGCGCATAGCGCCCCACGGCACGGAAGACTGGGCGATGCTTCAGCTTCCCCGCGGCGACGATCAAGATGTTTGCGGGCACGTAGTTCCCGCGCAAATAGCCGACCAGGTGGTCGCGCCGCATCGCATCCAGGGTCTGCTCCGTGCCAGTGATCGGGCGGCCAAGGGGCTGGTCAGGCCAAAGTGCAGCGTTGAGCAACTCCTGGACCTGATGCTGCGGCTCGTCCAGGTACATCGCCATTTCCTCCTTGATGACCTCGCGCTCCTTGCCGATCTCCACGGGCTCAAACTTTGAGTCCAGCAACATGTCGAGCAGCACATCGAGCAGCTCATCGAACCGGTCATGGCAGGCCCGCGCATGAAAGCAGGTCATCTCCTCGCTGGTGAAGGCNNTGTTCGATGAAATGGCAGACGCCGTTGAGCGGGGCCGGCTCGTAACGGGAGCCCACGCCGACCCACAAGCCGACGCTCACACTCAGCATGTGCGGCATCTCCGCCGTGGCGACCGTCAGACCGTTTTGGAGTTGAGTGACGTGATACATTCTTTGCCCACACCGAATGGGCAGGCGGAGAGTATCCAGCATCCGGCTTCGAGAATCCAACAATCTCGGATCTGGGCCGGCGGAAGGTTCAGCTCACCGGCACGAGGGAAACGCGTTCGCCTTTATCGTTGCGGGTGATGCCCTGGGCGCGGGGGTCGAGGGTCAGGACCCCGTCCACCAGGAACGCATAGCGATGGTGGCCATGCTTCAATTCAACCTGAAGCAGCCAGCAACGGTCCGGCATCTGTTTCATCGGATTAGCGGCCGGGTTCCATTGGTTGAAATCACCGACCAGGCTGACGGTTTTGGCTTGTGGAGCGTTGCAGATGAAGTTGATAGCCCGCAGGGGCGTGTGGTAATCGGAGGCACGCATAGCTCAGCCTAGCAAGTTATGGAGAATGGTCAGCGCGGTGTGGCGGACTTGCTCGGACGTGGCCGCCAGGCGGCGGTAATGCTCGATCCAGTCTGGATCGGCCTGGTGGTGTTCGCGCCAAACCGCTTTGAGCACCCGCTCGGTCCGCTCGACCTGCTGCATCGCCGACGCCAGCGATTCCCGCCCCTCGGGCAGGTCCGAGATGTTCCCGACAAAGAACCGGCTGATGCCCTTCTTGCCGAAGACCGCCTTCAAAAGCATGACCACGGTTTGCTCGTAGGGGTACCACCGTTGGCGCAGCATCTCAGCCAAAAAGCCGTGGCGGATGGCCAGGAACTCCGAACGGGGACGCTCGGTGTACTGGCGAATTTCCTGGGCTTCGACCGGGAACCAATTGTAGAGCAGGGCAAAAGTGCCGTAGGTATCAATGAGCTGCTTGGAATTGTTGAAGTCGGTGGCGATTTCGCCGATGCATAGGTCCTGATCCAGTTCGAGGATTATTTCCGGCGGATCGTGCATCCGGCCGAGGACTTCCTGCCCGGCCGCCGTGCCGTAGTTGAAATCGCCCGGAATGAGCCAATAAACATCGCGCTCCCCGCCTTTCTCGAAGGCCGCGCCCAGGCCGGCGTACCACATCTGGCAGGTATCCACTGCCCAGACATCCATCACCTCCGAGCAACGCGCCACGGTGTGCCGCCGGAAATCGAGGTACGCTTTGTTGCCCGCCATGGAATAATGGGTCTTGCGATCCAGGACCGTGATGGGGCGGGCATACCGGTCTTTTTCCGCAGCCAATTGCCGGACGAGTTGATACAGCGCTTGCAGGTCAGAGTAATCGCCCGGCTGCCGGAACGGATAAATGACAATGGGATGAATCTTGCCGGCGGGGGAGCGGGTCCGTTTCGGCGCAGGTTTGGCCTGGGTCCCCGGCGGGGTAGTCGAAGTTTTCCTCATAAGCAGTTGGTTCGTTGTGCGTGCTGCCAGTGCTGGACGTTGGTCCACGCTGCTGTACGGACAAGCCCCGCCGGAACACCAACCTTCGGCAACGCCTCTCCGGACAGATGAATCTTAACCAGAGACAGGCGGGCAGGCAATAAAAAAGGGAGGTTCAGAATGCGGCGCATTCGCCCCGCAAATCCGCGAGCGAGAGAGGATTGGCACCACGCGCCGCGCATAACTAATGCTCGCCAGGGCTGTCTAATGGGCATGAGTTCACTAATCGGCAGGCGGGGTGACCGACGCGTTATCCAGTGGGGGCGAGTCTTTGGCCGGGCCGTGGTCGTGGTTCTCGCGGCCTTGATACTTTTCCTTCTGGCCGCTTGTGTGCTGGTGGCGTCCACCGAAGTTCCGCTCTCCCAGATGTGGTGGGGTGATCATCTTTTTGTTCTCCTGCTGGCCTTCCTGGCGCTGGCGGTGCTGGTGTGCGTGGGAGTCCCGCTGCTTAGACGGCTCTTGCTGCCACCCGACCGGTTGCCTGATTTGGATGCTCCGCGAGGCGGCGAGAGGTCCGAAAGCGGGGCTGACCGGCCCAAGGCGTGGGGCGGCCTGGTGGCCGTGGTGGCGGTCGCCGCTTTCGCCGTGCTGGTGGCGATCTTATACCTCGAGGAGAACGAACGCGGCGAGCGCGTTTGGACCCAGTATAAGCAGCAACAGGAAGCGCGCGGTGAACACCTCGATCCCGCCGCCCTGGTGCCCCCGCTGGTGCCCGACGATCTGAACTTCGCGTCCACTCCGTATCTGGCGCCGCTGTTCGATTTCGTGCCCGGCACCCAACAACGCCGCGATCCCAACGCGCCCGAACCCACCAAAACCCTGGCGCCACAGTTCGACGCTGCTTCTGCGCGGCTAAGACCAGACAAAGTGGCCCGCTCAAATTCCTGGATCAGCGCCGGGATTGACCTGCCAGCCTGGTACACAGCGTTTCTCAAAGGGACGAACGCCACGGAATCGGAAGACGAAGCTACCAAGGCTTTTAGGAAAAGGTACGGCCTTGCACCCCGCGAGACTGCCGCGACGGCAGTTCAACCCCCAACTATCAACCCTCCAGTGCCAACCAACGCCCCCACGCGCGCCGAGGCCGCCGCCGGCGTGCTGGACGCGCTAGCCGAGTCGGGACCGGTCCTCGAAGAACTTCGCGCCGCCAGCCTGCGCCCGCACTCCCGTTTCAACCTCCGCTACGATGTGGATGACCCAGCGTCGATTCTCCTGCCGCACCTCTCGGCCCTCAAGCGCGTCTGCCAGGTCCTGCAATTGCGCGCCTCGGCGGAACTGACCCTCGGGCGGACGGACCAGGCATTTGAAGACGTTAACTTCATCTTCCGGGTGACCGATGCCACCCGGGACGACCCCATTCTTATCTCGCACCTCGTGCGCATTGGGGAATTGCAGCTTGGCCTGCAGCCGCTGGCGGAGGGCCTGGCGCGGCATCAATGGTCCGAACCTCAGTTGCGCGCCTTCGAGGAGCGATTGCACCGGTTCGACTTCCTGGCGGATGCCCGGCAGGCTCTGCAAGGCGAGCGGGTCTTCTTTGGCGGCGCGTTCATTGACTATGTCCGCCGGTCCCCCCACCGATGGCGCTTGCTGGAGGAGTTCAGCCACCTGACGGCCGAGGACCGCGACGCCCGATACACTTGGCAATCCACGCTGCTGGCCGCCGCTCCGCGCGGCTGGTATTACCTCGAAAAGGTCAATTACAGCCGCATGTTCCAGGATTACTTCCTGCCCGCCATCGATGTCCCGGGCCACCGGGTCAGTCCCGACGCCTGCCGACGCTCCGAAGAGCACCTCGCGGCGATACTCAACAATCCGGCGCCGGTGGTGGTGCTCCGCCACCAGTTCTTCAGTGGCTTCCTGCTCCCGGCGCTCTCTCGCGCAGCTCAAAGATCCGCCTTCGGCCAGACCGGCGCCGACACCGCCGCGCTGGCCTGCGCGCTGGAGCGCTATCACCTGGCCCATGGACAATTCCCTGAATCACTCGACGCGCTCATGCCGGAGATTGTCAGCCGTCTGCCCCACGACGTCATCAACGGCCAACCGCTGAAATACCGCCGCACCGCCGACGGCCAGTACCTGCTCTACTCCGTCGGCTGGAATGAAACCGACGATGGCGGCGTGCTCGGCTTGAGCAAGAGCGGTGAGAGCATCGACCAGAAGATGGGCGACTGGGTCTGGCGCCTCCCTGCCAGATAGTGGGGCGGGCGTCTCGCCTGTCGCACCGGGCGTCTCGCCCGCGGTAAGTCGTTCGAGGGCGAGACGCCCTGGTGGCAGGCGAGACGCCCGCCCCACTATACTCCTCCCTTCACTCGGGCACTTGGGCCAAGGCAAACAGGGAAGCTGTGTAGATGTGAGTGGGGGACGGGTTTCGTTCGCTCTGCTGGGTTAACAGCTCGTCAAAGTCATCCAGCGAACGGCTGGCAATCCTCTGGTAGTTGGCGATGGTGGGCGAAAGATCGCTCGCGACATTGGATGACGGAACGGCCTGGACAATGGCTGGCGCAGGCGGGAGAATACTTGGTTGCCGCGCGAGAATGGAAAGCATAGCTATCACCACTGCGACGGCACCAACCGCCGGCAGCGCCACGCGCCAGTTAAAGTGGGCGACCAAGGTCTGCCAAGCCGACCCCGCTTGCTCTGCTCGAAGCCTCGTCACCAGTCTCCGGTGGAAGACTTCCGATGCCTGCAAGTCCGGCGTCACCTCCGCCGCGTTGAGCTTTTCCGTCACGTTTGACAGCTCCGCGAGGTAACGGCGGCAGCCGTCGCAGGTCTCGATATGTGCGCGAAGCTCCCCTGCCCTGCGGGCATCCAGTTCGCCCAGTGCCAACCAGGCAAGGAGTTTTCGGTTTCTTGAACAAGGCTTCATAACATTCCAACTTCCTCTTTGAGTGTCCCCCGTTGCTCGGTCAGGACGTTCATTCCGCGAAGCCGCTCCAGTGCATGGAACAGCCGGGATTTCACCGTTCCCACCGAGCAGCCCAAGGCCGCCGCAATGCCTCCCAGCGAATCGTCCACGTAGAACCGCAGATAAATGACCTGCTGCTGCTTCGCCGGCAATGCCTCAATGCATTTTCGCACCTCGGCGGCTCGCTCGCGCCGCTGGGCCGCTTCATCCGGCAGGGAATCAGGATCGGCTAACTGACCGAAGCTGTCTTCGAGTTCGTGCTGGTCATGCTCCGGAAAGGCGGAAAAGGGCACTGGACGCCTCTGACGCACCGTATTGCGGAAACGGTTCAGCAGGATCGCGCAAAGCCAAGTGAAGAACTGGCATTGGCCGTTATAGCGGCGGAGGCACTTCCAGGCTTCAACCAGCGTGTCCTGAGCCAGGTCCTCGGCCAGGCTCGCCTGGCCGCACAGCACCATCGCCTGGCGAAGTAGCCGTGTCTCATAAACCCGGCAAACCTCGCCGAACGCCTCCGCGTCGCCCGCCTGCGCTTGCTCAAGCAAACCGCCCGCCTCCGGGCGAGCGGCTTCTGCGAGCATTGGATTCAGGCTGAACATCATTAGGTTGGACAGTTCAGTTCAACAGAGGTCACACCCCTTCACTTTGGATAAGTTGCGGGCCGGGCCTGGCCCACGAGCTTGCCATTGACATAAAACGGCGGCCCCACTTTCTCAACGAAGATCATCATTTCCTGCCAGCCATTTACCCGGCAGGCGGACTTGAGTTCAAACCCGCGGTCCACGCCCTGAAAGACAAAGCGCTGGAGCTCGAAGGGGCCTTGTCCCCATGGATCGGTCGCGCTTTGAAGGCCGGCCTGCCCACGCAGTTTGTAACCCACGGCGGCGCGCACCATCACCAGGTTCATCAGAGACCGGAGCTCCCGCGACCGGACATACTCCCAGGACGGGAAGACCAGGGAGAGCAACGGGTTGGAGGAGCGCTGAACCTCAGCCTTGAGCTGTTCCAATCGGCCCTCAAATTCGCCATGAGGCAGCGCCAGGGCGAGAGCGAGCTGCTCTTCGAATGGTTCCAGCTCACGCACGAGCTTCACCACGCCTGCGCTGGTCCCGCCCGCGGCCTGGTTCAAACGCTCCCACGCGTTGGCATTGCGCGAATCATTGTGGGGCCCCATCCCGGCCTGCACCTGACTCGTGCTCCCCGACATTCTCGTTTGACCCGGCTGTGGGTCCTCCGGCTTCTCCTGCGAGTTCAGCATGCCCGAGAACAGTTCGTGGATGCCGGCCATCACTTTGGCCTCGTCGCCGGGGTTGGCCTGCTGCAATTCCTGAATCCGGCGCAGCATCCAATCCCGGTAAAACGCCCCCTCCGTCGCGACACAGTCTGCCACAGTGCGCCGGGCCGGGGCGGCGTCCAACCCATCCAGCAACCGCTGCAAGTTCTCGGTTGAGAACTGGCCGAACAGCTCCGCCACGCTCTGGCAATCGATCGCTTCCATGGCTTGCTGCACCAGCGTGGAAACCAGCGTGCCATCCCGCGCGACATTCCTTCCCAGCACGAAGGCGGCGACCAGGTCCTCGAGCGCGTCAGCCTGGCGACCCTGTTGCAACGCCCAACGCGCCCTGAACCTCGCGGTCAGCAGGACTGCCTTGGTGCGGGCGAGATGCGGCAGGAGGGTGGCCGGCCCCTCAGTCATGTCTACACCCCAATCGCAGGGCACCGTGGCCCGCGCCGCCTGGCGCAACAACCTGAACTCATTATCATAGCCGGCCATGATCTTGCCAAACTGCTCGGGGAGTTGCTGGCCCTGCCATTCCTTCGTCCATAGGAAGTCGTGGTCTGCCTCGGACAAATCCGGCGTCACCAGGAATGCCTGGTAGTAAAGAAGCGCCGGGTTGATGTTGGTGGGGGATGACTGTCCACTGGCACCAGCCAAGCCTCCCGTCACGACCAGCCAAGACAAGCAGACTGATTTCAGAGTATTCATAATAAGTTCCTTATACCGGAGTTCACTTCGCCCATTAATAACGCCAGCCCGGCAAAAGGTTCATTCTTTCAATTGGCCGCCGCGGGAGCGCCTAAATTTCAACGGCCAGGATGGGAATAGAACAAAGCTAGCAGTAGAGGAACAATAGAGGAACAGTAGAGGAACAATCGAGGGCAGATCCAGGGTGGCTGCCTATTTTCGAGCCTGCAAAGATACCGATCCTCGCCCTATTCAGGTGCGCTCCACGACTCCGGGTATCGGTTCCGTGGCCGGCAGGGAGTTTGCGGGCGGCGCCTCACGTTGCAATTGAAGCAAGCCCATGAGCCGCTCGCGGAAGAGCGAGTTGCTGAAGGAAAGCACCACAAACGGCAGCAGCAGGGCGAATGTGAGCGCCACCATAAACAGCCCGACCGCGAGGAATGGCGCGTATTCCACGTGGCCGGGTAAGGCGATCCGCCACACAGCAAAGACCAGCCCCGACAACACAACCCATACCCCCAGCAAGGACGCGAAGAGCCGCAGGCAGAGGCCGAACGGACGATAGCGCCCCCGACAAGCCAGCCCGCACAAGACCATAGCCGCCGCGAGCCCCGGAATCGGCAGCACCAGCGGAACGACAAACGGCAACGCCGTCACCCCAGCGTAGGCTGTGGCCGCACAGTGTCGCGGGTCCAACAGACTCGCGATTTGCTCCATCCCCACGCCCCACCCGACCCTGGCCGAAAAGCTACAAAAGGTGAAAGCTACCAGGACGGTCAGGATGCCAAGGAAAGTGCGGGAGCGGTGACGGCAGTCGAGGTAAGGCACCAGCAACCAGAGCGCGGCCAAGCCAACTGCCAGCGCAATGGGGACTTCCAGGAGCACCCCAAGCGCCCCCTCGACCAGCGCGTTAGACGCGCCTTGCGATACCAGCTTCAGGCAATAACACCCGCCCGCCAGACACGCCAGCGGCAGCCAGATCCACCATGCGGACCAGCCGCGATTGGGTTTGAGCGCCAGCAAACCCAACATCGCTAACCACGGCAGCAACTGCGGCACCAGGCCCGCTGTCGTCCAATTGCAGGCAGTCGGAGGACCTTCCGTCGCACCCAAACCGCCCAAGCCCCGCGAGGCCACAAGCTGGAGGTTGCCGGTCGTCGTATAGGGTACTCGCCATGAGTACGAGCAATAGCCGTCTCAGCCAAACTCGAACTGGCCCGAACCGATCCTTTTCCCCGTCTGGCGGATGGTAACTTGCGGCGGCTTCCTGTCGCGCCCCGCCTCCAGCCAGTATTCTCCACCACCGGCGCCGATCAATCGGTAGCTGAGCAGCAGATTCCGACCGCGGTGCGCAGCGGAGACGCTATTGGTCAATGGCCCACCCACGGCCAACACTGCGATCCGCCCGGCATCCACCACGACCGCTTGATCCGGCGGCGGCGGTCCCAAGACGGGCATCTGCGACCCTGTGATTTCCTCCACCACATTCGCCATCCCGGATTGCGGCATCCCGTAATTGAAGTAGGCCTCGGCCTTGCCCTGCTGCAACCAGACCCGGTAGGGGTGATACCGGCCGGGCGGCAATTTCACGCTAGCCGCGGGCTGGTTCAGGACCACCATATACGGCCCGCCGGTCAGCACGAGCCGTTGAATGAAGCTGCCGGTGATTCGCAATTCGCCCAGCGCGGTTTGCTGTTCCGTCAACCGTAATGCTAGCCGCTCCTCCCGCCCTCGCGGCTCGGCGCTCCAGTCCAACTGGCAGGCGTGTCCCTCAAAGAACACTTTGGGGGAAAAGGCGAAGGCGTCCGAGGCCCTCACCATCCAATTCTTCCCTGTCCAGGCAAGCGCCAATGTGTCCATCGGCACTTCGCAAGAGGCGATGAAGCGTTTGTTTCGCTCTTCCCAGGGCCGCAGCAGCAGTTCGCCCCGCTGGAAGGAACCCGGCTGGTCCGATAAGTTCTGCATCAACCCCACCTGCCAATTATGTCCCTCCCGGGTCACCTTGCCTTGCCAATACGAGCGCAAGCACGCGGTGAAGAGCGGCTCTCCCGGTCGTCGGACAAGGTCCATGCCTAATTCAAGATCTACCAGCATCGGCGTGCCGACCGACGTCGCGGGGAATGACAACGGCACGTTCGTAAACATCTGGTGAACGAAGCTCGGTCCTCCCGAAAACAGCGCCGTTGCCGGAATCACTCCGGCCGGATCGTCGGCAAGGTCCTGGTTGCGATTCAGATCCAGATGGAGCTTCTTCGCGCCGCCTTCCCAGACAAATGGAATGGCATTGCTCGGGTTGCCGCCGAACTTCAACATCCCGCGCACGACAGCACCATGAGCCCATGCCGGCTCTTGGGGGAACGGCACCAATCGGCGCTCTACGGGCACATTCCGGAACAGGAATTGAAAGCTGGTCTCTTGATACTCCAACGGCACCGTGGTCACATTTCCGACAGGTGCGACGGGCAATGCGGATGGGTCGCCGGCAAGAACGCGGCTCGGCCAAATCACCGCAAGAACGGCGGCCGCTAGCAAGGCACCACCCGGCCACCTGAAAGGTCTCCGCAGCCGGCAGAGGGCGATGCACGTTCTGATCATTCGAGCATTAGACCATTCCACCGCCACAACGTCACGCGACAAGCGCCGCAGCCGTGCGCCTTGCCTCACGCAAAGGACGCTTAGGACGCAAAGGAAGAGAGAACCCGAACTTGGTTGCTCCTTTGCGTCCTTAGCGTCCTTTGCGTGAGGCACTCCGGGAGCAATGGGCAACCCGAGGCTTCTGCCCTCCGGTCGATTATGGCAGACTCCTGCCCGCAATGATCCGCGTGATCTTCCATCTGGACATGGATGCGTTCTACGCCTCAGTCGAGCAGCGGGACAACCCGGCGCTGCGCGGCCAACCGGTCATTGTCGGGGCACCGCCGACGCAGCGCGGCGTGGTGTGCGCCGCCAGCTACGAGGCGCGCAAATTCGGCGTCCACTCGGCCATGCCCAGCGTGACGGCGCGCCGGCTCTGCCCCAAAGGCATGTTTGTGCGACCCCGCATGGATCTCTACCGGGAGGAATCGCAGCACATCATGAGGATCGCCGCCGCCACCGGGGCGGTGGTCGAGCAAATGTCCATTGACGAGGCCTACCTCGACCTGTCGGCCATTTGCGCGGCGGAGGACGCCGATACCGCCCTGCGCAGCACCCTCCCGCTGGCGCGGCAGTTGAAGCAGCGCATCCAATCGGAGCGGCAACTGACGGCCACAATCGGCATTGCCGCCAACAAACTGCTGGCCAAGATTGCGAGCGACCATCAGAAGCCGGACGGGCTGACCCTCATTACCGAGGCGGACAAGATCCAGTTCCTGCGCCCGCTACCCGTGCGCGCCCTCTATGGCGTCGGCAAGGTGACCGAGCAGGCGCTCAACCAGGCCGGGCTTCGCACCGTCGGTGACCTGCAGGACCACGCCGGCGACCTCCGGGCGCTGGTCGGCTCATTCGGCCCGAGGCTGAAGCAATTCGCCTTCGGCCAGGACGACCGCCCGCTGGAGCTGGGCGATGACATCAAGAGCATCAGCGGCGAGGAAACCTTCCTGCAGGATACCGAAGACCGCAAAGTCCTTCGCACCTGCCTGCGCGAACAAGCGGCGGACATCTCTGGCCGGCTAAAGCGCCGCCGGCTCGGCGCCCACACCGTCCAGGTGAAAGTGCGCTACGGCGACTTCACCACGCTGACCCGCCAAATCACCGTGGAAGAGCCACTGTCCGACGCCGGTGACATCTACCGACTGGGCTGTTTCCTCCTGGGCCGCGAGAAGCTGGTCTCGCGCCCCCTGCGGCTGCTTGGCCTCGGGGTCGCCACGCTACGCGAGCCGGCGGGAGAACAGTTGGTCCTCTTGTGAATCCGCAACTCGCCTGTCTCTATCGCATCCGTCGATGGTGAGGAGTCCCGCCGCCTGTCTGGCCGCAGGGAACATGGTTATCCGTCCAGCACTTCTCTCACCTTGCGGGCCAGGGCGCCCGGTGGGAACGGCTTTTGGATAAAAGCGGTCCCCGGGTCCAGCACACCGTGTTGAACTACCGTTTCAGCCGGGTAACCCGACATATACAACAGCTTGATGCCGGGTTTCAAAGCGCCTAATCGCGCCGCCAAACGGCGTCCGCTGATGCCCGGCAATACCAGATCCGACAGAAGCAAGTGGATCGTTCCCTGGTACGTCTCGGCCAACTGAATGGCCTCCTCGCCGTGAGCGGCCTCCAGCACCGTGTAGCCAAAAGCCCGGAGGCCGCGCTGAATTACTTCCCGCAACCAGCCCGTGTCCTCCACCACAAGGATCGTTTGGTTGCCGCGCCGCGAGGCGGCCAAACCCTGGTCCGGCGGCTCCGCCTCCTCGAACAGCCGCCGATAAAAGATTTCGGTGGCGCCCAGCGGCTTCGTCGGTTGAGTGCCGGCCGGCTCGCCATTTCGCGGGGGTTGTCGGGATGTCATGGATGGCGCGGCGGCCGGATTCATTCTGAACTAATATTAGCTCCCAATGCTCACACGGTAAAGAGCATGACGTGGCGCGCCAGGTTCCCGGTGCCCGGAGCCTGTTTAACCAGTTCCGGGCAGAGGTGCGGGAGTGTCCGGCTTGCCGCGCAGTAGTCAGGACCGTTCCATTGTGTCATATCGCCGTGCGAGTCTTGTTCCGGTCACTGAGCAGCCCCCTCCCGCGAGCTACGCTTTGATCGGGGTTCTCATGCAGGACCAGAATGACGTTGTCTTCCCGCCATTAATGGAAGGATAGTTTCGTCCCGAGGTGGTAGCCGGTGAAGATACTCAGCCTGCCCTTCCCGGAAATCAATTGCGCGCGGGTGCTGGCGGAGAACCGGACATGGCGGTGGGACCAGGCGATCGCTCGGTTTCCCAGCCGCCTCCCAGCACGGCGTAGAGGTTCACCTGGTTGGCGACCTTCGCCAGACGGAGGAAGACCAGCTCCTGCTGTGCCGCGAAAAGAGACCGCTGCGCATCGAGGACGCTCAGGTAGCTGTCAATTCCCTTGTCATAACGGGAATTGGAAAGGCGGTAGGTTTCTGCGGAGGCATGGACCAGGGACTGTTGCGCCGAAACCTGCTGATCCACGGTGCCACGGGTGGCCAGGGCATCAGCCACTTCCCGGAAGGCACTCTGAATCGCCTTCTCGTATTGGGTCACGGCAATTTCCCGTTGCACTTTGGCGGCCCGGTGCGCGGACCACGTGCGCGCATCAAAGATCGGCATGACAATCTGTGGCGCATAACTCCACGCGCCTGAGCCAGACTTGAAGAGTCCGGAGAGATCGCTGCTGGCGGTGCCGATTGCGGCCGTGAGGGAAATGCGCGGGAAAAACGCCGCCCGGGCCGCGCCGATGTCCGCGTAAGCCGCCTTGAGCAAGTCCTCGGCTTGAACCACATCAGGCCGGCGCAGGAGCACCCCGGAGGGCAGGCCGGGAGCAATCTCCGTGGGAGCGATGACACCGCCCAGCTCATTTGCCAGTAACCCGTCTGGCACCGGAGAGCCAACCAGAAGGTTCAAAGCATTCTCATCTTGCGCCACTTGTTGCACGAAGCGCGCAACGTCCCGGCGGGCTATATCTACTGGCGTTTGCGCGCGATAAAGGTCCAATTCAGGGGCTAGCCCAAGGTCACGGCGCCGTTTGATTAGGTCGTAGGAACTCTTCTGCGCCTGGAGGGTAGTCTCCGCCAAGGCGAGATTCTCCCGATCCGCGGCCAGGGCCAGATACGCCTGGCCTACCGAGGACACCAGCAGAATCTGCGCGCTGCGGCGAGCCTGCTCCGTGGCAAGGTACTCCTCCAGGGCTTGATCTTTCAAGCTGCGGATGCGGCCAAAGAAATCGAGTTCCCAGGACGCGACACCGAGATTGGCGTTGTACTGGCTGGCGGTTATCGGCTGGCCATTGTTGTTTGCCAGGTCGGCGGGCAAACGGTATCTGGTGCCGCTGCCGGTCGCGTTGACCACCGGGAATAGTTCGGCTCGTTGAATGCCGTACATCGCCCGGGCACGTTCCACGTTCAAGGCGGCAATCCGCAAATCGCGGTTGTTCGTCAAGGCTGTCCCGATGACTTGCTGAAGCTTCTCGTCGGTGATGAATTCCCGCCAGCTCAGGTTCAGGGCTTGCGGGGCGTTTGTCGCCGTCCGGGTTTCCGTGTAAGCCGCGCCGATTGGCCAGTCGGCAGAGACCGGAGCTTGGGGCTGGGCATATTTCGGGGCCATGGTGCAGCCGACCGGGACGATGGCCATTCCAACCAGCAGAAGGAGAACGTTCCTATTCATGTTATTGATTCGCAGATGGATTTGCCTGAGCGCTCGCGGCGGCCTGGAACTTTTTGCGTTTGCCCAGCAGCTTCTCAATCAGCACAAAGAAGAGCGGCGCAAACAGGGTCACCAGGAAGGTCGAGGTCACCACACCGCCCAGCACCGCAGTGCCGATGGCCTTTTGCGCGCCGGCGCCCGCCCCGCTCGCAAACGCCAGCGGCATGACGCCGAAACCGAAGGCCAGCGAGGTCATAAGGATGGGCCGGAACCTTAATTTGGCTCCTTCCAGAGTCGCTTCGAGCAGGCCCATCCCTTCCTCTTCTACCCGTGCCTTGGCGAACTGGACGATCAGGATGGCGTTCTTCGTGGTCAGACCGAGGGTGGTCAACAGCCCGATCTGAAAATAAACATCATTAGGCAAGCCGCGGAATGTCGAGCCGAGCACGCCGCCGATAACTCCCAGGGGCAGGGCCAGCAGGATTGAAATGGGGATGGGCCAACTTTCGTACAGGGCCGCCAGGCACAGGAAGATTACCAGAACGGAAAAGGCGTAAAGAGGTGCCGCCTGGGAACCCGCCTGCCGCTCCTGATAGGAAAGCCCGTTCCAGTCGTAGCCGACGCCCTGCGGCAGCTTCTTCACGAATTCTTCCATGGTCTGCATCGCCTCACCGGAACTCCTCCCCGGCGCCGGTTCACCCAGGATGTTGATGGACGGAAAGCCATTGAAGCGCTCCAGCTTGGGAGAGCCGGAAGTCCAATGCCCGGACGCAAAGGAAGAAAAGGGAACCATCTTGCCTGTGCTATTGCGCACATAGAGCCGCTCCAGATCCTGGGGCAACATGCGGTAGGGCGCGTCGGCCTGGGCATAGACCCGCTTCACCCGTCCGCCTTGAATGAAGTCGTTGACATACGCGCTGCCGAAGGCCGCCGAGATGGTATTGTGGATCGAGGTGATGGGCAGTCCCAACGCGCCAGCCTTCTCCCAGTCCACGTCAACCCGGTATTCGGGCGTGTCTTCCAGACCGTTGGGCCGGACCTTGGCCAAAGCCGGGCTTTGTGCCGCCATGCCGAGGAGCTGGTTGCGGGCGGCCATCAGGCCGGCGTGACCCAGGCCGCCGCGGTCCAGCAACTGAAAATCAAAACCCTTGGCCTGGCCCAGTTCTATAACCGCCGGCGGCGCAAAGGCAAACACCATCGCGTTCCGTATCTTGGCGAATTCCCTCATGGCCCGGCCCGCCACAGGAATGACTCTCAAATCCGCACGGTCGCGGAGTTTCCAATCTTTCAGCTTCACAAATGCGAGACCCGCATTTTGTCCCCGACCGGCGAAGTTCATGCCGGAAATCGTCATGCAGGATTCCACCGCGTCCTTCTCATTCTCCAGGAAATGTTCTTTAACCCCCTCCATGACTTTCTTGGTCTGTTCCAAGGTTGAGTTTGCCGGGAGCATGGCCTGCACCATCAGGATTCCCTGGTCTTCATCCGGCAGATAGCCCGTGGGCATCCGCCTAAAGAGCCATCCCATCGCCACCACGATCACCAGGAACACCGCCACATAACGGAACTTGTGGGACAGGAACTGGCCCACCAGATGCAGATACCGATTCCGGGTCTGGAAGAAAACACGGTCAAACCACCGAAAGAAGGGCCGCAGGAACCAGATTCCCCCCTCGGCCGCTTCATGTCCCTTTTCCACCGGCTTGAGAAACGTGGCACAGAGAACCGGTGTCAGCACCAGGGCCACCACCACCGAGAGCAACATTGCGTCGATGATGGTTACGGAGAATTGACGGTAGATGACCCCCGTGGACCCGGTGAAAAACATCATGGGACCGAAGACCGCCGAGAGCACCAACCCGATGCCGATCAGCGCACTGGTGATCTGATCCATGGATTTGCGCGTGGCCTCCAGGGGTGAAAGCCCCTCCTCGCTCATGATTCGTTCAACGTTCTCAACTACCACGATGGCGTCGTCCACCAGCAGGCCGATGGCCAGCACCATAGCGAACATGGTCAGCATGTTG
>PLZQ01000208.1 GCA_003152225.1 Limisphaerales bacterium | reverse complement strand
AGGCGTTCTTCTCGCAATACGACACGCGCCACAACATCAACAGCCAGAACTTCATCCGCGGCTGCGCCAAGTACTTCTGGTGGACGCGCGACCTAGGCTTCCTGCGCGCCAATATCAACCGGATGCGCACCGCCCTGCGGTACGACATGACCGAGCTTCACGCGCTGGAACGCAAGGTCGTCTATACCGACTGGGTGGGACATGACGGGCGCAGCGGGTTGGAGCGGAGCGCGGACGGCACCAAGACGATTCATACCGGTCAAGGCATCGGCAACAACTACTGGGATATCCTGCCTTTTGGCGGGCTGGATGCCTATGCGACGATCCAGTACTACGACGCCGTGCGCGTGCTGGCGACGGTGGAGCGCGAGATCCGCGCGCACCCGGAATGGCAGATCCCGGGCGGGGTCTTGAGCTTCGAGCCGGCGATGCTGGAAAGCCACGCGGCGGAAGTGAAGTCGGAGGGCAACCGGCTGTTCTGGAATCCCGACACGCAGCGTTTCAACGCGTGCGTCGATGCCGACGGCAAGACGCATGACTATGGGTTCACCTTCCTCAACCTGGAAGCTATCTACTACGACTTCGCAACGGCGGAGCACGCGCGCGCCATCCTCGGCTGGATCAATGGCGACCGCACGGTGGCGGGCGACACCTCCCAAGGCAAAGACATCTACCACTGGCGCTTCGGCCCGCGCGCTACCACCAAACGTAACCTCGATTGGTATTTCTGGGCCTGGAACAATCCGGAAAGCATCGCCTGGGGCGGCCAGGTGCAGGATGGCGGCGCCGTGCTCGGCTTCTCCTACCATGATCTGATGGCGCGGCTAAAGGTCCTCGGCCCGGACAACGCGTGGCAGCGGCTGCGTGAGATTATCCCCTGGTTCGACGAGGTGCAGGCCGCCGGAGGCTACCGCAAGTATTACAACGGCTCGCGCGAAGGGTCCATGCAAGGCGGCGGGACGGCGGGCGGGCTGGGTCTCGACATGGAGTTCTTCGAGAGTGCGATGGTCCCCCAAATCATGCTCAACGGCTTCCTCGGTTTTGCCCCCCGGGCGGATGGATTTAAGCTCGACCCCCGGCTCCCGAAGGACTGGCCGGAGCTGAGGGTAGATCGGATCCGCTTCCAGAACCTGGTCATGCGGATCCGGGCGACCAACGATACCATTGAAATCACCAAAGAGGGCGCCCTAACAGAACCGCTCTTCCTCCAGCTTCCCGAGGGCGATTGGAAAGCAACGCTCTTGGGCCAGGATGGCTCGCCTTTGCGCGAGGGCAGGCTGCGCAAGCGCGACAGCGACGGCGCACTCAGGCTGAACTGGGGCGACGCCGCCGCCGTGCGGCTGGTAAGGGCGAATGCCGCTCCCGCAATGACCCCAGCCGAGCGGGAGGCCTTCTTCCGGGCACAACCCTCCAAACCGAACGAGTTTCGCGCGACGTGGATTCACTCGGCCTTTGGGATCGAAGGCTGGGGTTGGGATAAATCCGTGGCTACGCTCAAGTCGAACGGCTTCAATGCTATCATCCCCAACCTGCTCTGGGCGGGCGTGGCCTATTATCCCAGCAAGATTCTGCCAGTGAGCCCAAGCGTGGGGGAGCAAGGCGACCAGGTGGCTGAATGCCTCAAAGCCTGCCGCAAGTACGGCATCGAGATGCATGTCTGGAAGGTCAACCACAACCTGCTCCACGCGCCGCCCGAGTTTGTCGAGAAGCTGCGCGCGGCCGGGCGCACGCAAAAAGACCGGCAAGGCGCGGATGTTAATTGGCTCTGTCCTTCCCACCCGGAGAATTTCGCCTTGGAGCGCGACTCAATGCTCGAGGTGGTCCAGAACTACGACGTGGATGGCATACACTTCGACTACATCCGTTACCCCGACCAAAACGCCTGCTTCTGTGACGGCTGCCGCGAGCGCTTTGAGGCTGCCGCCGGGACGAAGGTGGAGCATTGGCCAGAAGACGTGCTGACCGGCAAGCAGGCCGAAGCCTTCGGCGACTGGCGCCGGGAACAGATCACGCGACTGGTGCGCGCGGTGAGCCAGGAAGCGCACAAACTGAAGCCCGGGATAAAGGTGTCCGCCGCGGTCTTTGGCAACTGGGAAAGCGCGCGCAAAGTCGTCGGCCAGGACGCGAAGGCCTGGGTTGACGCCGGCTACCTGGACTTCGTCTGCCCGATGGATTATGAAAGCGCCGATGCTGACTTCTCCAAGTGGGTTCGCAGCCAGGTCGCCGCGATCAACCACAAGATCCCCTGCTACGCGGGCATCGGCGCGTACCGGCTGTCGGGCCCCGAACAGCTTGCCGGCCAGATCCAACTCTCCCGCCAACTCGGCGCGGATGGCTTTGTGATCTTCAACCTCACGGAAAAGCTCGCCACCCAATTCCTCCTCCCGCTGCGTCTCGGCGTGACCTCGACCCCGCCGCTGTCCAAGCCATAGCGCAAATCCTTGATTTGCATCAAGGCGCCCGCCGGCAACCTCGCGTAGGTTGCTGGCATGAGTGAGCAACCTTTACTGGATGCCAAGAGCGAGAAAGTCATCTCGCTGGCAAAAGAAACACAGTTCGCGCCGAATGGCATTGTGAGCCGCACGCTGCTGCGCACGCCTATGGCGCGCGTCGTTCTGTTCGGCTTTTCCGAGGGTCAGGAACTGACCGAACACACCTCCACGCAGCATGCGCTGGTTGAGATCCTGTCAGGCGAGTGCGAGTTCTCCCTGACAGGCAAGCTGCACAACCTGAAGGCCGGCGATTTCCTGAGCATGCCACCGAACCTGGCGCACGCAGTCAAGGCGACCAAGCCGTTCTCCATGCTGCTGACGCTCCTTAAACCAGCCTAACCCGAACCGGCGCCATCAGCCCTCGATGACCATTCACCAGTCAACTATGAGCCAGACCACAGTCAAATTGGACGTCAGGGACGACATTCGCAATGGCCGGGAGCCGTTTGGAAGAATCATGCAGACCGTCGCCCATCTGAAGGAGAGCGAGCAGCTCCTGCTAATTGCGCCCTTCGAGCCAGCGCCGCTTTTTGCGGTACTGGCCCAGCAGGGTTTCTCCCACCAGTCCAAGGCCACTGCCAGCGGAGATTTTGAGGTGCTATTGACTCGCAGCCCAGTTGGCACCACCGATCCGGGCACCACGCCGGCCTCTTCCCAGCCGGCGCGGGGTTCGAAGTCCCGCGCGTGCGCCCGCCCGCCCGTCCTCGAAGTCGATGCCCGTGGACTGGAGCCCCCGCAGCCGCTCGTGAAGATTTTGGAAGCGCTGGCAAATCTGCCGGAAGGCGCCCAACTGCGCGCGCGCACCGACCGCCGCCCCATGCACCTCTATGCCCAACTGGAGGAGCGCGGTTTCGTGGGCGAGAGCGAAGAGCAAAAGGATGGAGGCTTTATCACCCATGTCCGCCGCCGCTAGAGTCCAAATGCCGCGCGCCACGGCCCAAGTCCAAGCTGGCTTCAGCCCGCACGCACCCTCGGTCACCCTGCCGCTCCGGTTCATGGTCACTGGCCTGCTGGCGCTGTTGACCGGAATGGCGCTGCTCCTGCTGCGGCCGGAGATGCTGGCAACGTATCACTACAACCAATACGTGATCTCCACCACGCACCTGTTCGTGCTCGGCTGGATTTGCACCATTGTCATGGGCGCGATGTATCAGCTCGTGCCGGTCGCGCTGGAGACCAAGCTCTACAGTGAAAAGCTGGCCGCCTTACAGTTCCTATTCCACCTGGTGGGCTTCACTGGAATGGTATGGATGTTCTGGACCTGGAACATGAAGCAGGTCGGGCACTTCGGCGCGGTGCTAACGGTCGGCGTGGGCCTATTCGTTTATAACATCGCCCGGACGCTGCTGCGGGTGCCGCGTTGGAATGTCGTTGCGACCGGTGTCGCCTCCGCGCTGGGCTGGTTAACGCTGGCGGTGTGCGCCGGCCTGACCATCGCAATCGGCAAGTGCACTTACGAGGCCACGTCGGCGCTCGCCCCCGGCAACCCGTTTGGCGCCGTCCTGCACGGGCTGAAGTCAGTGGCGGCGTTCACGGCGCGCTTTGACCAGATCGGCGCGATGCACGCGCACGCGCATTTGGGCGCCCTGGGCATGTTCATCATGTTGATCGTCGGCATCTCCTACAAGCTCGTGCCAATGTTCACGCTGAGCGACCTTCAGAACCGGCGCCGCGCGGCCGCTTCCCTCGCGCTGCTGAATGTGGGCTTGCTCGGTTCGTTCGTGACCATCCTGCTCCGCCATCGTCTCAAGTTCGCCTTCGCCCTGGTAGTGGTTGCCGGCCTGGCGTGCTACGGCATCGAGATCGCGGCCATTCTGCGCGCGCGCAAACGCCGCACGCTGGATTGGGGCCTGAAGTATTTCCTGACCGCCATCGGCCTGCTCGCGCCGCTCTCCGTTCTCGCCCTGGTGTTGTCATGGTCGGGCTTGCCACTCACGGCGCTGACCGGCCAGCTTGAAAACGCCTACGGCTTTATGGGCCTGCTCGGAGTTGTCTCGTTCGCCATCATCGGCATGTTTTACAAGATCATCCCCTTCCTGGTCTGGTATGGCAGTTACAGCCGGCAAATCGGCTTGAACAAGGTGCCGTCCCTGGCCGATCTCTATTCCCCTGCCCTGCAAGCCTTCGGCTACTGGGCCTACTTGGCGGGCCTGACCACCACCGCCATCGCAATCGTTCTGGCAAATACCGTAGCAGTGCGATGCGGCTGCGCGCTGCTCGCGCTCAGTCTCGGAACACTGGCGCTGAATGTCATCTGGATCCTCAGCCATCTCGTTCGCCCCAGGATTGCACCGCTGACCTTGCGCCCTGCCCTGGGAACCACTTTATGAACGCTCCCCAATTGGACGAAACTCTCATCCTCGAAACCCTCCGCCAGGTCGTGGACCCGGAGATTGACTGCAACATCGTCGATCTCGGCTTGATCTATGGCACCCGGATCGAGGGCGGCAAGGTCACCGTTCAAATGACGCTGACCACGCAAGGCTGCCCCATGCACGAAAGCATCGCCTGGGGCGTGAAGAACGCGCTGCGCAACCTCGAAGGAGTCGAGGAGGTCGAGGTCGAGATCGTCTGGGACCCGCCGTGGCACCCGGCCATGATGACCGATTATGGCCGCGCTCGCGTGGGCATCAGAACTTAATCATCGGACTCCTTCTCCCCAATCATCAGTCAACAGTCACCATTAACCAGTTACTAATCGAATAATGAATACAGAACTCCCCTCCGTTACCGGCGCAGACAAAGTCATGGACGTGCGCCCGATCCCCTGCTCCGTCAAGCACGGCCTCATCTTGAAGACCTGGCGCGAACTGCCCGTCGGCGACCACTTTGTCCTGCTGAACGACCACGATCCGGTGCCCCTGCGCTACCAATTCGAAGCCGAGTTCCCCGGCACCTTCACGTGGGACTACCTGGAACGCGGCCCCGCGGACTTCCGCGTCAAGCTCACCAAGCTCCAGGAACTCCCACCGCCCGTCGTCAGCACGCAATCCTACGGCTGTTCCGCGCACTAGCGCGTCAGCGGGTTACATTGGTTACATGAGTTACACAAGTTACCTGAGGTAAGCCGCCCCAACCGCCATGCGACGCGGCTCTCATATAACCCATGTAACTTATGTAACAATGTAACCCTGTAACTCCAACGATGTAACTCCGCAACGCCAACGCCGCTCAGCTCCCCCGCCCGCTCTCTTTCGCCAGGCGTGAGAACATCTCCGCCTGGCCCACGAGCACCGGGTCTTCGTCCAGCTCTTGAACGGTCTGCGGCAGGCGGTAGGTCCAGTTGGTCGAGGCTACCGAGCCGGGCGTGTTGAAGCGCGCCGTCATCCCGAACACGTCGGTGATCTGGAACACCGCCAGCCAGGATGGCGACTGCAGCACCGTCCGCGTGAATGCCTCGTGAAGCTCGTCGGTGAACTCTCGCGGCGGCTCGACGTTCTTTAGCCCGGAGAACTCCATCATCAGGCGCAGCTCGCGTCGGTTAACCTCCACGGCCTTGCCGGCGTCGATGTTCCGCCAGCACTCCGCCCAGGCTGCGGCCAATGGCGGGTGGTCGTGGGTGGCGGGTTGGACGAGGGAGAGGCGCGGATACTTCTGCGGGTCAGAGTAGCGGCCATCCGGGTCACGGAAGAGCGTCGGGATGCGGAAGCCGGGCGTGTTGAGCTTCAGCAAAGTGGGCGGCACATACTCGGGCACGACACCCAGGTCCTCCGCCACCACCGTGGTCTCGCCGGAAGCTTCCAGCACGACGCGCAGGATTTCCTCGCCTTGCGCCTGGTTGACGGTCTTGTGCTCGTAGGTGTCGTCCGGGAACTGCTTGAAGCCAGGCAGGCGGCCGCCCGTCTTGGCCGCGGCTTGCGCCTCGGTCAACGGCAGAAACTCCGCGTTCCGATCCGGTGTCCACGGGAACGAATAGATCCGGAAGAAGCCGAGCACGTGGTCGATGCGATACAGGTGAAAGACTTTCTGGATGTTGCCCACGCGGGTGCGCCACCAGTCGAAGTCGTGCCGGCGCAACTCGTCCCAGCGGTAATTGGGGATGCCCCAGTTCTGGCCCCACTTCTCGGTGAAGGGATCGACCTTGAAGACCTTCTCGGGTGGCGCGCCGCCGCTCCAATCGAGGTCGAAGATCGAGCGGTTGGCCCAGACGTCGGCGCTATATCGGCCCACGCCAAACGGGATGTCGCCCATCAGCCAGACCTGCTGCGTCGTGGCGTAAGCCTTGAGCGCCTGCCACTGACTGAAGGCCAGCCACTGGACGTACGTGAAGAAGAGCTGCTGGCGCGCGAGCGCGTCCC
Source organism: Limisphaerales bacterium (assembly GCA_003152225.1). Classification (GTDB taxonomy): domain Bacteria; phylum Verrucomicrobiota; class Verrucomicrobiia; order Limisphaerales; family UBA8199; genus PALSA-1440. The sequence continues at coordinate 656 of PLZQ01000208.1, read as the reverse complement.
GCCGTTTCTCGGGCAGAGACAACAGCCAGGTGCGAGCGGTGCGAGCCGAGCGGTGCTCGGGCGCCCAGCGGTCCCAGGCGGGGGAATTGGCATTCTCCTCCACCAACATGCGAAACAGAGAATAGTCCGAAAGCCAGTCCGCGTTCTCCATCAGGAACGAGCGGAACTGCAAGGCGCGCTCCGTCTCCTGGTTGAAATGCCGCTGGAGGAAGCTGTCGAAAGCGGCTTCGAGCAGCTTGCGCTTGAGGGTCTTGACGGCGGGGTAGATGACCGGCCCTTCGCGCAGCTTGGCCAGCAATTCCGGCCGGGCCAAATCCTTGAAAACCGCGGACGTCAGATCAGGGATGTGGCGCGGCGAGATGGCGATCGTGGCCGGCTCGATGGCCTGAGAGCTGATGGCGTTGTAGGGGCTGTTGTCGTCGCTGACCTCGTTGATGGGCAGGGTCTGGAGGATGCTCAGCCGGTGGCGGTGGCACCAGTCAATCATCTGGCGCACGCCCTCCGTGTCGCCGATGCCGAGGTCCTCCTCGGTGCGGATGGCGAAGACCGGCTCCAGTATGCCAGCCATAGACTGGCTCGTACTCAATTTCATATACAGTAGGCCGGAAACTTGAACGCATTAACCGCACCTCGTCAAGCGCCGCAGGTCGGCAAAT
>PLZQ01000137.1 GCA_003152225.1 Limisphaerales bacterium | reverse complement strand
TACCGGTTGGCTACCAGATGGCCTGGGGGTAGCCTCGGGGTAGCCTCGGGGTAGCCTCGGGGTGGCTTGAAGAGATTCATCATTCACCATTCAACCTTCTGCATTCCCTGCGTGATGGTGGCTTGTCCGCCTTTTCAAAGTTCAGGGTTCGAGGTTCAAGGTTCAAGGTCCGGCGTTGGATGTTGGATGTTGGATGTTGGATGTTGGATGTTTTCTGCGCCCCTTTCTGCATTCTGCATTCTTCCTTCTGCGTTCCCTGCGTGATGGTGGCTTGCCCGGCTTTTCAAGGTTCAGGGTTCGAGGTTCAAGGTTCAAGGTTCGGCGTTGGATGTTGGATGTTGGATGTTGGATGTTTTTTTCTGCCTTCTGCCCGCCCCATTTCAGCTTTCAGCTTCTCAGCTTTTCAGCGTTTCCCCCTCCCGGCACCGGCCCGGTCCCGATTTCAGCGTTTCAGTGTTTCAGCATTTGTCCTTCCAGTTTCTGCTTTCTGCTTTCCCAATTTCAGCTTTTCCCCAGGTCCCCCACGACGCGCACAGGACCAGTTCCAATCTCCGGTCTGACCCGTTTTAACGACTGTCCGCCGCGAAGGGTATAAGGCTAGGCTCGCCTGGATGCAAGCGCCTGTGAACGAGGGTCAACCTTGCCTGGTGATTCAGAAAGTCAGCATTTTCGACAAACCATGAGGCTTTCGCTCCTCCCCAGGTGGAATATCCGACCGCGGCACCCCGCGCCGACGCTGTTACCTTCAGTTCGGTTTTCTGGTGGCGAATGGGGCCTGGATCGGAGCATACTCACAGTGAGTGCATGACGCGGTGTTTTTTGCCCATCCCTGCTTATGAGAAACAAGATCATTTGGTCTGTTGCGCTAATTGCGCTGCCACTCGCCACCGCCGCCGCGGACACCGTCAAACTCTCCGAACTGGACGAAGTCATCCCGACCTATCTCTCCGGCCCGCCCGACCCGAACCCCATGTTTTTCTTTGGCCGCAATTCGCAGGGAGCGGAGGGTCGCATTTATCCGTATCCGCTTTACGACAATTTGACGAACCAAAAGGGCGAGCAGACCTATCACGTCCTCTATCTCGAAAATGAATACGTGAGGATTGGCGTGGTGCCCGAAATTGGCGGAAGGCTTCTTTCGGCGGTGGACAAGACCGACAACTACGATTTTGTTTACCGTCAGCACGTAATCAAACCCGCCCTCATTGGCTTGATTGGCGCGTGGATTTCCGGCGGCATCGAATGGAACATCCCGCATCATCACCGGGCCTCGACGTTCAGCCCTGTGCAATGGCGCGCAGAGGAAAACGCCGACGGCGGCAAGACGATTTGGGTTGGGGAATTGGAAATTCGCCATCGAATGCGCTGGGCCGTGGGCTACACGCTGCGGCCGGGAAGTTCGGTGCTTGAATGCTCCGTTCGCATCATCAACCGCACTCTGTTCCCGAACGCGATGTTATGTTTTGCCAACGTTGCGGTGAACGCGAACGACAATTACCAGATCATTTTCCCGCCGAGCACGCAGTGGGTGACCTATCACGCAAAACGAGAGTTCTCTGAGTGGCCAATATCCCATCAGCGGTATTCCGGCGCGGATTTCACCGCTGGTGTGGATGTGAGCTGGTATAAGAACCATTTCAACGCGAATTCCATGTTCGCCTGGAATTACGCCGACGATTTCTTCGCCGGCTACGACCACGGCAAGGAAGCTGGCACCATGAGCGTTGCCGACCATCATATTGTGCCCGGAAAGAAGTTCTGGACCTGGGGCAACGGGCCGCGCGGACGCATGTGGGACGAAATCCTCACCGACAGCGACGGCCCTTACATCGAGTTGATGGTTGGCGCGTATTCCGACAACCAACCCGATTATTCATGGATGCAATCATTCGAGACGCGGGCATTCGAAATGCACTGGTATCCTTTCCGCGGCATCGGGGGCGTGAAGAACGCCAACCTAGACGCCGCCGTGAATCTCGAAGTGACGAACGCCGTTGCAAAACTCGGCTTCTACACGACGAGACATTTCTCCGCTGCAAGAGCGCGGCTCAAAGCCGGCGACAAGCTCCTCGTCGAGGAACAGATCGTCATTGATCCCGGCAAGCCCTACGTGAGACAAATCGCCGTGCCCACCGGCGTGGACGAGCACACTTTGCGCGCTTCACTCTCCGCCGATGGACGCGAACTCGTCGCGTATTCACCCGTGCGTTTGCAGCCGATGTCGCAGCCCGAAATTGTCACGCCGCCACCTGCGCCGAAAGCCATCACTAACAATGAAGAGCTTTTCCTGGCCGGCCAGCGCATTGATCAGTTCCACGATCCGTCGCGTGAGGCTGATCCATATTGGGAAGAAGCGCTTCGTCGCGATCCGGGGGACATCCAAGCGAACACCGGCATGGGTCTGCTTGATTTGCGCCGTGCGAGGTTCGCCTTTGCCGAGCAGCATTTCCGTAAAGCGCTCGAACGCCTGACTGCCAAATATACGACGCCGAAAAACGCCGAGCCGTTCTACTATCTCGGAGTCGCCCTGAAATCACAGGGTAGAACCGAGGAAGCGTTCGACGCGTTCTACAAAGCCGCTTGGAGTCAGGAATGGAAATCACCCGCCTATTTTTCGCTCGCCGAAATAGCTTCGGCACGCGGCGAGTTCGTTTCGGCACTCGATTTCATCGACCGTTCGCTCGATGCCAATGCGTTGAACGTCCGCGCTTACGGGTTGAAATCCGCCGTGCTGCGTCATCTCAACCGCGCCTCGGAGGCGCAAGCAATGCTCACCGCCACCGCGCGCAAAACCGATCCGCTTGACCCGCGCCTCATGGTCGAACAATGGCTTGCGACGAAAGACGCAAAGGCCGCACGTCCGCTCTTCGCCATGTTCACGACGCATCCACAAAATGCGCAGGAAATCGCTGCGGAATACTTCAACGCCGGCCTGTGGCGCGATGGCAGCGATGTTCTTACGCAACTGGTTTCCGCTGCTCCCGGTAAGAAAGCAGTTTCACCCCTCATTTATTACTACCTTGGCGACTTTGCGGAGCATGTTGGTGACCCGACGAAGGCCGCGGAGTATCGCCGCCAAGCGATGCAGCAGTCGCCGGAATATGTTTTCCCATTTCAGTTCGAGGTCATTGCCGTGCTGCGCCGCGCCATGGCAGCGAATCCGCAGGACGCCCGTGCGGCCTACTATCTGGGCAACCTTTTATTCGACTGCCAACCCGCCGAAGCGATTGCGCTCTGGGAACAATCCGTTGCGCTCGATCCGACATTTCCGATCGCATGGCGCAACCTTGCACAAGCCTATTCGCACAAAGAGGACGATGAATCGCGCGCAAAGGCGATTTCATATCTCGAAAAAGCCGTCTCCCTCAGCGACGCGTATCCGACGCACTTCGCCGAGCTGGATCGTCTTTATCAGGCCAGTGGCGCGTCAGTGGAAAAGCGCCTCTCATTACTTGAGCAACACCAAGCGGCCGTGGTGAAGAAGGACGAATCCCTCGCCGCGTTGATTGGATTGAAAACGTTCGTGGGCAAAGCCGATGAAGCAATCCAACTGCTGCGGAGTCGCACGTTCAGCATTTGGGAAGGTGGCACGCAATTCGACACGGGTGAAGCCTGGACCGACGCGCATCTCGTACGCGGTTTGCAGCGTTTCCACGCAAAGCAATACCGCGAAGCTCTCGACGATTTTACAACTAGCCTCAATCCGTCCAGAAACCTCCGCGCGGAAGGAGGCGGCGCCTCTCGTCAGGCGGAAATCGGCTATTGGATTGGTCGTGCTCACGATGCGCTTGGTGAGACGGACAAAGCGCGCCAATCTTGGAAGGAAGTTGTCGCGTTCAAGGGTTTGGCAGAAAGAGGCGGGGGTCGGAGGCGTGAGATTGCGCTGGCGCGCCGTGCGCAGCGTTATTATCAGGCTCTGGCGCAACAGAGACTTGGCGCGGCGGAGGATGTCAAAGCGACGTTTCACGAATTGGTCAATGCAGGCGACGCTGCTTTGCAGCCGTCCGACAACCCCGATGACACCGCGCCATCATCCGGCGAGCGCCAGGCATCACGCGGTCGCGCGGCAACGGCGCATTACGTCGCCGGACTTGGCTATGCCGGCCTGGATGAAAAGGAGAGAGCTCGTAAAGAATTCGTCGCCGCGCTTGTATCATCGCCCGACCATCTCGGCGCAAAGCTCGCGCTGGACCAACTCAGCTTGCCATGAAATGTCTTACCATCGTCGCGCTGACCATCGGTTTTAGCGCTGCGTCCGCGCGGGACGTATTGCCGGCGCAGGCCACATTCACCGGCGCAAAATCCGAGCGCACCTGGCCGCTCGCGGAACTCAACACGGCACTTCCCGCCGACTGGTCGCGCTACGAATTTCTCGTGATTGAATTCAAGGCGTCGTCGTCGCAACGATTCGATCTCGGACTCGAAACGGCGAAGGGCCGCTACGCAAAGCGCATCGGCCCTTTCGCCGGCGTATGGGTGCGCGCAGCGATTCCGCTGCGTTATTATCGCCAGCCGGCCGGCAACGGCGTTGACCTTGCCGCGACGTTTAATCAGCCGCGCAGTGCCTATTGGATCAACATCCACAGCAGTGGTTACGGACCGTTGACGAATGTCAACGGGCTGACCGTCGCGATGGATTATCCCGTTGGGGCGCCAACATTGGAAATCCGCTCAGTCACGCTCGCGACGAGCGATCCGGGTGACGCCGTCTTCGAAGGCAAGCCGCTCGTTGACGAGTTCGGCCAGTACACCCATGCCGATTGGCCGGGCAAAGCGCATTCGCTCGATGAACTGAAAATGCATTGGGACGCCGAAGAAGCGGCGTTGCGCACGACAGCTTTCACGAACCGCGATTCTTACGGCGGGTTCTTGAACACGCGCGCGAAAGCGACGGGGTTTTTCCGTGTCGAACAGATTGATGGACGCTGGTGGTTCGTTGATCCCGACGGACATATGTTCTATTCGTCCGGGCTGAATGGCGTTGGCGTCGGCGCCGGCACGCGCATCGAAGGCCGCGAAGATTTATTTGCCGCGTTGCCCCCGACGAATCTGACGACGAACGCGGCTGGCGGTCGGGGGCGGGCACTCGGTGCTTCGTTCTATACCTGGAATCTTCAACGGCGTTTCGGTGGGGATTGGCGAATGAAATGGGCCGACCTTACGACCAAACGTCTCACTGCCTGGGGCTTCAACACGATGCACAACTGGGGGGCGCCGAGCGCGACTCAAGCCGAGCCGCGCGTGCCTTACGCTTTGATGCTGCGCGGCTGGCAAAGTGGAAATTCCATCATGGGAATACCCGATGTTTACGCGGACGATTTCGCGCGCCGTGTGGAGGAGGCTGCGGCGGCTCAGCTTGAGCCGCACCAGAACGATCCCTTCATGCTCGGCTACTTCATTGGCAACGAACCGCCGTGGCCGGGTCGCGAAGGTTTGTTGTGCGATGCGATTCTCACCAGCCAGCCAAATGAAATGCAAAGGCGATTGAAGACGTTTCTTGCCAAAGGCGATACTTCGACGCGGCGAAAGGAATTCGTGCTTGCGGCTTTTCAAGTTTACCTGGACACGATCAACGCAGCCATCCGCAAGCACGACACGAACCACCTGAACCTTGGCATCCGTTTCGGCGGCGGACCAGGCGATGACGTGCTCAAGGCCGCGCGCGGCTTCGACGTTTTCAGCGTGAACATCTATCGCTACGCACCGTTACGCGAAACCCTCGACCACATTTATTCGGTCGTGCGGAAGCCGATTCTTATCGGCGAATTCCATATCGGCGCGCCGACGCGCGGCCTCGCGTCCGGACTTGTGCAGGCGATGAATCAGGACGAGCGCGCCGCCGGCTATCGTTATTATGTCGAACAAAGCGCCGCGCATCCGACGGTCATCGGCACCCATTGGTTCCAATGGCTTGATCAGCCGGTGACGGGGCGCAACGACGGTGAGAATTACAACATTGGTTTCATTGACGTGACCGACCAACCGTATCCTGAAATGATCGAGGCGGCGAAGGTTACGCATGAGCGTCTGCTGGCAATTCACAGCGGCAACATGCCACCGACGAGCCGCAGGGCGAGAGCTTCCGAAGCCGGCGTGCCGGGTGCGGCCGGAAAACTCACGCCGCGTCCACTGTATCGCGATCCGGCGTTCGATGCGCCGACTGATCCCGTGTTGTGTTTCAACACGGAGCAAGGCAAGTGGTTCATGTATTACACGGCGCGACGAGCGACGGCGACCAATGCGCCCGGCGTGACTTGGGTCCATGGCTCGAACATCGGCATGGCGGAGTCATCAGACGGTGGCGCCACGTGGACGTATCGCGGCACGGCGGACATCAACTACGGGAAGGACGCGCATCCGAATGATTACACGTATTGGGCGCCGGAAGTGATTTGGGTTGCCGGCACGTATCACATTTTCCTGACGTTTGTGCCGGGCATCTTTAATGACTGGAATCACCCGCGCGAGATCGTTCATCTCACGAGCACCAACGGTGTGAAATGGGAAGCCCTGGGTCCGGTTGATTTGAAATCGGACCGAGTGATTGATGCGTGTGTCATCCAGCTTCCCAACGGCGTCTGGCGCATGTGGTATAAAGACGAGCGCAAACCCAAACCGCTTTCTTACGCGGACAGCAAGGATTTGCTCACGTGGGAAACCAAAGGAAGCGCCGTGACGAATCTCAGCGGGGAAGGCCCGAAAGTAATCAATTGGAAGGGACGCTATTGGCTGATCGCGGACTGCTGGAGCAACGGAATGCGGGTGTGGAGTTCGGATGATTGCATGAATTGGAAATTGCAGGACGAAGCGCTCCTCGGCAGTCACGGCGACGTCGTTGTAAGCGGCGACCGCGCGTGGTGGTTTTATTTCGGCGGTCGTCGCCAAACCAATTCACCGCCGCCTCGGACGACGGCAATCAATGTTGTCGAACTGTCGGTTGAGGCTGGCAGGCTCATCGCGGGCGACCCCGACGAGCCGACCTACATTGATTTGAAACCCGTTCGTGAGGATGAAAAGTAATCAGCGAAAGCCAGCATATCCAAATGAGGCGCGGGGACTGCAGCCAGCCGCGACTCCAACGAACTAAAAGCGAGCGTTGGAATATCCGTTTGGGGGCCGGGACTTCCTCAGGCGCACGCGTGCGGGCAGTCAGGATATGGCGATTCCAGACGCGGCAGATTGAGGGCCACCGATTGCTCCTCGCGGGCGAAGAGCGAGCCGCGATTCTCCGCCATCTGCTTCAACTGCCCGATGGCGGGTTCGTCGAGCGGCTTGAAGAACTTGGCGGCTTCGATGGCCCGATCCAGCAAGTCGAGGAACGACGGTGGAATCCCAACGGCGACGTTCGGTTGCGACAGCGTGAAGCGCAGCGCGAGCTCGACGTCTTTCGGTTCTTCCACCGAGCGATACCACCACTCGCGGGTCTTCTTGGCGTCGTTCGGCCAAGTGCCCCACGAAAGCGGCTTGATCGCGAGCACGGCAGCGCCCCGTTCCTTGGCTAGCGCGAGCACTTCCTTCCCAAAGCCGCGGGTATAGAACTCCACGAAGTTGATTGGAAACATGACGGTGTCGAACTTGAACCCCTTCATGGCTTCGAGCGCGCCCTTGGTGGTGTGAGCGGAGAAACCGATCCACTTGATCTTGCCTTGTTCTTTCGCTTTGAGGAACGTCTCCATGGCGCCGCCTGGGCCGAGCGCCTGCTTCACCTCCTCGGGCTTTACCAGGTGGTGCATCTGGTAAAGGTCGAAGTGATCCGTCTTGAGCAGCTTCAGAGACGTTTCGAGCTCCTGGCGCGCGCCCTCGCCATCGCGCTTCTTGGTCTTGCAGGCGAGGAAATACTTGCTGCGGTCGAGACCTTGAAGCCCGACGCCCATCTTGGTTTCGCACTCGCCGTTGCCGTAGGCGGGCGCGACATCGTAATAATTCAGCCCGCGTTCGAACGCGCTGTGAATTGCGGCGGTGCATTTCTCCTGGTCGTAGTGGATGAGCGCGAGGCCGGGAAATCCAACCACCGACACTTTCTGCCCCGTGCCACCCAGCACCCGCCGGGGCAAGGCTGCGCCTTTTTCCACTGACTCGGCAGCATTGAGGATTCTCGGAACGCCCAGGGCGGCGGCCCCGGCTGCGCCTCCAACGGTTTTGAGGAATACGCGTCGTTTCATAGGTTTTGGGCGTGCAAGCAAGTTCGCCTCTAGTGTGGACTGATTGCCCAGATCGCGCAACTGCCGGGTCGCTCTGGTGTATGCTGGCCCATTATCTTCCCCCAGTCCGAACAGCGGGGCCTCACGTCTGCTGCCTGAGGATTTCCGCCGGCGATTTCTGCAGGAGCCGCCGGGTTGGCAGATGCGCCGCCACCGCGCCTGCCACCACGCTGATGGCGAACGTCGCCAGGAACGTCACATACGGCATCGTGAACACAACCGGAATCTCCGCCAGGCTTCCCGCCTCCAGCACGAACAGCCACGCGAGCGCAAATCCGATTACCCCGCCCGCCACCCCCGCCGACAAAGTCAACCCCAGCGCCTCGCCCAGAAACATCCGAAACAACTGGGACCGACGCAGTCCCAGCGCCCGCAGCATCCCCATCTCCCACCGCCGCTCGATCACCGCGGTCGCCATCGACGCGATCAGAGCGAACACCGAGATCACCACCGCCACCGCCAGGAGAAGCCCGAAGAACACTTGGGTCGTCCAATACACCACCTGCGCCTCCCGCTTCTGCTCGGCCGCCGACCGCACCCCGAACCGGAACCGCAAATCAAACCGCTCCCGAATCTCCGTGGCCGCCGCCTTCTGGGCCGCCTCGGCACCGGCCACTTTGAGGAAATAGCGGACCATTCGGGCCTCATCGGGCGCGTCGCCGGTGAGGTGACGGAAACTGGACATCGGCATCAGCATCCCCGACCCGATCGCGTTGGCCACGCGGGAACGGAAATTATCGAACCCAGCCAGTGTTTCGCAAATTGCCGCCACCTGGAACCGCCCCGTCCGGCGATCAGGCCCAAGGTGGAACGTGAGTTGGACCACGTCGCCGGCACGAACGTCGAGAAAGCGCGCCGCAGCGAGGCTCAGGACGACCGGTGGCGTCTCGTTGCTGCTGCCCGCTTCGACCGGCGCCGGCTGGTAATTCGCCACGCGCAGCAAACCTTCCAACCCACCGTCGGCATACCGGATGTGATTGGTGTAGAGCACGCGCGGGAGTTCCGCATCCACCCCGAACGGCACCAGCCACAACTGCTTCATACCCACGAGGTCGCTCAGGACCACGTCGTAGGCCGTGCCGCGCTCGGTCCGGCTCCGCAAGAAACGAACCTCCGAGACCCGCTCCACTCCCTTGACTCCGGCGAGCTCGGTCGTCAACCCCAGCGCGCCAGCATCGTCCGATTGCAGCCGGAGATCCGCCCCGTTGAAGTGTTCCACCATGGTCATGGACATCCGGCTGAACAGGACGACGAGGCTCGCCACGAAAATCACCAGCGAGATGGAGAGGATGAACATCAGGGCGGTCGTCGTGTTGCGGCGGCGATGCCGCTCGAGGTTGCGGCGCGCCAGCTCGGCAGAAGGCCCGAGGACGCCCGCCAGCAACGACATGATCAAGCCCTGGAGCAGCGGCAGCGCCCCCGCCGCCACCAGCGTGAAGCCCAGCAGGATCGTGAGCAGCAGGCACAACACCACCGTGCCGATCAGCGAGCTATTCCCCGAAAGGAACGCGGTCGGCAGGACAAAGAACACGACGACCGAGAGCGCCGACAGCGCGATGCCCGTGAAAAACAGGGGTCGGTTGGTGCCCCCTTCGGCTTGCGCTTCAACGCGGATCTGGCCGCGCCGCAACGGATCCAGCGCGTCAACGATGCGCCAGCGGGTGGCCTGCAGGGCGGGTATCAATGCGCTGCCGACCGACAACGCAGCGCCGGCCCCCAGTGTCAGCAGCAGGTTTGACCAGGAGAACGCGAGCGTAACCGAACCGACTTGCGCATGCATCGCGAGCTCGACGAGCGTCACAATAATCCGGGCGACGACGACGCCCGCCAGCACTCCGGGCAACACGCCGAGGCCACAGAGGAAAACCGATTCGCTCAGCACCAGCCGGAAGATGTCGGTTCGCCGGGCGCCCAGCGTCCGCAGGATCGCGTACTCCCGGATGCGCTCCTCGACGGCCACCGACACGATAGAGTAGATGAGCAGCCCGGTCACCGAGAGCGCGAGCACCGCGAACACGCCGAAGATGGCCCGGAGCGGGGACGCGACATTCTGGAACACCGTGATCGCGGTCGCCTTGGGCAGCCGCACGTCGTAGTCCATGCCCAACTCGGCTGCGATTGACTCACCGGCGCGTTTCAATCGGAGCACGCTCGCGTGAAGATCGCGGCTGTCGTAGTAGGACCCCGGCTCCTTGAAAGTGCCCGCCAGCACATGCACGCGATCCGGCTCGCGAAGGATTGCCCGCGCGGTCGCATCGTTGACGACGATGAACTCCCGCACCTCCTGGGGCAGGATCAATTGGCGGTCCACGATGGTCTCCAGTTCCAGCCCGGCATCGTTTCCGAAGTCGGAGGACGACACGGTCAATTGGCTGCCAGGCTTGGCCTTGAGCCGCTGCGCGAGCGCCTGCGAAACCGCGCACGCTTTGTAGCCGAGCTTGGGTTCCGGCTTCAGCCCCCAAAGGTCAAATTCCCGCTCGGCCTTCGGATCAACTCCGATCAACAAGGCGTCCTGCGAGCCGTGGCTGGACTGGATCTGGACAATACCCACCCAGCGTGGAGCCAGTCCGCGCACCTCGGGATTCTTCGCCAGCTTCGCTCGCACGACCGCCGGATCGAACGGTTCCGGCTTAAACAGGTGACCGCCGTGCGCGGTGATCAGCAGGTCGGCCTTGCCCGCCTGCAGCGCGACCAGGTCAGTGTAGGACGTGGAAACTGAGTCGAGCCCGATCTGGATGGCGACCAGCAGCGCGATGGTCAGGAAGATCCCGAGCGCGCCGGCGGCTGTGCGGAGACGGCGCCGGCCGAAGTTTCGGAAGACGTAACCGAGCCAGGCGTTCATGATGCGGCTGGGGCCTCGACCTTCCCATCCCGCAGCCGCACGACCCGCGAACTCTGCTCCGCAATGGATCGGTCATGGGTGGCGATCACCATCGTCACCTGCTCGCGCTGGTTCAAGTCCCGCAGCAGGGCGATTACTTCCGTGCTCGTGGTGCTGTCGAGATCGCCGGTCGGCTCGTCGAGCAGCACCAGCGCCGGTTCGTTGGCCAGAGCCCGCGCGATGGATACCCGCTGCTGCTCGCCGCCCGATAGCTCAGAGGGCTTGTGATGCGCCCGGTCCTTTAGGCCGACGCGTTCGAGCAGCTCAAGCGCGCGGCTCCGGCGCGCCGCCGCCCGGACGCCCTTGAACTGCATCGGCACCTCCACATTCTCGCGAGCCGTGAGTGTGGGCAGCAGGTTGTAGAACTGGAACACCATGCCGATCCGATCCCGGCGCAGGTCCGCCAAACAATCGTCGGAAAGTCCTTGCAGATCGACGCCTTCGATCTTCACCGCGCCGCGTGAGGGGAGGTCAATGGCCCCGATGACGTTCAGCAGAGTGGTCTTGCCACAGCCCGACGGCCCCATGAGCGCCACGAATTCACCGCGCCGCACCGTCAGATCCACGCCGCGCAGCGCACCGACCGCCGTGGCGCCGAGCAGGTAGCTCTTATGTATGTTCGTGGCTTCGACTGTTAGTGCTGGCCCTTTGGTTTGCATTATCGGTCAATCTTTCGAATTCCACAGCCAAACAACCCCCCGGCGAAGTTGTCGGGATGCGCCTGAAACTTGACGGTGATGACTGCCTTCCCGCGGATCAGGCCGGCCGGAAGAGGGTATTCCACATCGAAGAATTCTCCGGGATGGTTATGATCCAGCTTCTGCGTCGCGACTTTCTCTCCCTCGACCAGGATATCAAACTCCCGCGGGCCGGAATCATCGCCCCGGTAAGTGCATACGAGAGCGACCGGCTGGTCAGAACCGGATTTGAGCCCGTAACTGAACCAACCTCCCTCTACGGCGTGACGCCATCGGCGGTCGTTGTAGTCGCCGCTCGCGGTTCTTTCGCCTTTTAACTGGTGCTCGGCTTCCGATTGCGGGTCGCCGATGGTAACGCTGTCGAGCGTTCGTGCCGCCAGCTCCTTCCGACGAAGCTCCGCGGCGGCCTTTTCTGCCTGGTAGGCCTCCCACCCCGCTGGCGAGAGCCGACGCCAATACACTGAATATCGTTGGTGGTGTGTCTGATAAAACGGGGCCAGGGTCACATCCTCGGGTCGTCCGACGTCATGGGTGCGGAAGGCTAAGGGTCGGCCAGGCATGCGGGTCGTGTGATCGATGAGCCCCTTCGCACTGCTCACAAAGAGAGGCACTTCCGGCGATGGAACCCGGACCAGATCCGTTTGACCCCGGGCGTAATCCCTCGGCAGGTTATTAGTGCCTAACTCGCCTGCCAGCACAATCGGTCCATAAAGCAGCGCGATCACATCTTTCTCGCCGGGCAACGTCTCGCACCGAAGCCCCAACGGCAGACGAAGGTCAATGGTGTCTCCGTCCTGCCACTCGCGCGTTATGTTGACATAGCTGCCCGGCAAGCCGTTCAGCTCCTGGCGTTTCCCATTTACCGAAATCTCCATCGGCGCTGCGACCCACAGCGGATACCGGACTTTCACCGTGCCGTTTATCGGTTGGCGGCATTTCAGGCTCAGTCGCACTTGGTCGCTTTCCGGGAACCTGGTCTCCTGCCGAATCACCAGTCCCTGCTCTTTCCAGTTCAGCTCCGACGGGATGAACAGATTCACATACAGGGCATTGTCGCTATGGAAATAGATGGAGTCCCCATACTTGGCATGGTTCTCCATCCCGGTGCCAACGCAACACCAGAACGAATCCTCCGGCTCCGAGTAAGTCTTGAAGTGGCCCGGCTTGAGGGACATCAGATAGACAAACATCCCCCGCTCAGGGTCCTGCGACGCGAGAATGTGGTTGTATAACGCACGCTCGTAGAAATCCATGATCTCTCCGCTGGGCTCCCAGCCGAACAGATGGCGGGTGAGTTTGAGCAGGTTATAGGTGTTGCAGGTCTCCGCCGTTTCAGGGCCAAGGTGCTTCGCAAACTCGGTGATCGGAAAGAAGTGTTCCTGATCGCTGTGGCCGCCGATCACATACGACCGCCGCAACGCCACGCGCTGCCAGAAATACTCGGCGATGTCCCGATAACGGCCCTCGCCTGTCACCTCATATTCGCGGGCAGCTCCGATGATTTTAGGTATTTGGGTGTTGGCGTGCAGGCCGTCGAGGCGGTCTTCGCGCCTGGCCAGCGGGTTAAAGACCCGATGGTGCTCAAAGGCGCGAGCCAACCGCAAGTGCTCCGGGTTGGCCGTTACCGCATAGAGATTTGCCAGCACTTCGTTCATCCCCCCATGCTCCGTTTCGAGCGTCGCTTGCATTTGCTTCTCGGTCAGATGATCGACTCTGAGCCTGACCCATTCGGCAGCCTTCACCAGGATATCCAATGCCTGTTGGTTTCCGCAAACCTGGTAGGTGTCCAGCAACCCGGCATAAATCTTGTGCGCGGTGTACCAAGGCACCCAGACGGGCTTGCCAGTCTCAACCCGGTCAAAAAACGATTCCGGGAAGGCGGCAAGGTAGCCTGCCTGGAATCCTTGACTCGGAGCCAAATCCTGACATTTGGCCAGTTCAGCGACGATCCGGGCGGTCCGTGCGCGCAGTTCCTCATCACCGGTGCTGGCATACATCAGGGAGCAGGCAGACAGATAATGCCCGAGACAGTGGCCGCGCACTTCTGATTTTGGCTCTTCCCAGCCCCCGTAAGGCCGGGCCTGAGTGGCCATCCCATAGTTGATACGGAAGGCGAACAGCAAACGATCCGGGTCCAGACTTAAAAGGTAGACTTTGTCCCGGAGCATCGCGTCTCGAAATGGGCCATCCAGCAAGCGAACTTCCTTTAAATCGAACGGCAGAGCCGCCAGGGACGGGGCGGAGGAAATCTGGGAGGCTCCCGGCGCCTTCTGAACCAAAGGGGGTTGCTTCTTGGAATCTGCGGCACGGGCTGAACCCGTCGCCACCGCAAGAGTCATCAGTCCCACGAAGAATATAGAGCTGCGCATATGTATAGGCTGTTAGTAACTTCCCATGGCCTTTATCGTTTCGACGTGATTCCCAGCCCCAACATCGGCAGCAGGTCTTTGCTCTCGGTCGCCCCGTAATTGAAGATCACGAAACCGCCAGTATTGTAGCGGCGGGTGATGTTGATTTGCTCAATCACACGGTCCACCCCAAAATGGGATGAGGAGGCGCTGACGCCAATGCCCGGATAACAGGGTGTGCCGTTAGCCCATCGGACCTGCTTGGCCACCATATTCTCGAAACTACCGTTGCTGGGGGTGTAGTCCATCGGGCAGACGAAGTCCACGTAGCGCTTTTCACACCATAACTTCCAATCCTGCCCTACGCCGTCGCGGTCGGCCGCCCAGTTGCTGAAGACCGCCGCAGAGATTTTGAGTCTTGGCCTGATGGCACGAGCCCGCTCACTGACGGCCTTAACCACTGCGGTGATGTTGCTGCGCCGCCAGTCCAGCCATGCCTGCCGAGCCGAACCGTCAGCCAGCACGTCCTTTGGCCAACTCCGAACCTTTAGACCCGTGCTGCGCTGAAACCGCTCCTTGCATCCGACACAAAAGCAATGGTCGCTATCCGGGTAACGGATGTAATCGAAGTGGATGCCGTCCACGTCGTAGTCCCGCGCGACCTCCACCATCGAGGCGATTTCCAGGGCCTGATTGTCCGGGTGCGAGGGGCAAAGCCACCGCTCTTCCTTCCCGCTGGAACTGGCTTGCAGGCGGCCTTCGCCTCGCAGTTTGTCCACAAACGCTTTGGGGGCGGCCTGGCCCAAATTCCAGTTCACCTTCCAGACGTGAATCTGGATGCCATGCTTGCGGCAAGCGGCCAGGCATTGCGCGATTTGGTCTCCCCGACTTGCCACTTGCGGTGCCACGGGCAGAACCTTGCTGGCATAGAAGGCGGCGCCGCCCCAGAGCATGTTGGGCAGGATCGCAGTGAAACCGTTGTCAGCCAATCGACGGACAGCCTCGTCCCAACTGATGCCCTGCACCCCAAACGCGCTGTGGCACCAAAATGCCCGGAACTCACCCGGCAAGGGCCGTTGCGCCATACAGAAAGCGTCTTTGAGTTCCTGGCTGGCTGCTTGAGATTGGTCCATTGCCTCGAAGAATCTCTGCTCCGACGCCGACTTCATCGAGGACTCACGAAGACTGCGAGCCGAGGCGAGTGCCTTGCCGACGCGGCTGTCGTCGTGGCTTAGCGCCTTGATTTGACTAACCGCTTCGTCGTAATTCTTGAAGCCCCCGAGTTCTCCAAGGTGCGCGGCCTCAGCTTCCGCCGCCTGACGCAATATCTCCGGCACCAGGTAACCCATCATCGCCAGCAACATGCGGCGCTTCTTCGCAGCGTCATCGGACAGCATCACGTGGGTCATCACCAGGCCGTTGGTCGAGCCGAGTATCGCCGGGTGGCCAGTTGGCCGACCTTGGTCGTCAAACCACTCCGCGAACACCCGACTTACCCCGACGACTGGTCGAAACGCGTTGATGTTCCACGACTGTTGGCCCACGACTGGCGGGGCACCCTTCAGTGCGCTGTCGCCAAAGTGAATCGCAGCGAACTGGCCGGGATAGGCGGCCTTGGTGTGCGCACCTCCTTCAATACTCAGAACCTGACGCAGCCTTTCCGGGACAGCGTAAAAGACCAGCAATTTGCCGCCGGCACCGGCGTAATGAGCCAACTCGTCCGCCACGCGGTCGGGCACGGACGGGTTGTAGGGCAGGATGACCAGTTTGGCCTGCTTCAAGGTATCGGCGCTGACGTTCAGATCGCTAATGACGCTGCACCCGATACCGAGGGCGTAGAGGTTTTGCGCCACAGTCTGGGTAAATTGCTCGACGTTGCGGCCCTCATCGGGGGATAGCTGGCTGGCCGATTCGCTGCGAAGGATAGCCACGATCGCATCGCCGCCCAGCACGCCGGTCTTCCGAATGTCGCTCAGATAGAACTCGGTATCCTCATTCTTGCCGCGCCAGGCTGAGATACGGATCGTCTTGATTTGTCCCCAACCCGCAGGCTTGCCTTCGGCGGTCATCTCAGTCTTGTCGATCGAGATGGTGTTCCACCCTGTTGCCGACTCCGGGAAAAATGCGGCGTGATACCAGCCCTCGCCGCTCTGAAAGTAAATGCTGAAGTAAGAGACCGGGGACGCATCACGGCAGAGGACGTTTAATCGGATGCCCCGGCTGGAGGCCAGGTCCAGCTTCAACTGCTGATCCCACGAGGCCCTTTCAATCTTTGTGCCGGCGAAGTTACAGGGCAGGCGCAGGACCTTGCGACCTTCGAGCAGCGCCACCGAGGCGACGTCGCTGCCGCCCATCGGCCTCCAGGCCGCGCGAGCAGCGGAACCATCGCCGTATTCGCATTTATCGATAATGACCGATTCGCCAGCCGCAACCGCAGTTCCTGAAAGCACCCAAACCGCCAGAGAGCCAAGCAGACATGCAGCCTGGAACAGGGAGTGAAGGGAAGTTAGTCTTGTGGGTCGCGTGCCTCCCTTGCTCGCAGCCTCAGTTCGTTCAGGGACTGCGCCAGGCGAATTCAGAGAATGCGTGCCATATAGTGTCATAGCGAATACCAGCTTGCGGAAAACGACAGCCGAAATCAACGCCGCCGGCGCTCCCCAAGACCGAACCAATGGTTTCGGTCGGCGGGCTGCATTACGATGCACATCACTGGCGGCGGGCCAGCGACGCTCGAAATGGAAACGCAGTGGAATCCCGCCATCCAGTGAATGTGCCGGGTTAGGCCGTTCACTCATGGGTCAGCCATCACTTTCTTGAATGCTTCAACCTGGTCTGCCGGCATGTGCTTAAACCGCGGCTTCATCGTAAACATGCCGGCATACTTCCCGTCGCGCATGTAGCTCCAGTCGGTGATGTCTGCCGCTGGAATCTCAATCCGGTCGCCTAACTTCACGCTCGCCACGATCTTCGGGGCGTTACTGATGCTGACCATCGTCTTGCCGTCGCGACGCTCGAAGTCGGTAGTGTGAAAGTGCTCAATGCGTCCTTTGTCTGTAATCCTGACCACGAGCACAAAGTTACTCTCGCCGTGCGCTCGCTGGTCGAAGCCTTGCCAGAACTGCGGAAGTGTCTCTTGTGCCTTGGCAATGGCTGCCGCCATCTCTGGGTCTGAATCCTCAACGTAGCCCTTGTCTCGCTTCGCGCAGGCGGTGAGCATTATCAGCAGGACTCCGATTAGCGCCAGTGTAGTTTGTAATGCTCGATTCATGGTGTGGTGTGGTCGAACGGCCTAACGCCCGCGCTGAGTGGTGCCGGGGCAAGGACGTTCGGATGCAAACAGGAGCGCGAGCCCGGCATCCACTCCAGCTCGATAGTGTGCGCCTGACATGGGCGTGAA
>PLZQ01000290.1 GCA_003152225.1 Limisphaerales bacterium | reverse complement strand
ATATCACGCTTACAATAGGACTAGGCTCGCCGGTGGCCGCTGGCTTGGTGAACGCCTTGGCGTCCCAGACTTCTGTTGTGGCTGGCTTCTCCCTTTCGGCAAGCCCGGCTTCTAGCACGGTCCAGCACGGAAGCAGCACCACCTACAGGGTCGCCGTCACTCCGGCAGGCGGGTTCGTCGGGATGGTCGCGTTGAGCGCGAGCGGATTACCGAAGGGTGCGACGGCTTCCTTCAGTCCGGCTTCAATCACTACTTCGGGCTCCTCCACCATGACGGTGGGAACCAGCAACAGCAAGAGGAACAGCACACCCAGCGGAAGTTACACCTTAACGATCACGGGTAGGAGCACCAGTCCCGCTTTGACGCATAGCACCACTGTCACGCTCACCGTAAACTAGTGCCGAGTGGCACAAGTAACAGACACAAGAGTGGCCGCGTGAGGGCACGCGGCGACTATCGCTAATCTCTGCAACTAGGCACCAGCGCCCGCCTGGAAGGCAGAAAAGGAACAGTGCCTTTAGCGCCTGTGCTGACAGGCGAGCCCGCTCGGTTCAGAAGTAATCTCCTGCTCGCCTACCCGCAGACCGTCGCGCCGCCGGCCAAGGCCAATGGCGCAATGCCGAATTGCTGCCGTGCCATCGCCGAAAAGCGCCTTCGAAGAGCCGGGCGACGGCTTGGATACCGCGTAGGTTGCGCTGCTTAATGCGCGGGTCGTAGAAGGGGTTGAGGTCATCGAAGGCCCAGACGGCATGGCCGGAATGGAGCAACCGCTCGCAGACATGCGAGCCAATGAAGCCGGCGCCGCCCGTGACGAGGAAATTCACGCCCGAAGGCTACCATGCAATGGCGTGCCCTGTCGAGTGCCTGACAACGGGGCCCGTGGATTCATCCTATTCATCTCGACAATTGGTCCGCATTATGCTTTTCTCACGCCCATGGGGAAAGAGAATGGCTAGTGCCGCCTGCTGCTTTCCAGGGGTTTTCTTGCTTGTGGTCGTTTATGGAAATAGCAGAGACAATTGTCGAGCCCAGTCAGAGTCACGCGTCGGAAGACCAGTCGTTTTCAACGCAGGAGATGCTATGCCCTTTTGTCCTTGAGCCTCAAAGGCGCGCCGCAGGACCTCAGACCCGGCCAGGCAGGTAACGTTTGCTTCTTCCGCGGCATTCCAGCCAGTAACCAACAACCCCCGTTCCAGGAATCGTATGAAACCAAAGCTTCTCAATTCGTGTATCCTTCTGCTCGCCTTCGCCGCCTGCCAGCAATTTGCCTACACGGCTCGGGCGGTGACCTTTAGCGTCACGCCCTCCGCCGTCAGCAACACTTACAATGGCACGATCATGTTGCAAGTCACCGGCCTGACCAACGGGGAGACGGTGGTCGTCCAGAAATTTCTCGACGCCAATACCAATGGCGTCGTTGATGCCAGCGATTGGCTCGTGCAGCAGTTTAGCCTGACGGACGGCCAGGCGGGCATGGCAATCGGCGGCATCGTCAATTCCAACGTGCCTGGCGACACCGACGCGACGGGGGGGCAAATCACGGCGCAGTTGCTCTTCCACAATGGCGACTTTATCCAGAACGTGGCCGGC
The DNA here is from genome assembly GCA_003152225.1 of Limisphaerales bacterium. Classification (GTDB taxonomy): domain Bacteria; phylum Verrucomicrobiota; class Verrucomicrobiia; order Limisphaerales; family UBA8199; genus PALSA-1440. The sequence goes on along the minus strand of PLZQ01000290.1, from coordinate 27,523 downwards.
CAATATGCATTCAAGCTGTCCAGTCCGGGTGGGCATTTTGCCCCAATAACAAACCTTTTCAGCGTCACCAACGTCCCCTACGCGCAAAAGTTCACGGGCAACGTGGTTAGCAATCGCACCAGCACGACGTTGCCCAATGCCATGGTCCTCTTGTTCGGCCCCCCGCGCCCGGGCAAGAACGGGCCCGGTGGCCCGCCGCTGGCGGGGGGGATAGCCAACAATGCGGGCAGCTACACCATTCCAGCGCCGCCGGGAACGTATATGGTGGTGGCCTTCAAGGGCAATTATCTCGGCGATTTCTCGATGCCACCGATCCTGACCTTGGGCAGCGGTCAGACTCTCACCACGAACCTGACGCTTACGAACGCCACGTCCAGCATCTCCGGCAGCCTGGTGGACGCCAATAATTCCGGCATCGGACTGCCTGGCATTCTTTTGTCGGCTAACGCGAACAGCGGGCTCATGGGGGTGGGTTTTACGGACACCAACGGCAACTACACCCTGGGCGTCCAATCCGGCTCCGGTCAGTGGGGGCTCTCCTTCGATGACACGAGCCTGATTGTCCACGGCTATCTTGGACTGCAGAATAAAACCAATGTCAATGCCGGGCAAACGAATGTGGCCCTCGCGGTGCCCAAAGCCACGGCGCTGTTTTACGGCAGTGTTAAGGACGGGCTGGGGAATCCCCTGCCGGGCATTGACGTTTATGCATACGACAACAATAACCAACTGTATCAAACCGACGGCTACACGGATGCAAATGGGAAGTATGTCGCCGGGGTGTTGGGGGGCCTGGGCGGCAATGATCCCTGGTCGGTGCAAATCAGCAGCGACAGTAGTCCCACCAATTACATTTTCTCCCAGCCGGCGTTCGCTCAAGCTGGCGGGACGAACCTCAGCGCGGGCACCGCGGTGCAGGTGAAGTTCACGGCCCTGCTCGCCACCAACCACATCACCGGCTGGCTCAAGGATAATAACGGCAACCCCATCGCCGGAGTCTGGGTGTGGGCCAACGCAACCATCAACGGGGCAGACTACAACCAGGGAGGCGCGAGTACGGACAGCAATGGCAATTATTCGCTGAACGTGGCTAATGGCACCTGGACGGTCGGGATCAGCACCTGCAGCGATTGCAATGATGGCTTGCCCGGCGGCTACCTCTCCCCCGCAAACCAATCAGTGGTGATCGCCAACAACAATGGCACCGCGAATTTCACCGCCCTTGCCGCCAACAATCACATCACTGGTCACCTGACCAACGCCGTGACCGGCCAGGGCATCGCGAACGTCGGCATACCTGCCTGGGCCACCATCAACGGTGTTCAGTACATGCAATACGCCCGCACTGACGGCAACGGGTTCTATTCAAACAATCTCGTCAACGGGACCTGGAGCGTGAACGTCAATTGCGGTAATTGCAGCGACTGCTTGTCGAGCAGCCTTTATCAATGCCCGGACGGCCAGACGGTTCTCATTGCCAACAATAGCCAGGTGGTGGATTTCGCGGCCCAGCCCGCGACTCCCCTCCAAATCACGACCAGCACTCTGCCGCCCGGCACGGTGGGCGCCTTCTACAGCGAGTCGCTGGGCGCTACCGGCGGGCAACCGTCCTACAATTGGTGGCTGCCCGGGGGAACAATGTCTTTGCCGCCGGGCCAGTCGGGCGACATGAGTTTTTCCAGCGATGGCACCATCTCCGGCACCCCCGGAACGGCGGGAACTTTCTCATTCTGGGTGGGCGTGTCCGATAATGGGTCGCCGCCAAACGTGGTGACCCAGATGGTCTCGATCACGATCACAGGCGGTTCCTCCGGCCCATTGCAAATAACGACGACGACTTTGCCCGACGGTATTGTGGGTGGGTCTTACAGCCCGCAACTGAACGCTTCCGGCGGACAATCGCCTTATACCTGGTCGCTGACTCCCGGCTCGCTGGCTTTACCGGGCGGTTTGAATCTTTCAAATGGCGGCAGCATTTCCGGCACGCCCACCAGTGCGCCCTTTGGCGGAACGAATTATTATTTCTCCGTGCGCGTGACCGACAACGTGGCGAACACGGTGGATCAACTGTTGTCGCTGACCATCTATCCGGCCCTGACCATGTCCGCGAGCGCTTTGCCCAATGGCACGGCCGGCCTCGCATACAGTGCGCAAATCCTGGTGTCTGGCGGCAACCATAACTATTTCGCCGGCCCCGGCGGATATTACCCAGGCCCCGGCGGGTTTATTCCTTTTGGTTCACTTCCGCCGGGCTTGAACGTCTCTGATGGTGCCATCACCAGTTCCAACGAGTTCTTTGTCATTTCCGGCACGCCGACCAACAGCGGCACTTTTTCGTTTACGATGGGTGTGTATGACGGCGACGCAAACTGGGTGCAGAACAATTACTCGATCACCATCGCGTCCTCCTCGTTGCAGATCACGACTACTTCCTTGAGTAATGCCGCTGTCGGGAGCGCTTACACAAATCAACTGCAAGCTTCCGGCGGCACGACGCCTTACACTTGGACCATCGCCAATGGTTCCCAACCGCTGCCTTCCGCCTTGACGCTTTCGACCAGCGGCCTTATTTCCGGCGTGCCCGCGTCCAGCGGAACGAACATTTTCATCGTGCGTCTGACCGATCATAATTCGCTCACCGTGACCCGCTCGTTGACGCTCATCACCGATCCCAAGCCCGTGTTGAGCTTGCCGGTTTGGTTGACCAACCGATTCCAAATGCGGCTCACTGGCGCTACCAATCAGACTTACAGTGTCCAGGTCTCGACCAACCTGGTTTCGACCAATTGGTTCACTTTGATGACCACCAACCTGTCGGCCAGCCCGGCCCTCATTCAGGATAACCAGGCCACCAACAAACAGCGCTTCTACCGCGTGAAGGTTGGCCTGTAGGCTCCTACAGTCACGGGTCGAAGAACAGACCGCTAAGTACAGCATTGTCTCCGCGAAGCTGGTTTACCCGGATGCGCACTGGCTGGCGGCAGGCATAAACCGCATAAGCCCCGCCGTCCAGGTCCCGGAATACCTTTACCGGCGCAATTAACTTGCGGCTGTCCAGGTCGAACAGTTCCACGGCCTCGCGCCGCCCCTTGTGATCGAAATCCACGAAGTACAGCGCGAACTGATACTCGCGCGGCGCCTTGAGCGCCACGTCCAGAACGATGCTCTGCTGGCAGGGCGCGGGATCGCCGGTGAACAGCGCCACCGCGATGCGAGCGGAGCCGTTGGCGGCGTCAGGAGCTGGTACGCGTATATCTTCCGTGCTCGGCACCCATTGGCGACCCGTGCCTCGCCGGCACACTACCGACGCTACATAATCCGGCAGGCGCACGCGGTCCTTACCCGGCCCGTCGTAGCTGAATAGCACGCTGCCATCGCGGCCATAGATCCCGCCCCAGTTGCCGCCGGTGTGCGTATCCTGTTTCACAAAGCGTGCAGGGTAAACGAACGGCCCATCCCGGAACGGCGCCGCGTGGCCTGTGTAGCGGATGGAGAACGCGTAGTCCCCCTGCCGCAGCCCGTCGAGCCAGACAAAGTCCGCATCCTCCGTGGCGCTGGTGATGTCCACTGCCGGATGATACTGACCATCCCAGACCAATCGGCCATCCAAGCGGATGGATTGCACCGCGCGCCCGGTCTTCGGGATACCGACGCGCGCAGTAGTGCCCGGCGGGATTTGCAGCCGGGCCGAGCCCGCGTGCAGGTCGAAGCGGGCGCTGATGGGCCCGCGCGGCGTCGGGACAGTGCCTTCCACCCACGTCAACGTCCGGCCTGGACGCGGCGAGATTTCGACCGTAGCGAAACCCGGCGCGGTGGGCTTGATGCCGAGGACTTCTTCCGAGAGCCATTTCGTGACGCCGCCGCCCCAGGGATGCGCCAGGCTGGTGTAGCCGACCTGGCAGTTGGGCACGGCGTCATTCCGGCCGAGCGCCTGGTTCCAAGAAGGGCGATACACCTCGAAGAACGTCGTGCCGCCGTAAGCGATTTGGCCGCCCCACTGGTCGCGCACCGTCGTGAGCGCTTCATCCGGGCGGTTCATGCGGGCCATGGCGCGAATGACGAAATACTGGTTGAAGGGCGAGTAGGAGAGGCGGTTCAATCGGTCGGAGAACTCGCGCTGGAACAGGCGCTCCTGGTCGGCGGGCGTCGCCGCGCCGGCATCGACCGCCTCCGCAGCGGCGTGCAACCCGAAGCGGTCCACCCACGCCGGGTCGCGGCGCAACTCGCTGACCCGCTGATCGGCGATTCGCTCGTATTGCGCGGCCAGCTCTGCCCGCCCCGACTCGCGCATCGCCCAGGCAAACTCACGGCAGGCGCGGACGAACAGCATCCGGTAGGCGTTCTTGGTCTCGGGCCGGTCCGGCTCCTCGAAGCAAGCGCCCAGCCGTTCATCGTGGCCGTAGAACGTAATGCGCGGGTCGGCATAAATGGCATTGGCATGATCGAGTTTGGCCTGCGCGTTCGTCAGGTGCTGACTCAGCGCGGCGGTGTCCCCGCTGTATTTGAAGTAGTCGATGAGGCTCAGCACCCAGTAAAGTGAGTAGCTCTCAATGTTATTGCTGTCGTGGGCGGTGCGGTCGAGGTTGAGCTTCACGAAATCACGGTTGCCGAAAGCCACCAGCGCCGCGGCCTGCGAGGTGTGCGCGTCGCCGGTCCACGAGAACCGGTCGCTGCGCTCCATGAGAATCGCGCCGAAGTAATCCTTCTGCAGGTTGACCTTCACCCCGTAAGCGCCCGTGTACCAGATGCGGGTCAGCAGCGGATCACTGCACGCGAACCGGCCGTCGTAATTGGCCGGCTTGATCTGGCACACGGCCCGCACGTCCGTGATGTGCCATGGGCGATCGAAACTGCGAACGTGAACCCACCCGAAGCGGAGGCCCTCGTAGAGTTCCTTGTTCAATTCCAGGCGCCAGGTGTTGCCGTGCCTGACCGGCGCCTTGGTCTTGACCGGACTCTGCGCTCCGGCGTTGACGATCGCCGGCTCGTTGTATTCGCTGATGCTCATCTCGACCGAGCCGGACAGGTCGGCGCTGTCGAACTCCAGCCATGCCGCGCTCTCGACACCGAAGTCGAAGCGCAGCGAGCCGCTTCCTTTTACCAGCACCGCGCCCCGGCCAGTCGTCGCCACAGAGGGGTTTCCAAAGGATCGGGCCGGCACCGCGCTCACCGCCACCGGTCGCAGCACGTAGCTTTGCAAACTGTCCGCGGCAGACGCCTCGCGCCAACGATAGCCCACCAATGGGTCAGGAGACTCAGGCACCGCCGGGCCCGTGAACTCGCCACCGTGCAGGCAGGGGTAAGGCTCATGCGCTGTCAGCGGCTCAACGCTGAGTCGGACATGGGCATCGGACGCGCCAGACCCTGGCGCGGCTTGGGTGGGTTGCCCGGCGGGTAACGCCCCGGCTCTGCGATCGAGGCAGCCGGAGCCCGCCAGCATAAGGCCGAAGATCGCCGTGATTGCGACCCCGCGGCCCAAAACGAATGACTCCTGTTTCCGATTCATGCCGGTATTAGTGCCCGCATGCGTGATGTGCGGCAAGACTTTGTAGCTGGGGACAATTGGCACGCTACTCAGTTTAAGGCGCTAAACAATCGTCGAGGTCTGCCTTTCAGGCCCTGCCGCCCCTTGACACCGGGACCGGAGGGGGGATAGTACTGGTAACCGCCAGTGCGGGTAGTTGTTATGAATACGACGAAGCAACGCATAGTTGTGAAGATCTCTCGGATCAGGGCGTGGGTCGCGGCGGGAGTGATGGTGGTATGTGTGCCCCTGACATCAAGAGCAATCAATGCCGTCCCACTGGGCGCTCAACCGGACGCGAACGCCCCCCAGACCGTTCCCGCGCCAAGATACTCACCCGGCGTGGCGGACATCGTTAAGCTGGTGGACGCGAAGGTCGATGTGGAGGTCGTCAAGACTTACATCAAGAATTCCCCAACGGCTTACAACCCCAATGCGGCGGAGATTATCGTCCTGAAAGACCGCGGCGTCGCGCCGGAGATCCTCACCGTCATGCTGCAGCGGGGCGCTGAGGTGCGGGCGCAGGGGATGCAGCCCGGTCAGGTTGCTGCGAACCCGGCTGCGCCACCGGGGAACGCGGGCGCGGTCGCCCCCTATGCTCCGGCTTATGATTACGGCGCCCAGCCCGCTTACCCGAATTACGCGTACAGCGACCCCGTGAGCAGCTACGTGTCCCCCTCTTACGATTACGCTTATCCAGGATACAACTACGGGTATGGGTGGCCGTATAATTGGCCGTCGCTTTCCTTTGGCTTCGGCAGTTACCCATTTGGCGGCTATTGCGGCTTCGGATATCCCTATTGTTACGGTGGACGCGGCTTCGGCGCTTACTCCCGGGGTTACGGCTACTACGGCGGGCGAGGTTACTTGGGCGGTCATGGTTACTATGGCGGGCGCGGATACGTTGGTTACGGCGGACGGTCTGCCCCCTTTGCGGGCCGCAGTGGCGGCTTCCACTCTTTCGGCGGTGGCGCCCGGTCGGTCTCGTTTCCAAACCACGCTGGCGGCTTCCGGGGTGGTGGCGGGTTTAGCGGACACGCGGTTTCCTTGGGCGGAAGCCGGGGTGGCGGAGGCTTCGGGGGCGGCCACTCCATGGGCCACGGGCACCGATAAGCTCTCAACCGAGCCAATTCACCCTTCAATTCGGGCTGTACGGGGGTGCTGTGTCCTGTTTCTGGATACACCCCAGTAGCTTTAGTTGTATAAGCCGGGGAGGGTCATGGGAGTCTCGCCAGGGGACGCTGTTTCCCCCATTCCACCGCGCAGCAAGAACCGAGTTTTGATCTGTCTGAACGGCGCGGGGCCTGCGAGAATCTCCGACCTGGACTGCGTCTCACCGCGCGCCATGATTCAATGAGCATGAAGTTCTTCGATCGGAATCCACGAGTCCCCAGTAGGCTCGCAGGGTGGCCTTGGCCGCTGTGGGGTCGCGGTGCGGCGGGGGCCGTCGCGCTGGCGCTCTTGTCCCTGGCTCCAGACCGGCTTACCGCAGGCGGGGCTATCTCTATCCAGAACAGCGCCGGTTTGGTGACCTTTGACCCCGCCACGTTGGAAGTGAATATGCGGAGCGGCAACCAGGCGCCGATACTCGTTTCCGCCGCCCAAGCCGGTCTGGGAAACGTCTCCGGCCTTGGGAAAAGCGCCATCCGCGCCCAGTGGTCGCTGCCCGAACGAAAGGTTTCTATCACCCTCGAACTGGACGGCCGCCGCTTGCTGGCGCACATCCTGGCCGAAGAACCCAGCGAATTCACTTTCCCGGTTATCCCTCAGACGGCGTCGGCCAAGGGCTGGATACTGCCTTTCTTCGAAGGAGTCTATGCCCCGTGCGGCGACTCACGATGGGAGTCCTTCCTTACCAATCGCGGGGAACTGAATACGACGGCCGATTTGAGCATGCCCTTCCTGGGGCTGGATTACGGCCACGCGACGCTTACCTGCATCCTCACCAATCCATTCAACAACCGTCTGGAGTTTCGCCGCTCGCCGCAGGGCGGGTTGCAGGCGCGGCTGACCCACCAGTTCACCCGCAATCATCCCGTAAAGGAATTCGGGCTGGTCTTCGAGGTGGGAACAAACTCGCTGGTCGAGCCCGCCCGGCTATACCGCCAGTGGCTGATTCAGCGGGGCGAGTTCGTCAGCCTCAACGACAAGATCCGCAAGACGCCCGAGGTCGCAAAGCTCATGGGTGCTGCGCACGCCTATCTCTGGGGCCACGAACTCCTGACCCAGGACGATGTGAACGACTGGAAGAAGTTTGCCCGTGAACTCAAGGCCCAAGGCGAGTCCGCTGCGGCATCCCCCGCCAGGCGGGTTTGGTCCCTGATGAAGCCGGAGGCCAAAGACCTTGTGACCAAACTCATCCAAGCCCAATGGCCGGATAGATACATGAAGTCCCAGATCGCCGCCGACCTCGACCGCATACTCAGGCAGCGTGACGTTTACGACCAGCAGGCCTGGCACGGCGTCACGCTGGACCCGGATTGCGCTGCCTTGTTGAAGTCCGACCAGAGCGAGTTGAGCCAGTCGGACCTGTGCCGGCTCAACTCGCACCTGCTGGCAGCCGCATTTCCGAACGCTCTGGCCAAGCCGGAGACGTGGGGCAACGGGACCTCGCCCAAGATGATCCAGCAGCTTGTGGCCGCGGGCTTCGACCGCCTTTGGCTCGGCAGCGACGGCTGGAACGGCTTTATCGACCGCCCGGAGACGGTGGCGGCGGCGAAGCGGGCGGGATACCTCATCGGCCCTTACGATTCCTATCACAGCATTCATCGTCCAAACGAGCCGGACACCTGGGAGACCACGCAGTTCGGCCCGGGCCTCTACGAGTCAGGGGCCATCGTCAATGCCGACGGGAGCAAGCGGCGCGGGTTCAAACAAAAGGGCTACCTGCTCAGCCCCGACGCCGCGCGGCCCTTCGTGGAGAGACGTGTATCCGGGTTGATGGCCGCCTTCCACGCCAACTCGTGGTTCATCGACTGCGACGGGTTCGGCGATTACTTTGACGATTACTCGGACAAGCATCCGGCGACGCAGCAATCCGACCTGCAGTCCCGCATGGCGCGGATGGCGTGGATTCGAGACACGTATGGCGCAGTGATCGGCACCGAAGGCTGCTCGGCCGGCGTGGCCCCAACCGTTCATTTCGCCCATGGCGTGATGACTCCCGTCATTGGCTGGGGCGACGCCGACCTGAGCAACAAGCAGTCGAAGTATTACCTCGGGGCCTATTATCCGCCCGAGGAACCCCAGGTCTTCTTCAAGCCCGTGCCGGTCAAAGAGGAATACCGCTACATCTACTTCGAGCCCCGGTTCCGGCTGCCGCTCTTTCAGACCGTGTTTCATGACTCGGTGATCGCCACGCACCATTGGTCATTCGCCAGCCTGAAAGCAAAGGACCAGGTCCGGACCGTGAAGCTTCTGGAGTTGCTCTACCAGGTCCCGCCGCTCTATCACTTAAACGTGCAGGAGTTCCAGAAGCGCAAGGCGCAGATCAAACGACATTACGAGTTCTTCTCACCGCTTCACCGGGAGACCGCGCTGCTGCCAATGACCGGCTTTCAATGGCTCACGCCCGACGGAACCGTCCAGCGCACCAGCTTTGGCGACCAGCTCGAACTGGTAGCCAACTTCGGCTCCGCTGACTTCCCATACGGCGACACGACGCTCCGCAAGCAAAGCATTTTGGTTAAACGGCGGGACGGTGGGAAGGCGCCGGTGTATGTCCCGCAATGAGAAGTGCAAGTATGACTAAGAGAACAACTACCACCAAAGCAACGACTCACACTAAGCAGGGCTTCGCCGAATTCCTCTCGCACGACCCAGGACTAGCCGCTCTCCGAACCGAGTATGCTCGAAAGCCCGCGAGAGAGCGCCGGGCGGCCGCGGAGTGGGCTTATGATGAAAGCATAGCCAATAGTCTGTTTGGGGCAGCCGTGGCACGCCTTCCGGGCGAACGACTGCCTGCACCCCAATGGCCTCAGGAGTTTGCCGCGCTGGCCATTGACCCGGAATTTGCCCCCGCACTGCTGACGGTTGGGTGTCATGAATATGGCTGCGGTCGGCAGGCGGAAGGCATGAGGCTGCTGTTCCAGTTGACCCAGCGTTCGCCAGACACCGCGGACTGGATTGAGATCATCGATAAAGCCGGGCAGTGGCTGATGGACGCGGGCGACGCCATCGGCACCCGTCGCTTATATGAGGCCGCCTTGAAAGCTCACCCTGCCGAGCAGGAGTTCATCATTGGCCTGGGCTGGGCACTTTGCCGCGCCGGGAAACAAAGTGAAGCCCTGCCGTGACTGGAAAGGGCCGTCGCGAATGACCCCAACAACTGCTCGGTACTTAACGATTACGGCTGGGGGCTGACAGAATTGGGCAGGTTCGACGAGGCAGAGAAAGTCCTGGAGAAAGCCGTCCAACTTGCCCCCGCGGCTTACGACCTGCCTGCCAACAATCTGAAACGATTGCGGCAGTTGCGGCAAAAAGCGCAACCGCAGGGCGGCAGATGATCCAATGAAACCACCTTACACCACGCGCCAAGGCCAGTATCTGGCCTACATAAACCACTACAGCACTCTGCACGGGCGTCCGCCGGCGGAAGCAGAAATGATGCACTTCTTCCAGGTCACACCTCCGAGCGTGCATCAAATGATTCTGACCCTGGAGCGTCGTGGATTGATTACACGCGTGCCAGGCCAAGCGCGAAGCATCAGGCTCCGCCTTCCCCCCGAAGCGCTGCCGCCATTGAGGGGTGCCGCGGCAACCGCCAGCATTCATCCCCCGCCGCCTCAAACCGAAAACCCGCCCGTCACAGACACGGAAACCCTCTTGCTGCATTTCGGCAAAAGCCAAATCGAGCACTGGTTCAGATATAACGACCAAAACCCCCTCGACGACTCCCACTTCGTTCCCCTGCTGGATATGCTCATCGACTCCTTCGCGCACGCCGGCTTGCCCGCCGCTGCCATCCAACAATTGCGCCGCCATGCCTGCGAGGTGTACCAACGCCACCGCCAGCAAAGCGCTCCTGCCGTCGAAAAGAACCTCGGACTCATGCTCAGCTTCTTGCCTCCCGCCGTGCGGTCTCGCTGGCAGTGTTGTTGAGCCTAAAGACGCAGAAACAAACCCGCCTTGCCTGAACTTGTTCTTCAGGCCAATCTCCATGCATTATGTCGAAGAAGAACACTCCGCCTGCCCCCGCGATCCCGCTCGAACTGTGGCGGGAACTCTATCAGGCGGCGGCCAGCTTCCATCTGCTAGCCCCCTGGCAATGGATGGATGACACCCACATCTTTGGCATCAACAACCAGCACGGCGTTCGCCTGGTAACCGTGATGGGCAGTCTGGGCGAGGTCTTCGGCTTGGCCAGCTACCGCGGCACTACCGGCGCCAATTTCCTGTTACGCCTGCTGCACCGCGAATTTGCCCCCGAAAGCCCCGACGCCCGCTTTTACCAGGACGCCTTGCTAGTCGATTTCGTTCCCCGCAAAGACCTTCGGAAGGAGGAGCGAGCGATCATCCAGCAGATCAATTTCCAACCGCCGGTCCGCAAACCCAAGCTCTTTCCCAAGTTCCAAAGCCACAAACCGGGTTACACGCCGTGGTTTGTCGATGAAGCCGAAGCCCGCCTCCTGCTGGATGATCTGCGAAAGGCCCTCCCTTTTGCGGAACTGATACGAACCAACCTCGCGCTTTATGACTCCCGCCAGGAGAACGAATTCCCATTCTTCCCCGCCTCGGTCTCTGAGCCTTTAACCTTGGAACAATTCGAGTGGCACACCCTTGTCCCTACCCCGACATCCGCCGATCCGCCGATCGATGCCCACGCATTTGAATTGTCTCCGTTGCTGGCTCTGCCTCAACCATCCCAGTCTTGCTGGGAACTAACGGCCTTCTACGCGCCAATGCCCATCGGCGAGCCGCCGCGCCCTTACTTTCCAAAGACGGCGCTGGGAGTCGATGCGGCGACGGGAATGATCCTGGCATTCCAACTCGCTGGCCCTGAGCACACGATGGCCCAAACTGCTGCCCGCGGCCTGATCCAATCCATCCAGGCGTCGGGCCGCCGGCCCGCCGCCATCAAGATGGACTCCATCAATCTCATTCAGGCCCTGAAACCACTCGCCGAAGCACTTGGGGCCAAAGTCCTCCAGGTGAAATCGCTGCCCATGGCCCACGAGGCCCGCCGTTCGCTGGAAGCCTTTAACCGCCAGCGTTGAGCAGCCTTGCCCGCCAACATAAGCACCTTCACTTTGCCGGTAATGTTATGTGGCGGTTCATCGAACGGGTTTGGTGGCTAACAAGTCACCGAAGTCCGGCAGGAGCGAATACTTGCGCTGCCAGGGCGTGTACATGAAGCCGCGCACAGCGGGCGTCTGTCGGGCAAGCCGCAGCCAGGCATTCACCTCGTTCAGATCGTCCGCGTCGTAATAACAGGCGACGAGTGTGGAGAATCCTTGCTCCGCGAAGAATCGGAGGCTCTTCTCCTGCGGCGCGCCACCCCACACCGCCATCACCAGGTCTTTCGGAACGTGCTGCCAGGAGCCGATGAAGTCCCCGTCCACGAGATAATAGTTGCCGTGCGCGTTGTGGTTCGGGTCAAACATGTCGGACCAGACATAGACCTGGGCCCCGGGACTGTAACGGCGGATGCTCTGCGCCTGTTTAGTGACGCACTCACCAAGCAGTTCGCCCATGTTCCGGCCGCGGCAGGCGCGGCAGGTGCCGCCCATGCGAACTTCGTCCATGTTCAGCATAACGCGGCGCGGATGCAGGCGCTCGGCCAGCAGCTTGGCCTCGTGATCGAGAATATCGTAGAGGGCCGGTTCAGCCATGCACACCGTCACCTGCGAGTCGTTGATGAGCATCGAGTGATACCAACTGACCCGCAACCGCTCGCCTTCATGGATGCGACCCCCCGCGAGCAGCTTTAGCGGCAGCGCTTCGCCGTCATCGCGCCATGGGCTGAGGTGCGGATCTTGGAGCGGCGCGTAGTCCTTGCCCTCGAGATAAGTGATTGTGCCGTCCTCGCTGCGGACCGTGACCGGCGTGCCCGGCCTACGGAGCACGTTGATCGGGCCGACTTCTTCCACACTCCAATCGTCCAGCCAGACCTTGCCGGCCTTGCCGCCCCAAAGACCGGCGTAGAGGAGCAGCTTGTCGTAGTGCAGGCTGTTGATGAGCATCGAGAGCTTCCGCCAGTCCGCAGTGGCCGGCAGGTTGAATTCGCGCGGTGCCAGCTCGCGGTCGCCCGCCAAGACCAGCAGCCGAAAGGCGCCTGCCGGCTGCAAGCCCTCGGTCTTCACCCAGATCGTGACACGGTAGCAACGGTGCGGCTGGACCGGCACCGACTGCATGACACGGCCATGCCCATAGGGGTTGGAGGTGAAGTTCTCCAGGCGGAGGGAGGCCTGCCCGCTGTGCTTGACCTGCGCATCCACAAAGCTGACCTCGCCGGGCTGGTCATGGAAGTCGAACCCGCTGAGTTCGTTGCCGGTGAATTTCTCGAACCCGCCATTGACGATTTGAACGGGATTGGTGGCCATGAACCGCGCTTCGCCGCCTTTCACCAGGAACGGGGCATCCTCGACGGGCAACCCCTCCGCCAGGTTCCGGTCATGGGAGAGGATGCCCCCGCCGTAGCCGACCGAAAAAACGGCCGGGATCAGGTCCAGGTGGTTCCGTTCGCAGGCCTGCTTGACCTCGTCGAGCCGGTGAAAGTAATCAGGCGATTGCTTGCATAGCGTGTCCAGGCCAAAGGAAACCACCGCGCCATTGAGCCCATGTTGGCCCGCTGTATCGAGCACGCGCGAGATTTCCTCGACGTCGCTATCCGTGCCCAATCCCCAGCCGAAGAACCATACAAAGCGGTCAGGATAAGGCGGTGCCGCGCGCAGTTGAACCAGGAGCAAGGACAGGCAGGCAAGCAGGGTCAGCTTTTTCATAATCCGCTTCAAAAGATGGCACGGCGTCCGAGAGGCTACCATTCTAAAGTAATGCCTCAGTGGAGGCGGGTAGGGCGCGTCACTCCGTGCGCGCCGGGTAATCACAGAGCCCGACGGCGCGCACGGAGTGACGCGCCCTGCCGCCGTCGCTGACCGGTTACCGAAACGCGTCGAATCCATGTAACTCCGCCGACTCTTCCCCGGTCTGTATCTTAAGACTGGGCGCTTCGGGACGCGTCCGCGCTGGGCGGTTGGACCGCACCCGTGTCCCGCCCGGGAACCAGGGAGGAGAGGAGAGAAGGAGGCTTCAAATAGGCTTACAACAGGCTTGCAACTTGCCTGCAACTTCATTGCAACCGCGGAGGCACTCCGGTGTTACTCCAGTGGTGCTCCGCCTCGGCTCCGTCCCATGCGAGCCACACGGTGATGCGAAGAACCGACAGCTCTGCTGGACACTTCTGAGCCCTTTCGCCAGAAGCTAATGCCTCAGTGAAGGCGGGTAGGGCGCGTCACTCCGTGCGCGCCGGGCAGGCGCAGAGGACGACGGCGCGCACGGAGTGACGCGCCCTACCTCCCTCACTGACCGGTTACACTCTAAATACGATAGCCACTTGCCCTGCCACACATTGTGGTTGAGAGTGCGGTAATATGAACTCTCGCATTTGCATCGGTTGCGGCGAGCCTTTCTTGAATGAGGGCAGGACTCGTTCCAAGAACCCGAATCTGTGCGTTTCCTGCTTACACCTGCCAGATGAGATGGAAGATTCTGACGCTCCGGAGTTGGCCTTTCTGAGTGTGGACCTGCCGGCAAATGAGGGAAAGCCGCAGGAATTCCGGAAGGCGGCATAGCAACCGGGCATCCGCGCGTTGTTTGTGCGGGCGCGGCAGAGACTTGATTCGGAGAACGATCCCTCCACAATCACAGCATGCAAAGCGACACCCCTCGAATTCCCCGGCGGGCTTTTCTCGCCGGCGCAGCCACGGCTTCGGCCATCACCGTCCTCAAACCCTCATTGGTCTTCGGCGCGGAGGCCAATTCCGTCCTGGAGATTGGCCTGATCGGCTGCGGTGGACGCGGCAGTTGGATCGCCAAGCTCTTCGCTGATTCCGGCAAGTATCGGTTCGTGGCTTGCGCGGATTACTTCCAGGACAAGGCCGACGTGGTAGGCGAGAAGTTCAAGATCGACCCATCACGTCGCTACACTAGTTTGTCGGGCTACCAGCGGCTTCTGGAAGGGAAGCTCGATGCCGTGGTCATCGAGACCCCTCCCTATTTCCACCCGGAACACGCCGCCGCCGCCGTGGAAGCGGGCAAGCATGTCTATCTGGCCAAGCCGATTGCGGTGGATGCGCCCGGCTGCCAGACGATCGCCGCAGCGGGCCAGCGCGCCACCGCGAAGAAGCAAGTGTTCCTGGTTGATTTCCAGACCCGTGCCGATGAGCACTTTCGTGATGCGGTTGGGCAGGTCCACAAGGGCGCCATCGGGCCGCTCGTCATGGCCGAGGCGTCTTACCCGTGGTCGGGCGGCGGGCGCGGTTCCCCGCCCGCAACGCCTGAGGAGCAATTGCGCAATTGGTATTACGTGCTGCCGCTCTCGGGCGATTTCATTGTCGAACAGAGCATACATTCGCTGGACGTGGCCACCTGGATCATCAACGCCGATCCGCTGCGCGCCCGTGGCACCGGCGGCCACAAGGTGCGGCCAGCCAACAGCATCTACGATCACTTTGCCGTCACCTATTGGTTCCCGGACGACCTGGTGCTATCGTTCGCCTGCATCCAAAGCATTCCAATGGTGAAGGACGAGATCCGGGCGCGCGTATTTGGGGCCTCGGGTTTCATCGACGCGGACTATTACACCGGGGTGGTGATGCGCGGCCCGGAAACCGCGGTGCGAGCGACTGTCGGCGACCTCTATACCAGCGGCGCGGTGGTCAATATCAACGAGTTCCACGACGCCGTCGTCAAAGGGGATTGCTCCAACCCAACGGTCGCGCCTTCCGCACGTTCGAACCTGACCGCTATCCTGGGCCGTGAAGCGGCGTATCGCCGGGACGAGCTGACGCTGGCCGCATTGCTGAAGGAAGGCAAGAAGCTCGAACCCAATCTCAATGGGCTGAAGGCTTAAGGAACCTCGCTCGGTAGTTAAACCGGTCGTTGGGCGCGGCGTCGCCGTTGAGCGTGAAATCGGTCGCCTCGCTGGTTTGCTGGATGTTATCCGCCCACTTGAAATCCAGCGTGGCGGGCAGTTTCGTCAAACCGAGCGCCGCGCGCGGCACAGCCAGTTCGAGTTCGTTGCCCACGGCGCGGCAGGGAACGTCCACCGCCGACCCCCAGTGATAGCCGCCGGCGTTGCGTTCGAGCGTGGTGGTTTGCGCGCGCACGTTGACCCGGTTCACGATGAAATCGTAGCCAAGCCAGCCCGTACGGGCGTCGTGGTCCGCGTCAATGAAGAGGAGCATCCAGTTGGGATCGCTGGCGGGCGTGAGCGGCTCCAATGTGCGCACATAGAAATAAACGTTGGTTGCGTCGAGGCTGACCTTAGCGGCGATGATGTCGTTGCGGCCAGTCCGGTTCACGTAGCGCTGGCCCTGGGCCCAACCGGCATGGTCGCGCTTGACCGGGTCGCCGATGGTATCGCGGAATTCGGGCTCGACAGTCGCCCAGTCGTCGAAGCGCCCGTCGATGGTGATCGGCTGCGGCCTGACCGGCGGGAGCGGGCGGACGCCCTTGTAACGGCGGATGTTGGCGATCATCTGGTAATAGTAGTCATCGCCGTGCCCGCCTTTCACCGGCTCGATGTCCCGGCTGAACTCCCCGTTGAACTCGTCCACAAAGGTCACCGGGCCCGGGGCGTGGAAAGGTGCGTGGTGGTCGAAGCGCATCGCGATCCATTCATTCCAGCCGGTGATGAAGATGAACTCGGGCTCAACCTGGAACGCACGGTGCCATTGCTCGGCAAAGTTGCGGCCTGAGAAGTCGCAATCGGCCAGCTCAGGCTCGCGGCCATCGTGATAGCTGCGGCCCAACGAGCGCGGATTACTCAGGACGCTCAGTTTGCCATCCGCGGCATTCTGGGCGACGCCGACGGCCATCTGTTCCGGGGCCCCGGTGGCATTGGTGAAGACGTGCTGGGGATACACCTCCAGCCAGCCCCACTGGTTTGGCCCTGTGGGGCCGACGAAGTAATCCGGCTGCGGCTTCCGAAAGGTAAAGCGGTCACGGACTTCCGGTCCCAGGTCGGTCTGGGCGGGATCAGCCAGGATGAGCGGCTTGCCCTCCCAACGGAACCAGAGATCGGGATACAACCCCGGGCTGTAGAGCTGTTCCCAGAGTTCGCGCGCCACCTTTTTCGGATCCCAGAAGGGGCACAGGAAGGCGATTTGCGGCGTCTGCCCACCCTCCCGCCTGATCTGGTCGAACACGCGGCATAAGGTCTTCCAACTCCTCGGGTAGGTCTGCTGGTTGGTGACATCGAATATGATCACATCCACCCCGGCATCCGCGAGCATCTGCGCGTGCTTGCGGAGCACCGCTTCGTCATCCGACAGGTAGTAGCCGAATATGGATTCGCCCCAGTGATGAAACTCGTGCATCGGGCCCCAGAGCGGGCTGGCCGCATTCGTGATGGCCTGCGGATCTTTAGTCAGGATTTGGGAGATGTCGAACGGGCCCAGGCCACCGCGTGGATAGAGCCATAGGAAGTAGAAGACTCCCACCGTATGGTGTTGGCGAGGCAATCCCACTTCTGACCACGAAGGGAGGCTGCGCCCGAGAGCGTCGGTAGCGACCCAAGTGTCGCTGTAAGTATCCCAGGCGTCCGGCGGAGCCGCGAACTGGTTGGTTCGGGTCGTGCTGGCACTGGATAGTTGCTGTGCGGAAACCGAAAGGGGCAGGAGGAGGGCGGTGAGGGCGAGCAGGATTCGCCGCATCGGGCGGGGGAGAGCGGAATCGTTCCTGAGTAGATACATGGTACGGTTTAGTTCAGTTCACGGGTGAGCAATCATTTGCCCCATTCGGCAATCTGGCAAGCTGTCTTGTGCGGCATTTCGAGGCTGGTAGCCGGCACGCAGAAACGGTAGCTTGTGACCAGCCGAACCTGGAGAGGCATTGCAGCAGGCGCAGCGTGCCCGGAGGGTTCGCTCAGGAGAAGTTGCGGGAATGGGACTTTGGATGGCCTTATTAGCCGTAAATATTTGGGGCTTAGCCCACTATGCCTGGCATATCGTTTTTGCCGGCGTGGTGCTATTGCTCGCGGTGGCGGCCTCGGGGCACGCGGTGCTCTACAAGCGGGATTCGCGCGCGGCCATTGCCTGGGTGGGTTTCATCTGGCTGGTGCCGCTGGTGGGGTCGGCGCTCTACTTCGTCTTCGGGGTGAACCGCCTCCGCCGGCAGGCGATCGTGCTGCGGCGCAACCTCGAGCGGTATCGCGCCCATGAAAAGCAGCCTGAGTGCTCCCCGGACGAGTTGCATCGCCATTTGCCCGGCCATACCGCGCACCTTGGCATGCTGGTTCGAGTCGTGGGCGGCGTGGTGAATCGGCCGCTGCTGCCGGGCAACCGGCTGGAGCCCCTCATCAACGGGGATGAGGCTTTCCCGGCGTTGCTGGAGGCGATTCACCAAGCCCGCCAGACTATCTCTTTCTGCACTTATATATTTGACCGGGACGAAGTCGGCGTGGCTTTCGCGCGGGCGCTGGGCGATGCCACCCGCCGGGGTGTGGAAGTGCGGGTGTTGATCGACGCGACCGGCACACGCTATTCCTTGCCCACTATTCTTCACACCTTGCGTCAGGAGGGGGTGCGGCATGCGCGGTTTCTTCCTTCGTTTGCCTTATGGCATCTGACGTCGCTGAACCTGCGCACGCACCGGAAGATTATGGTGGCCGACGGGCGCGTGGGCTTCACCGGCGGCATGAACATCCGGGTGGGCCATCGCCTGCAGCCGCCGCCGCGGAACCCGGTGCAGGATATCCACTTCCGCGTGCGGGGCCCAGTGGTCACCCAAATGCAGGAAGTCTTCGCCGACGACTGGATGTTCACAACCGGCGAATCGCTGCGCGGCGACGCGTGGTTTCCCAAACCCGAGACCGCCGGGCAGGTGCTGGCGCGCGGCGTGCCAGATGGCCCGGATGAGGACTTCGAGAAACTACGCTGGACGCTGCTGGGCGCGCTCTCGATTGCCCGTTACTCAGTCCGGATCGTAACCCCTTATTTCCTGCCCGATCCTGCCGTCGTCTCCGCCTTGAACCTGGCCGCGATGCGGGGAGTGCAGGTGGACATCATACTCCCTGCCAAGAATAACCTGCCGTTCGTCGGCTGGGCTTCGCGGGCGATGTGGTGGCAGGTACTCAAACATGGATGCCGGATTTGGCTCAGCCCGCCGCCTTTCGATCACTCGAAGCTGACGATCGTGGATGATTGCTGGGTGCTGCTGGGCTCCGCCAACTGGGACCCGCGCAGCCTGCGTCTCAACTTCGAATACAACCTGGAGTGCTACGACCTGGCGCTCGCCCGGCAGCTCGGGGAATTGATCGCTGCCAAGCAAAAGGCTGCTCACCTCGTAACGCTCGAGGAAGTCGATGACCGCCCGCTGCCTGTGCGCCTGCGCGACGGCATCGCGCGGCTGCTGACGCCGTATCTGTAAACCGCCAGCCGGCAGCCCCGGCTTTCTAACTAAGGCCCGCTTAGCCGACCCCGTGTGTTCCACGCTGTGAGAGCCGCGGTGAAAGCGCCATGGAAGTCGAGTTGTCGGGACGTCGTTAAAGTCAAAACTGGAATTGCCGCCCAGATTTAGGGCGGACGACTTCAGGGATAACGAACTCGGTAGAATCTCTGCGGTTCGGCCGCCATGAACGTGTGGGGACTTCCGACCCCGGGCAGTCCGGTCCACGGACCCGTGATGTCTGGTGCCCATTCGAGGGTGCCGCCGCCGGCCTGGCCGCTCACGGTCCAGGCGAGGGTGAACGAACCGTCCAAATTGCGCTGAAGAGGCAAGATAAGTATCTTCGTGCTATCCTCGACGGTCACGCCGCCCAACACATTGGTGCCAATCATCGCGGTGATATGGACGCGATTGGTCAGTCCCGGAGCCGCGCCGGGGGGCGGCACCATGAGCACTTCGACAATCGCCGGGCATTGGAACGAATTGAGGAAGACTTCCGTGGGGTTAATCATCACCGTCCAGCCTTGAGTAGGGTTCTCGAACTCCGGCACAAATTCAATCGCCGCTGTCCCTTCGATCAGGGTGTTCCGCACCTGAAAGCAAACCGGCGACTGCGCAATTTGCAGGTTGCGCTGGGCCTTGTTGTTCGCGAAGTTGCTGTCGGCCCCATAGCCGATCTCCGCCACCAGACACTGGTGCCCGGACGACTTAGGCGTCCAATCCATCTGGACGGTCACTGTGGCCTCGTTCGCAACATCAGTGACGGCGGTGCCAATGTCATAGAAATTGGGAATTGAGGCCGAGAAGTCATGGATGCCGAAGTGGACGCGCACGTTCGAGGCATTGGCCGGCCCTTTGTTTTTGATGGTGGCTTTGACGGTGCTCTTTTGGTTTACCTTCGGATCAGGGGTGACCGACAGGTCAGGCGACATCCACGATGGGTTGCATGGATAGTTGGGGAAGGCCACATCCGTGGCTCCCAGGGCTATGAGCGGGGCGTAAGCGTTAACCATGCCCCAGCCGTAATCCTGGTTCCAGATCGGATCCACCAGCGGCTGGGACGCGCCGTGTCCGGCTTTCGCTTCAGCGGTGCTGATGAGCAGTTGTTTGACTGAGGCCGCGTTGATGCCCGGGCTGGCTTGCTTGATCAAGGCCGCCACGCCCGACACGTGCGGCGCGGCCTGGGAGGTGCCCTCCCAGCAAGCCCAATCGTCCTGTACATCCTTCATAGCGCACTTGATCCCGTTCACGACGTTGCCGTGGAGGTCCCAGCAATAGGGAGTCGTCGTCATCATTCCCGGTGCCACTACTTCGGGCTTCAGTTCGTCGAGTTTGCACGCGTTGCCGTCATCAGCGCGAGGACCACGGTTGGAGAAGGCGGCAATGGTATCGTCGGCTCGGCTCGTGGTGCCCCAATCGTCGATGGCGCCTACCGTAATCGCGCGCGTGGCCGCGGCAGGGGTTGAGAATCCATCGTTGTTCGGCCCGTCGTTGCCGGCGGCCGCGACCACGGTGATGCCCATGGATTCAGCCAGGTTCACCAGCTCACTGAACGCGTCGGTGCCACCCGAAGCGTCGGTGGAACCGAAACTCATGTTGATGATATCAACTCCCCAATTGACCCGGTTGTCATAGACCACCTCCAGCGCATGCATGATTCCCGCGGAAGGTCCAGTGGCCTTGCCATTGTTGGGATTGTTCTTCAACACGCGGACATCAATCAGCGTTGCGTTCGTCGCCACGCCGCGCGGGACATGACCGCTGCCCTCACCGAGAGCGATCGAAGCCACAGACGTGCCGTGTCCGTGATCGTCGTCGGGATCCACGAACTGCTGAGTGAACTCGTCGTAGCCATTGATGTTTCGGTTGTTGGCAAAGGTGTCACAGACGGCGTTATCCACGCCGCTATCCATGATCACGATGCCTACCCCGGTCCCCTCATATCCCCAGGTGTCGTGCACGTTGCCGGCGCAGGATGCGGAGCCGCCGATAACACAGAGCGATGGAACGCTGACTCCCAAGAAGCCCTCGAAGTCGGATCGCTTCTCAATGAAGGCAATGCCCGGCAGCACCGCCAGGTTTGTAATCTCCGCTTTGGTCAGGGCCGCCATCACCACCGAGGACAGATACTTGGACTGCATCACCACGCGGTTGGAGTTCCCGATCTGGGCCAGCATCTGCATATCGTCCGGCTGGACGCAGCGGTTGAAGTTGACCATAACGTCGAACGTCGGATCGCTGGAGGCGTCAATCAAGTCGTCAACTTTGTTGTGGGGCGCGACGTCGCGGTTCCAATGGACGTCGGACGCTTGCCAGGCCGCGGGCGTGTAGTTGCGGATGAGATGCTGCGCCGGGTCCCCCAGCCGCAACGAGGCGCGCACGGTGTACGCGGTGCCACCCGAATTGATGGCAGCCGCAGTGTAGTTGCCCGCGTTAGCCGGCCCGGCGGCAAGGACGGTGTAAGTCGAGTTGGTGGCGTTCGCGATGTTATGGCCGTTGAAACTCCACTGGTAGGAGAAGCTGGCACAACTCTGGGCGCTTGCGCTGAAGGTTGCACTGCCGCCCTGGCTCGCGATCGCACAGGCCGGTTGTTGTGTGATGAGCGGCACGGGCGGCACGACCACGACGCTGACGACGCAGGTGTTCGTGTTGTGGACCGCGTCCACGGCTGTCAGGGTCACTGGATGTGTGCCAAGGTTCAAGGCGGTGCCGGGGGCCGGGCTTTGCGTGAGCGTCACGGGTGGCGAGCAGTCAGACGCCTGCACATTCGTGAGGAGGTCGGGCAGCGATATGGCTTGGCAGTTGGTGTCGGTGACGAGGCGCAGGGAGCCCGGCGGCCAGTTCACCACCGGCGGGAGGGTGTCGTTGACCTGCACCGCCGTCACGCACCCGTTGCTATTTCCGCAGGCGTCCACCAAGGCGAAGGTCACGTTCGTGGTGCCCAGCCCCAGTATCGTGCCGGGCGCCGGCGTCTGGGTGATGGTACACGCCGAGCAATCGGTCACGGTCAGCAACGCGCGCAAGTCCGGCAGCGCCAATTGGCAATTGGTGCCGGCCGAGTACGAGACCGGCTGCGGGCAGACGACCACAGGCGGCAGCGTGTCCGCCACAGTGACAGTCTGGGCGCACAGGTTGGTTTGGCCGCGGCAATCAGTGGCCTTCCACACCAGGGTGACGGTCCAGGGGCAGGCGCCGTTGGTCTGGGACGAAATCAGGGTGCACGTGAGTTTGGAGTTACAACAATTGTCCCAGGCCCAGGGCGAGACCGGCGCCCACGCGCCGCACTGAACGCTCCGATTGGTGCAACTGATGGTCGGTCCCGGACATTGGCTGGCGGTGGTGAGTGCGAAAGCCAGATCGAGATTCCAAGGCATTCCCGGGGGACCGGTTATCGGCTGCCAGTTGCCCGGCCCGGTGAGGCCGAACACCGCATAATCGTTGAAATGGTTGGTGGAGGTCTTCCAACCCCAGAGCGACGTGGACTGCGGCGCTGCGTTGACGGACAACCAATAAACCACGGGCGCGCTGATTGACCCGGTCTGCGTGAACTGGTTCCCCGTCGGCGGATAGAAGTTGTATTGCCAGATCGTGTTGTCCTGGCCCACGACCCCCTGGCCAGGATAGAGGAACCGCTCGTTGGAATTAAAAACGGGCAGCATCTCGTACTGCCCCGGCGC
Source organism: Limisphaerales bacterium (assembly GCA_003152225.1). GTDB lineage: Bacteria > Verrucomicrobiota > Verrucomicrobiia > Limisphaerales > UBA8199 > PALSA-1440. Next base: position 4,717 of record PLZQ01000290.1, on the reverse strand, counting down.
GAATGGCATGCTCCACAGCATGGTGCCGGGATGGCTGAAGGAGTTCGTGGCCGAAACCGGGACGTCCGTCCAGATGCTCAAGTTGAAGATCGTGGCCGAGTCCGCCTGATCGTTAAACCACGAGCACCAGAGGTGGATGTCCAGGATGGGGCCGGTGTTGGTGCAAAGGAAGTCGTCCGCCACCCAGAGTTGGCCACTGGAGTTGACATCGATGCCGTTGATCGTGATATCCGGCATTTGCACGAACTTCGTCGCGTTGGTATTGGGCCAATGCGCCTGGGCTGTTAGCGCCGCCAGGGCCAACAGCACTGCGGCCAACCGCCCGCACCCAGGCAGATTCCAGGTGAACGTCTTTATAGACACCAGTGATGTTTTCATAGTGATCTCCGTAGGTTTCATGTTGTTTTATTCCTCGGGAGACAGGAGTCCACCGCCTGGCGCTGCATCGTTCGGCGCTCCGTCTTGTCCGACTGAAAGCGATGATGCCTTGCTTCCATAGGGGACAAGTATAGGGGAACCCGAGAATCTGGGTATCCGGCCTTTGGCTGATTGTATCTCAGCCAATAGCTGAGGGGGGGTCAGACCAACTGCTGGGCGGCGGCCCAGCGGACGGCTTGCCGGATCAGCTCCGGCCCGGTTCGCACCTTGAGCTTCTGCTTGATGTGTTGGCGGTACGTCCCGATGGTTTTGACGCTCAAGTTGAGCCGCTCTCCGATTTGCCGTGTGGAGAGTCCCTGACCAATTAACTGGAAGACTTCGAACTCACGGTCGCTGAGCGCCCCCGGCGTAGCCTCACCCACGCTGGAACGGTGCGGGGTGAAGACTTCCAACAGAGCCGCCGACATGCTCTTGCTTATATAGATCTGCCCCTGCAAGACCTGGTGTATCGCCTCCAATAATCTCTCCCCCCCTTCATTCTTCATGATGTAGCCACGTCCGCCTGCCCGCAGCACGCGCTCGGCGTAAATGGTTTCGTCGTGCATGGACATTACCAGAACCGCCACGCCGGGATGCTGCGCCTGCAGGTCTTTGATGAATTCCAGCCCGCTCTTGCCGGGCATGGTGATGTCCGCCAGGACGAGGTCGGGACGCGCCGCGTTTATGGCCGCCAGCGCTTGCGCTGCGCTTTCCGCCTCTCCGCACACCAGGAGATCTAGCTCGTGGCTGATGAGTTGGGTCAGGCCATAGCGCGTGATGGGATGATCATCAACGATGAGAATCCTTTTCGGCGCCTTGGCCGTTCGCTGACTTCTGGTCGCTTTCATTTTGTGTTCCTTTCCTCCCCGGAGGGCAGCAGTCCCTCGGTCACGGTGCACACCACTCGGGTTCCGCCGCCGGGATGAGGTTCCACTATGACGGCACCGCCGATGACCTCGGCGCGGTAGCGCATGATTCGCAGCCCCATGCCTTTGCGCTTGGGCAGCTTGCTGGGGATGCCCGTGCCATTGTCGGCCACTGCCAGAGTAACGGAGCGGCCATTCGCGGTCAGCCCAAGCTCAATGCGCCGGGCCTGGCCATGCCTGATGGCATTGCTCACCGCCTCCTGTGCGATGCGATACAGGTGGATGGCCACGCTGTGGTCGGGCACCAGCACGGGCGAATCACACCGAAAACGACAGTCGCAGCCAAAGACCTTCCTAGTGCCCGCCGCCAATTCGCGCAAGGCATCCGTCAACCCTTCCGCCTCCAGACGGACCGGAGAAAGTCCGCGGGCCAAGTCACGGGTCTGGGTCATGGCGCGCTGGACCATTTGCGCGATCTCCTTGGCCCGGGCCCTCACGGCAATCCTCGCGGGCAGGTCGCTCACCAACCGCTGGCTGAGGAATTCGATGCCCGCCAGTTGCTGGCACAAATCATCGTGCAAGTCATGCCCCAGCCGGCGTTGCTCCCGCTCGCTGATAGCCAGAATCTCCCGTTCGAGTTCGACCCGGTGCGTAATATCCCGCGTAAACCACCGCGAATGGACCAGCCGTTCCTGTTCCCACAGCCCGTTCGCATCGATCAGCACTTCCCTTGGCGTGCCGTCCTTATGGCGCAGCCGCGCGCGATAATTCTGCACTGTCTGCCGCTTCCCCAGCCGGTTGAGCACGTCCGCGACGGCTTTCGCACCCCCGTGAAACTCGGAAACGTGCCGCCCGAAGACTTCGTCCCTGGTGCAACCTAGCAACACCAGTTCTGCCTGGTTGACGCGCAGAATGCGCCCGTCCGGTCCCACCCAGAGCAAGCCTAGAGGCGATTCAGTGAAGAAGTCAGCCAGTTCCTGCTCGCGGCGGCGCAGGGATTCCTCGGCCTGCTTCCGCGCGGTGATGTCCCGGATGACACCGCAGGCCATCGGCCGGCCTTTGAGCGTAAAGGTGCTGGCGGAGATTTCGACCGGGAAGATGGTCCCATCCTTCTTCTTGTGGTAGCGGAGTGGAATTCGGGGCGCCACGCCGGCCAACGTAAGCTGGATCGTCGCCTCGGAATCCTCCGGCTCGGCGGTGATCGCGCTGTGGGTGAGTTTAAGGAACTCTTCGCGGGGGTAGCCATACAGCCGCAACGCCGCCTCGTTTACTTCCACAAACTGCCGGCTCCCGGCCTCGAACACAAACGCGGCGTCGGAGATCGCTTCAAACAGCCGGCGGTATTTTTCGCCAGTTTCTGCCAAGGCCTGGTTGGAGGCTTGAAGTTCGGTCGTGCGCTCCTGGACGCGCGTTTCCAGCTTATGTTGTGCGTCTCGCAGCGCCTCCTCCGCTCGCACGCGCTCGGTGATGTCCTGGGCCATGGAAAGCACGCCGACAACCGTGCCGTCGTTTTCCTTGATTGGGGTGTTGGACCACTGGCAAGTAATTGTCCGACCTTCCTTGGTCAAGTTCTCGTTCACGCTGTGGGCGGTAGTGTCACCTTGCAGCAGGCGCCGCCAAATATCATCTACCTGCGGTTGAACCGCTCGGGACACGATGAGGTCGTAGGGATGTTTTCCAAGCGCTTCCGGCTCGGTGTAACCAAACATGCGCTCGGCGGCCGGATTCCATGAGAGCACCTGAAATTGGGAATTCCAGAGGATGTGAGCGATGGGCATGCGACTGATCTGGAGCTTGAGGCGGCCTTCACTTTTCCGCAGGCTTTCCTCGGCACTCTTGAGGTCCGTGATATCGGTGAACATCCCCAGGAAGCTGACCGGCTGATTGTGCGCGTCGAAAACGACGCTGGCCGCGACCAACGCCCACAGCTCAGCGCCATTGCTGCGCCGGAGGCGCTCATTGACCTGTTTGCCAGCCGGCCGTTGGAGAAACTCGGCGAAGTGCTGCCGGACCGCGGCCCAGTCCTCCTCAAAGACGAAGTCGAACACTGGACGGCCAACCATTTGCTCCGGTGTGGCCCCCAGCATCCGCGACATCTGCTGGTTCACAAAGGTGGTGACGCCGTTGAGATCCGCCATCCAGATCCCTTCGTGAGTCGTCTCTACGATGCGGCGGTAGCGCTCCTCGCTCTGCCGCAGCGCTTCGCTGGCGGGTGAGTGGGAACGCTCCCCGCCCTGATTAGACCCACCATTAACCACAAACGAGGTAATTAACTTGTGGCACAGGTGCCTTTCCCGTGTACCGCAAGGTACGCCGCTTCGAGCACAAATGGCAAGACCTCTTTCTGCAAAATGACAAATTAGTGAGCTGCTTTGAGCGCGGCCAATAAAGGCTTGTTGCGGTGATAGCCTCCGTGTGTTAGGTCATGGCCGATGACTCCGACACGGCAAGGGTCCTTCCGCCTGTTCCGCTTTGCGGGAATCGATGTGTATTTGCATTGGTCCTGGGTCCTGATCGCGGTGTATGGCATCAGCCTCCGCGCGGGCAGGTACTCCTCTATGACCTGGCCGGTGTTGGAGTATTTGGCCCTGTTCTTGATCGTGCTCATTCACGAGTTTGGCCATGCGTTGGCTTGCCGTCAGGTGGGCGGGCAGGCAAACCAGATCGTGCTCTGGCCGCTGGGCGGAGTGGCCTACGTGGCGCCGCCGCCGCGACCCGGCGCAACGCTGTGGAGCATTGCGGCGGGGCCGTTGGTGAATGTGGCGCTGGCGCCCGTCTTCAGCGTGCTCTGGTGGCTGGGCTACTCCCTGGGTTGGGCCGAGGCCACCCCCAACGTCTATGCCTTTGTTAAAGCGATTTGCATAATGAATTGGGCCTTGTTGATCTTTAACATGCTGCCGATCTATCCCCTGGATGGCGGGCAGATTCTCCATTCCCTCCTTTGGTTTGTGCTGGGACGCGCACGCAGCCTGATGGTGACGACCATTATTGGTTTCATAGGCGTCGCGGCCTTGATCGGCCTGGCCATCCTCGGGCGGGAAGTCTGGTTTGGCATCATTTGCGTGTTCATTCTTCTGAATTGTTGGAGCGGTTTGATGCAAGCACGCGTGTTGGCCCGAGTGGCCAAGCTGCCGCGCCACGAGGGGTTCACCTGCCCGTCCTGCCGCCAGGCGCCGATCATCGGCCCGCTCTGGCGGTGCGACAAATGCCAGCAGCAGTTTGACACGTTTGCAACGCGGGCGGTGTGTCCGCATTGCGGGGCGCAGTTCCCCGTTACACGTTGCCCCGAGTGCGGCAGCGCTCATTCCTTGAGCGAGTGGGTGGCAGCCGCCCCGACGCCCGCTCCGCCAAGGCTGTGAGGGCGAGGGAGTGGGGACGCCAAAGGCGTCATTCATACCAGCCCAGGGCAACGCCTCATAAGCGTTAACTTGTAC
>PLZQ01000053.1 GCA_003152225.1 Limisphaerales bacterium | reverse complement strand
ATCAAGCCGGCCTCGGCGATGAGCCTCAGCCGCGTAACGTCGGGCCAGGTTGAGCACCGCGTCAATGGTCTCCACGGCGCAATCCAGGAATTCAACCGCTTCAGCGTTGTGCTTCATCCGCGCGCGCGTGGCCAGCGCCACCTGCCGGCGTCCCGCCAATCCCTCTCGCAGCACCATCCCCCAGTCCGCGCAAATGTTGCTGATCGGCCCCAGCTCGTGCAGCTTGCGACCAAACGTCAGCGTACCCATTTGGGCGTCGCTGTATATGCGCGGGAACTTCGTCGCGGTTTGCGTGAATACGATCTGCTCCTCGGGACCAATGACAACTTGTTGCGCCTCGCACATGCGCCGGGTCAAGCGGGCCGCTCGTTGCGGCCACGAAAGCTGCTCCTTCTCACATTCGGCCAACATATCCACTTCCGGCGACGTGCGAAACCGCTGGTAGCTGCCGTCGCGGAGCGCCTGCTTCATCTGCGCCAGGCGCGGTTCCAGTTGGAAGCCCTCGCGCCTTCTTGTGCCGCCGGGGCCGGCCTTGCCTGCGGCGGAAACTGCCTGGGCAGATTTCGGCCAACTCGTGACTGGGCTGCTGGTCGTCATAGAACACTCACCTCGAGACCCGCGGACGCGAAACAGGCCGTATCGGGATTCACCGGCCGTGATTCGTCGTATGTGGGTTGGAATTTCAAGCCGCAGGCGGCGTACTTCGCGCCGGCGGCGCGGTTGTAGGGCAGCAAATCTACACGCCGCAGGCCCGGCATGCCGGCCACCAGGCGTGTGATGCCGGACAGGTTCGCCTCGGTATCCGTCACCCCGGGTATCAAAGGCACCCGGATGACAAAGGGCACGCCGAGGCCGCTCAGCACGCGGAGATTGCGGTGAATGCGTTCGTTGCTGGCGCCGGTATGCCGGCGGTGCTGTTCCGGGTCAACCAGCTTTACATCGAAATAGACGAGGTCGGCCCGGCTCGCCATCGCGAAAAAGTCAGGTTCCTCCGCATAGCCGGAAGTATCGAGCACGACGTGAAGATCATCCAACTGGTCTATCACTTCGGCGACGAAGGCCGCTTGGGCCAGCGGTTCTCCGCCGGAAAACGTCACCCCGCCTTCACCCCGGAGCAACTCCGCCTGGCTATTGAGGCGCGCGGCGAGTTCGGTTGAAGTGAAGGTCTGCCCGGCCAGGCGTTCACCGGCTGCACTCCGCAGAACTTGCGGTTGCGGCGACATGCCCTCGGGATTGTGACACCAGGAACAGCGCAATGGGCAGCCTTTCAGGAATACGGTAACCCGGATGCCTGGCCCGTCATGGACAGCGAACTCCTTGATATCAAATACGACGCCGGTGAGCATGGGTGTGGAGGCATTGAGCCGGTCACTGGCGCAGCCACTTCTTCCAGTTCTGCTCGAACTCATCCACGTTCGCTTTCGTCACGGGTGGCAGCGGCGAGTAGTCCAGCACCTTGGCTGGGGCCTTCCCAAGCACAACCTTGTCGGCGAGCAACTCGATCGAACGCCAGCCCCACTGGTAGGTTTGCTGCGCGAATAGCTTCTGCACCACCCCTTTCCGCACGTAGGGAAGCTCAGCGGGAAGCGCGTCCATTGCCACGATCTTCACCTTGCCCGGCTCCCATTTAAGCAGCGCACCGGTGAACAGACTCCACGAACCGATCATCGCCCAGCCGTCAATGTCCGGGTTCGCCGTCTGGACTTCCTCAATCTTCGCCGCTGCGTCTTGCGGCACTTCCTTGCTGTAATAGACACCGCGAATCGTGAGGTCGGGATGCTGCTTCGCTTCGTCCAGCGCGCCCTTGATCCGGTTCTGCAGGTTACGGGCGTTCTGGTTGCCGCCGGGGATGGCAACGACATGCTTGCCTGGGCCGAGCACTGCGGCGAGTTCCCGCATGATCGTGTGGCCGCTTTCGACGTCATCCGTGCCGTGATAGCTGAAGCGCTGGCTGGCGGGGGCGTCGCTGTCGAAGCACATCACGGCGACGCCTTGCTTTACGGCCCGGTCAATCGCCGGCGTGAGCGTCTCCGCCTCAGAGCAGCTCACGCTGATGCCGTCCACGCCTTGCAGGACCAATTGTTCAAGATACTCGACCTGCTTCTGCGCGTCATCTTCGTTCGGCGTGCGCCAAAGCACGGTGATCTTCACCCCCAGCTTACGGCTCAGTTCCACCGCGGCGTCCTCGGCACCGACGCGGGCGGCCTGGAAGACCGGGTTGCCTTGCGACTTGGCGACCAGACCGATGGTAATCGAACGCGGAGCATCCGCTGCACGGACGGACGCACCAAACACAAACAAGGCGCTAGCGAGAGCAATTAGGAGTTTTTTCATGGACGTAATTTGGGTTAGAACGGAATGACGTTTTGTCTGTTGTGCGATTCGGATCTGGCTCAGGATCGACGATCCCTGAAGGAGGTGTTGAATTTTTCCAGCGCGACAGCCGCAATGATAACGATCCCGATGATAATGCCCTTGTATTCCTGCAGGATACCCACGGTTACGATCCCGGCTTCGATCATCTGGATAAAAATGGCTCCGAGGACCACGCCTAACGCGGAGCCTTTGCCCCCCGAAAGGCTGGTGCCACCAACGACACAGGCGGCAATGACGTTAAGCTCATAACCCTGCCCATCGCTCGAACCGCCAGAACCGTAATAACCAATGCTAACCAGGGCAGCCACACCGGCAGTCAGGGCACCGAGCATATAGACCCCGATTTTCACATTCTCAACGCGAAGACCACTAAACCGCGCAGCGAGTTCGTTGCCACCGATGGCATAAACCCTCCTTCCCGTGGCCAAGCGGGCTAAGTATAGCCAGCCTAGGACGAGAACAATACCCATAATCAAAGCCGGAATG
>PLZQ01000116.1 GCA_003152225.1 Limisphaerales bacterium | reverse complement strand
ACCCCTTCGACTACCTCCGCGGCCGTTTCTCTGGTTGCGGCCAACGGGTGGACGACGACGGCGAGGTCATCCCGGCGGTTTATTGGGCCTGCTTCCGCGAAGGGTTTGACGACGCGCGCTACCTCTATACCCTCCAACAGGCGATCGTGGACCGCGAGGAATCGAAGGACCCGGCCTGCCTCGCGGCGGTCAACCAGGGGGGGCGGCTCCTCCAGGAGACGTGGGAGGCGATCCGCGTCCAGCCGAAGTATCTGGCCGAAGGGATGTGGCCGTCAGACGAGTTCGACGCCATCCGGTGGCGCCTGGCAGTCCTGACGGCGCGGTTGCTCGAATACCCCGCCACAGCAAAGGCGATTGCTCCGTCGGTCCTGCTCGCCGGCCCCGCCCGCACACAGTCTGCGGCGGAAACCCCGTCACCCTACGAGACAGCCGCCCGCCTGGGGCGCCTCGAGACCTTCGACCTGGGTGGCGGCTTCGTTGACTGGAAGAACGGGACCGCGGAGGGGCACACCGAGATCACGGAAGCGGCACGGCACGTGGGAAAGGCTGGACTGCGCTGGACAGTCGTGGTCGATCACGAGCACGACGGCGGCGAGGGCGGCAATTACCCGGTCGGCTGGCCCCGACTGGGCCGGGATTTCAAACCGGGTGAACTGGACATGAGCCAGTACGACACGCTCGAATTCTGGATGCGCATCGATTCCAACCGGGATGAGGTGGCCGATGACCACACGCCGGTCGGGCTGGTCATCTCGTCGCACGGGCGAAAGAAGGCGCTCTACGAAAAGACGCTGGATCTGGGCGGCGAGCAGCGCGTGTGGGTACCCTTGCGCTTCCCCGTGAAGCCGATGGTGGCGGCGGCGGAAGCGGGGACAGAGCCCTGGAAGTCGATCAGCCGCATTCAACTCTATATCTCCGAGCACGACTTCCGGCACGGGACGCGGCTTGTCTTCGATGTGGGTGAGATATCGCTTTTGCGGCTCACGGCGCCGGTGCTCGTCGGGATGGACGCGCCCCGCCAAGTGTTGCTGCCCCGCAAGACGCTCGCTTTCGCGTTCGACGTGGTTGGGGTCGGCTCCGTCCCCCGGGGAAACTACACAGTCGCCGCCGCACTGGAAGCGGGAACCGGGGCGGTGCGCGCACAGGCCCGGCAGGACCTGGCGGACCCGCACCGGGTCGCGCTGTCGCTGTCGGCTGCGGAGCCTGGCGCCTGCACGCTGCGGCTGACCCTGTTGGACACCGCAGGCAACAAGTGTTCCGAGACGGCGCAGCCGGTCACGATGCACGCCGGGCCCCTCTACTGAGAACCGAGCTGACCGCTTCGAGCTCGGGAACAACGACAAAGACGAAATCCTTCGGGACTTCGCTCCCCGGGCCTTTTCTTCGCCGATGACTGACCAGCGAGAGATTCCCGCCCTGGCCAAAGACTTGAGTTTAATGGCGGACATCCAGAAGGTGTTGCCGAGCCTGCCGACCTTTCATCACTTCCACTTGGGGGATGCGGTTTCCTATCCCTTTCTACCGGATGAAAGCCTGCACCTCGTACTCACCTCACCGCCGTACTGGATTCTCAAACGATATCCGGAGGCTCAGGACCAGCTTGGACACGAACCGGACTACACCCGCTTCCTCATCAAGCTGAACACCGTCTGGGAAAAGTGCTTTCGCTGCCTGGTGCCGGGGGGAAGACTCATCGTGGTGGTCGGAGACGTGTGCCGCTCCCGCCGGCAAAACCAGGGACGGCATGTCGTTATCCCGCTTCATGCCTCGATCCAGGAGAGTTGCCGGAACATCGGCTTTGACAACTTGGCTCCCATCATCTGGCACAAAATCGCCAATGCCCAATACGAGGCCGGCCGCGGCGGATTTTTCGGGAAGCCTTACGAACCAAACGGCATTATCAAGAACGACATCGAGTTCATTTTGATGTTCCGTAACGGGGGCGGATACCGACACCCCACCGATTTAGAGCGCCGCTTTTCGGTTATACCCTCGCCGGAACATAAGAAATGGTTTCAACAAATCTGGTCGCGGTTGCCCGGAGCTTCCACGAAGGCCCACCCGGCGCCCTATCCCGAAGAATTGGCCATGCGTCTGATCAAGATGTTCTCCTTTGTCGGTGACATTATTTTCGACCCTTTTCTTGGCTCCGGCACAACCGCGGTAGCCGCATGGAAATCGAGCCGAAACAGCATCGTTATCGAACTGGATCGAGCTTACCTGGAACAAGCCACCGACCGTCTGCAACGCGAATCCGCACTATTCGGGAGCAACCACTCTGTTCAAATCCTCGGGCATCTTGCGTGAACGATGTCACATTAGCGTTTTCGGCCCCTCTTTGTGTGAATTTGGTCGCTGGGGGCATGCCGCGGCGGACGGCGACGTCGGTCAATGAATCCCGTTTGGACCGGTTGGTTGATGTCAAACGATGTCGTACGGCTGGGCGGTCTGCCACTTCCCCCTGGTGAAATCAGGGAACGCGATGGGCACGCTGCCGCCCGCAACCGACTTTTCCGACAGGGGAGAGATGGCGCTGCTGGTGACGGAATCGTAAACGTCCCAATCCGGCACGTTGCCGGCGCGCAACGCAGCCACCAGTCGTTCCCAGTTAACCGGAGTAACGGTGCCCCCACCGCCGTGTCCGCGAAGGGCGGTCTTTCGGGCTTTGGGTTTATAGCTCTTCAAGAAGGGATGCTGAAACTCCCTAAAATAGGGTTCCGCAGACTCCCACAGATTCTCCTCCGGAGATCTCCCGTCAATGTAAAACATCCCACCGCTGCCTCCGCCGAAGCCTCGGGTTGGCCCGGCCGACGGTGCACCTGAGGTTTCCGGGTTTCTTGGGGCGGGGAGACTGACGCCGGTCTGGTAAACGCCCTTCACGCACTGGAGCCGGAAGAACTCACGCGGGTGCGGGGTGCTGGTGTCGAAATTGAGGGTGCAGACCTTCCCACCGACGGTGTGCAGCAAGGTCGCATTGACGTCGCCCTGGGCGAACTTCGCGTTCGCGTAGGGCCCTTTTTCTCCGTATTTGAGATTGGCGTACCTGGCCAACGAGACAGACCTGGTGCTCATGGAAACCAAGGAGTCGAACCTGTCCCCGTGGTTGATGTCGAGCAAGCGGAGGATGCGGGCCATGGGATGGTCCGGGTACAAATTGCCGTTGCGTGTGAGCGAGTGGTTAAGGCGTCAGGGCTCCTGGAGCGGATTGTATTGGACCATCCGCAGATCATGCACATACCCGCCTTCGGCGTGGAGCACCTCGCCGAGGATTCCCTTGCGGACCATGTTCATGAGGGTGAGGTCGTCATATCCTTCGAGCCCCATGGTGGCCCACTTGCCTGTCTTCTCGTGGGTCTCGACCAGTTCCCAGGCCTCGTCCAAAGTGATGATGATGGGGACTTCGCTGACGGCGTTTTTGCCATTCTGCATGGCGGCCACGCACACCGCGGCGTGGTATTCCCAAGGGGTGCAGCAGATGATGCAGTCGAGCGTTTCCTGTGCGCAAAGCTGCCGGAAGGCCGTCCGGCTGTCGCCGTAGTGATGGGGCTCGGTTGGCCGGCCTCCTCCACCCAACCCTTTCCGCGGTATAGCGCTTTATCGTCAATATCACAGAGGGCAAGCACCTCAACCCCTTCGATTCCCAGAGCACAATCAAGATGGTAGGAGCCCCGGCCTCCGATACCGACGAAACCCAGCTTAACGGAGGAAGAGGTGGCCGGTTCCGCGAAAGCCGCCCCTGCGAGGGCGAGTCCCGCGACGGAGGCAGACGACTGTTTCAAGAACTCTCTACGATGCATTTCGTTAGACATGGTTTATTCCTCAGGCTCAACGTTGTTGGTAAGGGTCTTCAACCGGATCATTTCTTCTCGTAAATCAGTCTTCCCGCCAGGTAGGTGCGCAGGACCTGTGTCCCGGCGATTTGGTCCTCCGGGGAACTGAGCAGGTCGCGATCAACGACGATCAGGTCGGCGAATTTGCCGGGTAGGAGTGACCCGGCTGCGTCGTCCAGGAACAGGATCGTGGCGCTGTTGAGGGTGTAAAACCGTATCGCCTGTTCGCGGGAGAGGGCTTCTTCGGGATGAAGCCGTCCTTCATACCAGCGCGCCCGGCGACTGATGGCGGTGGCCATGCCGAGGAAGGGGTTATAAGGGTTGTTGGAGCGCAGCGAGCCGATTTTCTGCATGTGATCCGAGCCGCCGCCGGCGATCACCCGTGCATCGAAGAGGCTCCGCAAGGGTTGAAAGTAGCGGAGGCGGTCATAGCCGAACTGGTTCACGAGCGTGCGGGTGTCGAGGAACAGCCAGGCGGGTTGAATGTCCAACATGATGCCGAGGCGAGCCGCCTGTTCGACGGCTTCGCGGCTCATGAAATTGGAATGCGAGATGCAGGGGCGCGACGCGCGCAGGGGCAGGGTCTTGCTTACCGTTTCATACGCGTCGAGCAGAGCATGAACGGCGCCATCCCCGACGCTGTGAGCGGTGAACTGGAGCCCTTGCTCAGCGGCCTCGCGCACCATCGCCTCCAGCCGGTCCTGGGGAATGAAACGGACGCCACGGTAAGCCGGGTCAGTAATGCCGTAGGTCGCGCTAACGCCCCATGGTTCGCGAAGGTAGGCGCTGCCGGTGAGCATGCCGCCATCGAGGTAGGTCTTGAGGCCGATGATGCGCAGCATTGGGTCCTTGTTCCTGAACAACGGTTGCCGGGCCACCGCTTGAATGGCCTCCCGAACCTTCGACAGGTCACCGTCCGAGTCCACGTGATACGAGAGGGCGACACGCACGGTGGCGCGTCCATGGTCGCGGAGCGCCTGGTAAACCGGGACCTGGTCGGGATAAACATCCCGATCGCAGACGGCCGTGATCCCCACGCTGTTGTAGTCGTGGAACAGGTCCGCCAAGCAGCGTTCCTGGTCGGGCAGGGTGGGCTGCCTCCCGGCAGCGGGCAGTTTCAGGAAGCGGGCGAAGGTGCGCACCAGGCCGGTCGGCTCGCCCGTGTGTGCATCCTTCTCAACCAGACCCGGTCCGCCGTCGGGAATGACGTAGTTCCGGTCAATCTGGTTGAGCTTGAGTCCGAGCGAATTGAACATTGTGTCAGGACCCGTGGTAAAGAGCACGGGGTGTTTGGGAGCCACTCGGTCCAACTCGGCGCGGGAAGGATAACGCTGTTCGCGCAGTCTCGTGATGAACTCCTGTCGGAGCACGATCCATTGGCCTTCCGGCACCACCTTGGCGCGGGCCGCGAAGTAATCGAGCACATCCTGGATCGAATCCATCTGCGGGATCGGGTGGTCGAATTCAACGACACTCGCCGACTGTGGATGCGCGTGGCAATCAATCAGCCCGGGCAGGACCATCTTTCCGGCGAGATCAACGGTCTGGGTCCCGGGGCCTTGGAGAGCCAGGAGTTCGGCATTTGACCCAACGCGGACAATGCGCTCGCCGCGGATCGCGATAGCCTCCGCCAGGGAAAGACCGGGTTCGGCCGTTACCACCTTTGCGTGGTGCAGGATGAGGTCCGGGGCGGGTTCCCGGGGCATAACGGGGCAAGCGCCGCCGAGAAACAGGCAGGCTGCCGCGGTGATCGGACGAAGCATGGACGAGAAATATATCGTTGCCGGGCCGGCTGCAACAACATCCGGCAGTGTTTGGGGATTGGGGTGCGCCCGGCAAGATGGCCAAGTATTTTGCTGATCAGAGTGGGACATTCGAGGTAGCCAAACGGGCGGACGGCGGCAAATGTCTGCGGCAGTCGGTGGCCCGACGAGGTATCGATTGGGAGCACTATCCCAGTGCGCCTTGAGCGGGCGAGCTTTGAGGAACAGCTCAAGCGTGGTGCAGAAGTCGATCACTGCGTACTTGGGTTGATTCTCAAGCTCCTTCATTGAGCGCTGCAGGAACTCGATTGCATTGCGCACCAAGCTGTCGGAAAACGCATCCGAAATTGACCGTGAACTGCTGCCTTTTCGCTTTCTCACGGCGACAGGGCATGAGGAAAGCCAGGCGCGTCGAGGCCGTTTTGGAGCAACACTCGGGTCTCGGCCTCTGATTCGACCGCCGACCGTTCAATGTTTTGCCTTTGAGTGGTACGGCGAAAGAGGTAGAATGGACCGACATGAAAGCGCAACCTGCCTCGGTGTCTGGAATGACCGGCCACCCTCCGGCCGACATTGCTCCGAAAGCCCTCCCCTCGAAGCCGCCGTTGGGCCGGCGCGAATTCCTAAGACGAGCGGTCTTGGCCTGGGGCGCATTGGCCCTGCCCCAGGTTGTCCCCGGCTCGGCCCTCGGCCTGGATGGCGCGGTGGCGCCGAGCCAGCGGATTGTGATGGGCGGCATCGGCATCGGCGGGCGCGGCGGCTATGATCTACCGATCCTGCTCCAGTTCCCGGAAGTCCAATTTGTCGCCGTCTGCGAGGTGCAAAAGCCGCGCCGCGACGCCGCCAAGCAAACAGTGGATGGCAAATACGGAAACAAAGACTGCGCCGCTCACCGCGACCTGCGGGACCTGTTTGCTGCTCACGCCGAGATGGAAGCGGTCCTCATCGCCACAGGCGACCGCTGGCACACGCCGGCGTCGCTCATCGCCATGCGGGCGGGCAAGGACGTTTTTTGCGAGAAGCCTTGCACGATGAGTGTCGTTGAAGGCCAGACCATGGTGGAAACCGCTCGGCTTAACGGGCGGATCTTCCAGGCCGGCATGCAGCGGCTCAGCGAGGCGAATTTCGTCTTTTGCGACGAGTTGGCCCGCTCCGGGCGGTTGGGGCGAATCCAAACCGTTCGGGCCCATATCCTCCCGTGGAAGATGAGCACCAAGGCGCTTCCGGCCCAGCCGGAGCCAGACCGTGAGACGCTGGATTGGGATCTCTGGCTGGGGCCGGCGCCCTGGCGGCCGTACAATGCTGGTTACCTCGCCGGCTGCGGGGCCTGGTTGGATTACTACGATTTCGGCACGGGTGTCGCCGGTTGGGGCAGCCACACCATCTGCCAGTGCCAATCCGCGCTGGGGCTCCAGGAGAGCTCCGCCGTCGAGTTTGAGTATTCCAACAATGACACCGCCGAGGGTTTCGTGGCCAGGTATGCCAACGGCGTGAAGTTGGTGCTCTCCGCCAAAGGCTGGCGCGGCTCGTGCGGTGTGCGCTATGAGGGCACGGAGGGCTGGGCCTCCGTCGCCGATTGCTACCCAAAGCCCGATGTCTCCTCGCCCGCCCTGCTCGCGGACTTCGACAAGATCGTTGGTGATTACCAAGCCCGGACTCAACGGCCGATGCATCATATCCGCGATTTCCTTGATTCGGTCCGTCGCCGGCGGCCCTGCATCGCCAGCGAAATCGTGGCCCACCGGACCATGACTACCAACCACGTCATCAACCTCACCATGCTGTTCAAACGCAACCTCAAGTGGGACGCGGCCAAAGAGCAGTGCGTGAACGACGCCGAGGCCAATCGCATGTTGTCCCGCGCCCTCCGGGCCCCGTGGCACTTGTGATGGATGCACTGCGACCGAGTAAGATTTATGAACTCTCTACTTCGCATTCTCACGGCAGCCGCCCCGCTGTGTCGCCGCCGCCGCAGGCCGCACTTCACGCTTCGCAATGCCCGGCAAGGGCCTGGCCAAAGCTTGCGCACCCTCGCTTCGCTGCTCGTTGTGACTGCGGCTGCTTCTCTGTCCCCCGCCGCCACGGTCCCGGCCTCGCAGGAACAGCTTCTGGAGGTGCTCACTTCCAGCGGCCCCTTAAGCCAGAAATGGGTGGCAGCCCATGACCTGGCCAGGCTGGGCACTGGGGAGGCCGTGCCCAAGCTTGCGGCCTTGCTGCCCGACCACCAACTTTCCGATTTGGCCCGCTACGCCCTAGAGGCCATCCCCGATCCGGCCGTGGACAGCGCGCTGCGCCAAGCGCTGGGCAAGCTCGACGGGCGCCTACTCGCCGGCGTCATCACCAGCATTGGCGCGCGGTGTGACACCGCGGCCGTGGAACCCCTGAGCAAGCTCCTGTCGCACCAGGATCCGGCTGTGGTGTCGGCGGCGGTGGCTGCTCTCGGCAATATCGGGACACTGCCGACCGCCAAGGCATTGGAAGCTGCTTTTGCCAGTGGCCAGGAGAGTCATTTCCCCGCCATTTACTCCTCGATCCTCCAATGCGCTGACGCGCTGCGAATTCACGGCAGCCGCCCTGAGGCGATCGAGACCTACCACTGGATCCGGGCCTTCAAGACCCCGCCGCAACTTCAAACGGGTGCCATTCGCGGCCTCGTCCTGGCGGGCGAGACCGGAGCTTTGCAGGCCCTGGCTGCGGAGCTGCATAGCGAAGACACCACTATCCTGGGACTTGTCCAGCGCGGTCTGCCCGGTCCTGGTGTGACCGAAGTTCTTGCGGCCGAACTGCCCAGGCTCCCCGCCGAGCGCCAGATTCTGGTGATCCAGGCCCTGAGCCTGCGCGGTGATGCCGCCGTCCCGGCACTGGATCATGCCGCCCGATCCGGCGAAAGATCCGTTCGCCTGGCGGCTATCCGAGTGATGGCCGCCAACCCCGCGTTTGTGCCTGTCCTGAGCGAGTTGGCTGGTGACGCGGACGGGGTGCTGGCCAAGGCCGCCCGGGAAAGCCTCGCCAGTCTTCCTGGGCCCGAAGCGGATGCGGCGGTGCTGGCGATGCTCGGCAGCAAACAAATCGACCGTCAATTGGCCGGCCTCGAACTGGCCAGCCATCGCGGTCTCCGAGCCGGGATGCCGACTGTGCTGCAGGCCGCGCATGCCCCAGATGCTGCGCTCCGGGTTGCCGCGCTCAAGGCAGCCGGTGAACTAGGGTCCGAAGCCGACCTGCCGGCACTGCTGTCCCTGCTGTCCGTTTCCGACGTCGCGACCGACCTCCCAGCGGCCGAGCGGGCGCTCACCGCCCTCTGCCTCCGGGCCAATCCCGTCGATGGCTGTGTGGCGATTCTCGTGGCGCATTTGCACGGCCCGCCCACCAACCGGTGTGTCCTACTGCGCGTCCTCGGCGCGGTCGGCGGTCCCAAGGCTCTCCCGGCGGTGCGCGGCGCCGTGGGCGACAGTAACCCTGAAGTCGCTCACACCGCCATCCGGACCTTGGCCCAATGGCGAAGCCCCGAAGCGGCCAAGGAACTGCTCGCGTTAGCCAAGACCCTTCCCGACGCGGCGGACAAGTTGTCATGTCTGCGCGGCTGCCTCAATCTTACCGGCAGTGACGAGCTGTCCGCAGCGCAGCGCCTGGCGCTGTGCCGCGAGGCTGCGGAACTCGTCACGGGCACCGAAGAAAAGAAGCTCTTGCTGAGCCATTTGGCGGGCGTTCCCGCACCTGAGTCACTCGCGCTGATTGTTCCGTGGCTCGACGATG
This sequence comes from Limisphaerales bacterium, assembly GCA_003152225.1. GTDB lineage: Bacteria > Verrucomicrobiota > Verrucomicrobiia > Limisphaerales > UBA8199 > PALSA-1440. Next base: position 3,390 of record PLZQ01000116.1, on the reverse strand, counting down.
AGGCGGCCCGCCCGGAAGCCGCCGCCGCGGTGCTGGCCGTGGCCGGTGCTTTGCTCGAGGCTCCCCAGGCCGCGGCTCAGGCCTCCGCCGTAATCGATCCGCTGTATCAGGTCGCCCGCGCCGCCACGGCGCCTGAGCTCACCGGCCGGGCACAGACCCTGCTGAAGAAGGCCTTCCAAGCGCAGGGTCCCAAGGGGGCCGGCTCGGGTCCCGTTAATTTCATCATGCATCGCATTGGCAATTTCCGCAGCGAGGCCTGCTGTGTCGCCGACTTCAACGGCGATGGCAGGCTGGACGTGGCCGCCGGAGAATACCTCTACCTCGCGCCGGATTGGAAACCGGTGAAAATTCGCACGCTTAAGGGCAGCGTGGACGACCAGGGCCAAGGCTATCGCTGGGATTTTGCCAATCTGCCCATCGAGGTCGCCGATTCGGGAAAGCCGGACCTCGTCAGTGTCGATTGGTTCGATCAACATGCCGTTTGGTTCCGCAACATCGGGACCGCCGGCGGCGAGTGGCCCGAGAGCCTCATCGAAACCAATGGCAACTACGAGACCGCCGACCTCCATGATGTCGTCGGCGACGGCAAGGCCAAGGCGGTGGTGCCGGCCGTGGCCCAGACCGTTTGGTATGAAGTGGTCAAAGGACCGGACGGTCGGGGGACCTTTGCCAAGCACGTCGTATCGGAGAAGCGCATGACCTGGGGCGTCGGCGTCGGCGACATTAATGGCGACGGCCGCCCGGACTTCATCCGGCCCGACGCCTGGTTCGAAGCCCCTGCCGACCCGCGAAACGGCAAGTGGATTGAGCATCCTCTGGCCCTCGGCGGCCTGGACGGCAAAGCGGACCACACGCCGCAGATCCTGGTTTACGATGTCAACGGCGATGGCCTCAACGATATCATCACTTCCTCCGCTCATGGCTATGGCATTTTCTGGTACGAACAGGTTCGCCGCGGAGGCGAGATCACGTTCAAGCAGCACCTCATCGACCAATCCTGGTCGCAGGCCCACAGCCTCGTGCTGGCCGACCTGGACGGCTGCGGCGTGCCCGAACTGGTCACCGGCAAGCGATTCATGGCCCATAACGNNGACGGCGACCTGGACATCATCGTGACCGGCAAGTGGGGCGGCCCAGTCTGGTTCGAGAACCAGCGAATTGTGAAGAGCACCGCCCTCAACCCGGCGAGCGTCGGCGAGCCCAAGCCCTTCGCTTTCTTCCCCTTCTGCATCGATTGGCACGACGCCAAGAAGCGCTCTTTCGCGGAGCAGGCCGTGATGCTCAAGGAACTGGGCTATGACGGGGTCGGTCATATCTGGCTGGACGGCGTTGCCGACCGGCTCAAGACGCTCGACCCGGCGGGGCTGCGGCTGTTCCAGGTCACGATGACCGTTGATATCGCGACCGGGAAGCCACCCTACGACGCGGCCAAGTTCAAGGAGGTCTTGGCCCTGGTCAAAGGGCGCCACGTCCAGTTCGATTTGCTGGTCAACGGCATGCCCCCCTCGGATGCCTCGGCGGACCCGCGCGGCGTGACCATCCTGCGGGAGATGTCCGACCTGGCCCTCGATTCGGGCGCTCAGCTCCTGCTCTACCCGCATGTCGGCTGCTGGATCGAGCGCATCGAGGATTCGGTGCGCGTGGCCGACAAAGTGGATCGCCCGAACGTCGGCGTCATGTTCAACCTTTGCCACTGGCTACGCGTGGACAAGCAGCGCGACTACAAGCCGCTGCTGCGGCAGGCCATGCCCCGGCTCTGGGCCGTCTCGCTCAACGGGGCCGACTCGTTCGATGCCGGGCCGGGGTGGGACCACTATATCCAGCCGCTCGACAAAGGTTCGTTCGACGTGACCAAGCTTCTCCGAACCCTCAAGGAGCTGGGGTACCGGGGGCCGATCGGGCTACAATGTTTTGGCATTGGCGGCGATACGCGGGAGCACCTGGCGCGTTCCATGGCCGCGTGGCGCAAGATGANNCGGCCCTGATTATCGCGGATGAAGGCGTCGTGCTGATCCGGTGTGGCGCTACGGTGACTGAGATCGCTGTTGGGGAGGACCGCGACGACTTCAGGGTTGGGAGGCGGGCGCTTGAGGCAGCTCATTTGACGGTTTCGCCGAGGTGGGGCAGTTCGGCGACGACATCGGCGCGAATGGTGGATTGTAGCGGGATGATTTCGTTCAGAACACGGAGGGCGTTTTCGCACCATTTCGGGGCCAACCTCCTGGTCGTTAAGCTACCGTTGGGTTTCCCTTCGGCCGCGGCTGAATGCCGGCGCTACGGGCCAGTTCCCGATGGATTCGGGCCACGCGCTCGACTTGGCCCTTGGCGGGAAAGCGCTCGTAGAATCCCTCGTTGCGGAAGGTTCGCACCTGTTCGGCCCAGGGCATCAGTCGTTGGCTCCAACGGTTGACGCGGTTCTCCTCCGGCTCACCCTCCTGTGCGGCGAGGTCGGCGCAGACGCGCATCATGGCTTTGAGCGTCACCGGTTTGGTAACCATGTAATCGGGATTGCCCCACGCTTCAGCCCACACTTGCGCCGCCGCTTTCAGAAAGTCGCGCACCATGCCGTAATAACGGGCCGCGGCGTGCTTGTCGGTGTCCTCCTTTTGGATTTTGTCCCAGTCCTGTTTCACCCAACGGTGGATCTCGTTGTATAACTCGGCTTGCAGAATCCACTTCTCTTGCTTGCTGCGGCCGCCGAGGCGGTTGATCCGGTAGCGCAGCGGGCTGTCTGCCTCTCGGTAGAGCATCTCGGCAATGTGCGCTGCGAACCGCCGATCCGGCTCCGCCCACGAAACCCGTTCATACAAATCCACCAGATGGCTTTTGTTGATCCGCGTCGGCGTGGAGTTGATGATCACAAACATCTCCGTAGCGAAGTCTTCGCTCCGGCCGTCAAAGATCACGCACGGGACATTGATGCTCTTGGCTTCGTCGGGATGGATGCGCTCGTAAAATTGCAGGGCGGCCAACCGGTGCTGGCCGTCAATGATGAGATATTTCTCCTCGGGCTCCCGCAATTGTCCGACGCCGCTGCCATCGGTCCAGGCGTCGAAGCGCAGTTTCTGCGGCGTAAATAGCAGGACCGTTCCGGGAATGGGTGGTTGCGAAATCGCCGTCTCGTAAAAATTGCGGATGGCGCGGACTTTGGAGCGGGACAGTTCGCGCTGAAAAGCTTTGTCGCTTCGCTCAATGCGAGCGATGAATTGAGCGACGTCGTCCTCCTCCGGCACAGGTTCGGACGCAATGACTCCGCTCTCCTCGTCGAAATAACGGCTGATGAACCGCACGCGGGTCAGCAGTTGTTCCGACGGGTACGAGGCAAAATAAAACACCGCATCCTTTTGGCGAATTTGTGTGGCGATCATGGCAATGGCTTCGGTTTTCCCC
>PLZQ01000501.1 GCA_003152225.1 Limisphaerales bacterium | reverse complement strand
GCGACGCTATGTCAGGAGTTCTGGAATCATACTGCAACTTTACTGCCCAACGGGCAGGTGCTGGTCGCTGGAGGTGAGGGCAGCAGTGGCTATGTGCTATCCGGCGCTGAACTTTACAATCCGGTTGCTGGGACTTGGACGGCAACGGCGGGCACGATGCTCGCCGCACGCGAGAATCATACAGCGACTGTGCTGCCCAACGGACTGGTATTGGTTACGGGAGGCTATGGCAGTTCTGGCTTTCTTTCGAGCGCGGAGTTGTACAATCCAACGAACGGGACGTGGGTAGCGACCGGCTCGATGACGTCTGTGCGGGAGAATCATACGGCAACTCTGCTGCCCAATGGCAGAGTGTTGGTGGCGGGGGGCTTTGGCAGTGCGGGCTTCCTTTCGAGCGCAGAATTTTACGACCCAGCCGCCGGCACATGGACAAAGGCGATCGGCATGCTGACCTCTTCCCGCGAGAATCATACAGCCACCCTGCTACCCAACGGGCAGGTTTTGGTAGCCGGAGGTTTTGGCAGTGATGGTTTCATTTCGACTTCGGAGCTGTATGATTCAGCCTCCGGGACGTGGACCACCAGCACAATGGTGAGCGCACGCGAAAATCATGCCGCAACCTTGCTGCCCAACGGACAGGTGTTGGTCACGGGGGGCTTTAGCAGCGCTGGCTACCTTTCGAGCGCAGAGCAGTACATCCCAACCAGCGGGATATGGACCGCTACCAGCAACACGATGACTTCGGCTCGGGAGAATCACACCGCCACGATGCTGCCCAGCGGAAGGGTGTTGGTGGCGGGAGGTCAAAACGGCACCAGCGGAAATCTTTCCAGCGTGGAGCTATTTGATCCGACCTCTGTGGCGTGGACGGTGACTGGCGCAGGGTCAACCCCGTCGTGTTATTTTCACACAGCGACCCTGTTGACCAATGCGGAGGTGCTGGTCGCAGGCGGCTACAATTACAGCGGCGGCGATCTGCATAATAGCGCGGTGTTCAATCCTGTGGCAGGGCAATGGATGGCAACTGGTTACTTGCGGACCGCACGCTACGGCAATACGGCGACGCTGTTGCCTAATGGAAAAGTGCTGGTCGCTGGAGGTTATAACGGCCCGAATCCATCCACTAGCGCGGAGCTGTATGATCCAGTTACGAGGACCTGGACACCTACAGGCTTAATGAACAATGGTCGCCTCAATCACATAGCAGCATTGCTGCCAAATGGCCAGGTGCTGGTCGCCGGAGGTGCCAATTTTACCGGCGGTTATCCGTCTATGTTTGACACCCTCGCCAGCGCCGAGTTGTATGATCCGGCCAGCGGGACGTGGCGGCTAACGGGTTCGATGAGCAGACCTCGCCAGTACCATGCGGGCACGCTGCTGCCCACCGGACAGGTTTTGATTACCGGTGGCACCTCCGACGATTACAACGATTCTCCACCCAGTGACTACAACCCTCTCGCTAGCACCGAATTGTACGATCCAGCCACCGGGACATGGACGCCGACTGGCAATATGACTACCCCGCGCGTGGGCCACACGGCGACGTTGCTCTCCCACGGAGGAGTTCTGGTCGCGCAGGGCCTTAGCGCCGAGATATACGAGCCATCTTCCGGCACATGGACCCCGACTGGCGACCTGATTACCGAACGCAACGGACACACTGCGACGTTGCTGCCCAACGGGGAGGTGTTGGTGACAGGCGGGCTCGGTGCCGGGTGGCCCCTTTCTAGTGCTGAGCTGTTCGACCCTGTTATCGGGGCGTGGAGGGCAGCCGGTACGCTCCCGTCTGCACGCACCCACCACACGGCGACATTAATGGCTAACGGAAAGGTGCTGCTAGTCGGAGGGTACGGTGACAACGGTAATCTCCCCTCCTCGGCGGACTTGTACGATGTGGGCTTGGGCTTCAGTATTCCCTGGCAGCCGCAAGTTTCCAGGGTTAATTCGCCGCTCATGTCCGGCGGCAGCTTGATCCTCAATGGCTCTCAGTTTCGAGGCATCTCGGAAGGTTCAAGTGGCAATTCCCAAGACTCAGCCAGCGATTATCCGCTGGTGCAGTTGCGCAGCGTGGAAAGTGGCCAGACCCTGTTCTTGTTGTCTGCCGACTGGTCCACACATTCGTTTGCCTCCGCGCCGGTGTTCGGTTTCCCGCCGGGCTGGACGCTGGCGACGGTCTTCGTCAACGGCATCCCTAGCAGCTCCACGCTCTTCCTCAAGAGCAACCTTGCAGCGTCGGTTGCCATGGGCAATCTAAATCAGACCTATGACGGTAGAGCCAAGACGGCGGCCGTGACGACAACACCGACGAACCTAATGGTGGCCTTGACGTACAACGGTTCGAACAATGCGCCGACCAATGCAGGCAGCTACACCGTCATAGGTACGATCAGTGGCTTGGATTATCTGGGCAGCGCGACCAATACCCTAATCGTCGGACAGGCCACTGGAATGGCAATCTTGGGTAACCTGTCGCAGATTTACGACGGCTCGGCCAAGCGGGCGACAGCGACCACGACGCCTCCTGGCTTGACAGTGAACTTCACTTACAACGGATTGGCCAATCCGCCCACCAATGCGGACAACTACACGGTCGTCGGAACGATCGATGACCCGAACTACCAAGGCAGCGCTGCCGATACCCTAGTCATCGGCAGGGCCACAGGAACTATGATTTTGGGCAATCTGTTACAGGACTACGATGGCACGGCCAAGACGGCGACGGCGACGACTACGCCCCCTGGTTTGATGGTGGACTTCACGTACAACGGCTCTGCCGATGTGCCGACCAATGCCGGCAGCTACACCGTCACCGGGATACTCAGTGACCCTAACTACCAGGGCAGCGTGACCAATACGCTGGTCATCGGCAAGGCCACAAAACCTGTGATTTTGCGCAGCCTGTTGCAAGTTTTCGACGGCACGGCCAAGCGGGTGACAGCGACCACGACGCCTCGGGGTTTGACAGTGGACTTTACCTACGACGGCTCGGCCAATCCGCCAACTAACGTGGGTAGCTACACCGTCATCGGAACAATCGATGACTTGAACTACCAAGGTAGCGCGACCAATACCCTCCTCATCGTCCTCCAGCTTACTGCGCCGACATGGGACGGGAACGGCCAATTTACGTTTACCTTTGCTACTACTTTTGGGGTGGTTTACACGGTCGAATTCTCCACCAATTTAATAGATTGGACCCCAGCTCTGAGCCTTCAAGGTGTGAACGGGCCGCTAACCATTCTCGATCCCAACGCAAGCAGCTTCGGACGGCGCTTTTATCGTGTCCGCTTGCCGTGACGTCTTATGGCTTCGATTCGCGGGACGCGATAATTCTTTGAAGTGACCCAAGGCTCCCGCCAGCACCACGAGGTCGCGGCATGGCCCTGCTACAACTCGTTATGCCCCTTACCCGGTGCAGGCGTCTGCAGGTACGGCGAGGACTTTGTCCGCTACGCCGTGGTAGCTTGGCTCTTGAATCGGCGCTTCCAGTAGGGTTTGAACGGTGCGATCCATTCCTGCCGGATGTAGGGCGGGTTGCCGACCACGACGTCGAAGCCGCCCTGGGCGAAGACTTCGGGGAAGGCGGCTTGCCAGTCGAAGGCCTTGGGATGCACTGCCGGGTCGCTGAGGATGCTGCTGCCCTCGCGAATGGTGTGGTCGAGGCTGGTCAGGCGCTTGCCGCGCGCGCCGCTCTTGATCCACTGGCTGAGCTGGCAGATTTGGACGGCCTCCGCCCTGAGGTCCACGCCGTAGAGGTTGGGTTGGAGGATCTGGCGGTCAAGGTCGAAGAGGGTGCGCTGGCCGCGCAGTTCCTCCAGCCGGGCGTCGGAGATTTCGTAGAGGGCATGGCGCTGGTCGAAGGCTTCGATGAGGAATGCGGCGCCGCCGCACGCCGGGTCGAGAATGCGCAGGCATTTCAGCGCTTCCTGCCACGCCTCCCAGAATCGGATGAGGGCCTTGCGTTGCGGCTCGTTGAGCGCGGCCAGGTCGTAGGCGTTGGGGTCGGCGAGCGCCTTGCGGGCGGTGCCGGCGGCTTCCGCTTCGTGCTGTTGGCGCAACACTTCGAAGCGTTGTTTCAACACGCCGCCCAGCGCCTGCGCAACAATGTAGCGCGTGATGAACGCGGGGGTATAGCCCGCGCCTTCCTGCTTGCGCTGGGTCGTGGGCAGCTTCTTTGCTTGCGGAGCGCAGGACTTCCGGGTGGAAGAGCGGTTTGGATTCGAGAGCCATTTGTCGGGGGACAAGATAGGCGGGGGCGGGAAGAACATCCAACATCGAACACTCAACACCGAACGTCGAACCATGACCTTTGAACCTTGACCGGCGGGGGGAGGAGGGCGCCGCAGAATCCCTAGTGGTCAGCTAGCGTATATCCGGCGTATAACTGGCCAACAGCTATCCGCTACCTATACAGTACCTATTGGTTCCCTATACAACACCTATACACCACCTAGTGAACACCTAGTGGACATGCGGCGAATGCGTGAAAATCACGCATGTTTGAGGTGTTCCGGACGCTGAAGATCCCGGAAGTCAAACACGGGAGAACGAACATCCAACATTCAACTTCCAACATCGAATGGCGGCGGGGTGACGGGAAGCCGGGCAAAGCCACCCAAGGCCACACTCTGGCAAAAGCTGAAATGCTGAAAGCTGAAACCGCGGAAAGTGGGGCTTACGGGAAGTTCACTTGGCGGCTAGTTTGTACTTGGATTTGAGGCTGTCGAGGGTCTGCTTTACCAATCGGGCGGGGAGGGCGTAGGTGGCGACGCGGTCGGCGCGAGCGATATTGAGGCCGACGGCTTTGCCGTCCAGGTTCACCAGCGGGCCCCCGCACATCCAGGGAGGTAAGACGGAGTCGTGTTCGATGGCCTGTTCAAACCCTTCGGCGCGCTGGCTGACTTCGCCGGTCAGGCGCTTCTGGCGCTGCCGGGGATCAACCTCGGCGCTCAACTCGGCGGACCGGGCCCCCCTCAGGCGCACCTCCGCGTCGAACTCCTTCTCCGCGCGCCGCAAGCGGAGCTTGACCAGGTGGCCCTCGCGGAAGTCGCGGATGGTTTCGACGATCTGCTCGCGATTGGTGACCGTCACGTCGTCGAGGGCCACAATGACGTCGCCCGCCTTCACACCGGCCTTTTCGGCGCCGAAACCAGGGATGACATCTTCAATCTTGGGCGTCGAGCTGCGGAAGTCGAACTCGACGCCGATGAGGGCGCGCGCGGGGCGTATCCGGTGCGACAGGGCGCTGATGATTCCGACGGCTTGTGGCGTCTCGGCGATGCCGGGATTGACCGCCCATTGCCCAATAGTTACCCCGCCTGCAGCCCATTGGATCGGCTTCAAGCCCTGGGCATGCACCCGCACGAGCGCCAGGTCTTCCTCTTCGTCAGTGCCGAGGACTTCCGCATCTACCTCTTTCTCGACGGCGAGCCAGCAGGTCAGTTTGCCCTTCTTGATCTGGCTGGCCTTGGTAAGCGCGAGGCCGTTGGTGTCCACGACCGTGCCGAGCGCCACCGTGGTACCGTTCACGTTGAGCTTCACAATGGAATAGCGCGTCGCCTCGGATACAGGCGCGAAGGCGCGCAAAGTCTGCTCGCCATTCCGGTAGCTGTTGCGTGGCAGCGCGGGCGAGCGGGAATAATCCTGCGCGAGCACTGCCGGGGCCGACATTGCCAGCGCGAAGGCGAGCGGCAACATCGTGAGGCTGGGCATGAGGTGCGGACGGTTCAGCCTGGTTGAGCGTCGACGGGCATGCATGGGTATTTCAATGGCCTCGCGGCTGCGCCTCCGGCTTGGCCTTAACGGGGAGGACTTCATCGTCCTGGCTGGCTCCTTTGGCCAGCAGGTTCCAGTTATCATAAAACTCGGTGACGGCCACGTGGAAGTTATCCNNGTCAAAGCCCCCGGGATGGCCTAACGCGAGCACCCAGTCACCGACCCGGGCCTGCGCCAGATCGCCCATGGGCGCATGAGGCCAGGGGCCGCGGTCAGTGATCCGAATGAGCCCCGTATCACTTCCTTCATCCCTGCCCACCGTCTTTCCGCGCGCCGTCTTGCCATCGGGAAAGGTAATGTGTACCGGGCGGCCCGGCGCCCCGCAGACATGACCGGCGGTCAACACGAGGCCATCGGCCGAGACGATCACCCCGCTGCCGCTCCCACCAAAGATTTCCACCGCCACCACCGCGGGCGAAACGCGCGCGGCCAGGGCCTCGACGTGCCGTTCCATGGATTTGAGGTCACTGACCGAGGCCGGCGCTTTCCCCCTGAAGGCGGAAGGCAGATCCGCGCGGCGAGCAGGTGTGGGTTGGGGCATTGCCGGAACGGTCAAAGCATTCGTGTCGGGGGCTGGGTCTCGGGGGGCAATCTTGACTGAAAGCGCCGGTCGGTTTGTCTGGGGCGAAGCTGGAGCAGCCGCAGACGGCACAACTGCTTTTGACGCAAGCGCAGCAGAGACGGCAATGAGCAGCCAGCAGGCAGGCCTGGCTCGCAAATACTCCATTGCACGCATGAAACTCACAGCTTATTGGCCGACAGCCGCACGATTCAACCACGCTGGCATCCGGTGCGGTCGTCAATCTACGTCCACAGTAACCCGACTGCCGCTGGGGTCAAGGCGGCCAGAGCCCAGAACATCCAACATCCAACCTCGAACATCCAATGGCCGCGCTTTGGCCAATCATTGGATGTTAGGTGTTCGAGGTTGGATGTTGGATGTTAGGGGAAGCTAGTCCGACGGCGCGCACGCAGTGACACGCCCTACCGCCGTCCGCGGCGCCAGCGCCTGAATGCACCCAGGGCACTACGCCCGCGACAAATTGCTCGCGGATTCCTTGAACCCTTTTGTGGCTGGTGGCACAAAAGGGGCATGGACGAGGAACAATTGGTGCGGGGGCTCCGCAGCCAGGCCCCTGGCGCCGTGCAGGAATTGGTGGTCGCCCACGGGGACCGCTTGTTCCGTTCCGCGTGCCTGCTGTGTGGGGACCAGGCCGAAGCGCAGGACCTCGTGCAGGAAACGCTGCTCCAGGCCGTGCGCTCGGCTCCACGGTTCCGCGGGTGTTCCAGCGTCTATACGTGGCTGCACGGCATCCTGCTCAACCTGACGCGCCACTACCATCGGGACCGGAAGCGGATGGTCTATAATGAGGAGTTGACCCGCCAGGAACCAGCCCCCGCTGAAGAGCACCCGAGCCGGCTGGACATCGAGCTGAGCAACAGCGCGCTAGCGGATGCCTTGAACGGTCTTTCCGGCCCGCATCGGGAGGTGCTCATACTGCGCTTTTACGAGGACATGAAGATCCATGAAATCGCGGCCCACCTGGGCGTCTCGAAGGGCACCGTCAAGTCGCGGCTGCACTATGCCATCGCCGAAATGCAGAAGCGGCTGCCGGGCGAATTGAACCTTTTCGGCGCCTGCGGCACTGAGGAGAAAGCAAAGCGATGAACTGCCGCGGTTTCCAACATCGGCTCTACGAATACCTGGAGGGGTCTCTCTCCCGGGGGGCGCAGGCTGCCGCCGAGAGGCATCTATCTGGATGTGCCGCCTGCCGCGAGGCACTGGGTGCGGAACGGCAGGTCGCGCAGTCGCTGTCCGAAGGGTTCCGCCGAACCACTGACTCATTGCAGCTCCCGTCGGAGGTCCAGCACCGGGTCCTGGCGGCGCTCGCCGATCAACGCCCCGCCCCGGCGGAGGAGCCAGGTAGCGCATTCCTCTGGGGCCGATGGGTGTGGCCGGTGGGCTTGGCTGCTTCAGTTATGCTCCTGTTGGCCGGGGTCTTCCTTTACGTGCGGGCGCCCAGGCCGCAAACGGGCCCGGCGCAGCCGCGTCTCGCCGGAGGCGGGATTCAGGTCCAGTTCTCTTACATCGTGCCGACCTACACGTTTCGTCAGGAAGGCGGATACGTGGTGGACGCCCTGATCTACCAAACCAACGTCGTAAACGAGAGGCTTCCGGCCGAGATGGGCCGCCTCAAATAACCAGGAAAGGCAATCGCCGTTATGAAGATGCACCGTATCCAACACCTATCAACCACCCTCGCGCCGGCTCTTCTGAGCCTGACCCTCGCGCTCGCCACATGGGGCGCAACCAACACCATCGCCGCGGATTTCTCCTCCACGGTCACGTTCGAGCTGGGTGAGGGAGAGTTTTTCCCCGGTGACAGCATCACGATCCAGCGAGTGAGCGGCACCAGCCCAACCATCCGCACGGGGGAAACGTATTGCGTCGAAGGCACCTACACGCTCGCGTCGAATGAAAAGGCCGACTTGGCTTTGTTTGCAACGACAACGAGCAAGGGTTCGACGCCGACTGATGCCAGCCAAATCATGCGCATTGAAAAGGGCACCGGCACATTCCGTTTAGTGAAGACCATGCGGGAGGAAGGGTATCTGCATGTCAGCTTTTACCCGGTGCCGGCCGGCAGCAGCTTCGGCGGCATCTATTTCGGCCAGGGTGAATGGGTGCTCCACCACAAGGGATGGAGCTACCTCGATACTCACCCCCGCGCCCAGGATTACCTGGCGACTGGAAATCCGACGGGCGGCCCGGCGTCTTTGACGGGGCCGAACCAGGCCCTGCTCGAATACTTGGGAGAGCCCGTCCCTCCACCCGCCAACATGGACGCCGTTTACAGCAAGGACGGCTTGATCAAGGCGGTGCAGACCGCGGCCCGCAATGCCGGCATCCCCCTCAAGCGGATCGAGATTGATGATTCAGAGTTCCCCTTCCTCGTAGGGATAATCTGCAAGGAAGGCGACTACCCCAAACTGACGGAACAGCTCAGGAAACTGGATGGCTACGAATACAACGGCGGTGTAAGCAGCAGCACCCGTATTGCAATTAATTTGGTGCCTTACCGTGCCTTCCCGTTGGCGCTCGGCGAGCGCATCAGCCACCGCACCGGGGTCAGAGAGCAGGTCCTCCAGAACAAGCTCACCAGGCTGGATTGAAGGCGGGAGGCCGGGGCCGGTGACAAAGTCGCTCCCGCAAATATGGACTGCGTCACTGACTGTGGGCGGGAGGCGCCGGGGGCTGACGTGATCGCTTGCAGTCTGGTGGGGTTGGGTTAGGCTCCCGCCAAGTGAGCACGTCGAAACCAAGCGCAGCATCTGGAACCACCGGCCACGGGGAAATCGTGCCCTGCTCGCCGGTTTTCGTCACTACACACTGGTCAGTCGTGGTCAACGCCGGGGGCAGTGATACCACCGTCGCGCGGGAAGCCTTGGCCAGGTTATGCCAGACCTACTGGTATCCCCTTTACGCCTACGTGCGCCGGCGGAACTTCTCCCCCCCCGATGCGGAGGATCTGACTCAGGAGTTCTTCGCACGCTTTCTGGAGCATCGTTGGGTGGGCGACGCCGACCGCGAGAAAGGCCGGTTCCGCACCTTCCTGCTGTCCGCGATGAATCACTTCCTTGCCAACGAATGGGATAAAGCCCGGGCGCAAAAGCGCGGGGGCGGCGTGCCCCTGCTCCCGCTCGAAATCGACACGGCGGAGACCCGCTATGTCCGGGAACCCGCCGATAACGTGACGCCAGAACAGCACTTCGAGCAGCGCTGGGCCATGACGCTGCTCGAAACCGTCGTGAATCGCCTGCGGGCGGAATACGAGCAGGACGGCAAGACGGCCATGTTCGCGGCGTTGAATCCATGTTTAGTCGGGGACCGCACCGCGCAACCGTATGAGGAGCTGGCCAGGAAGCTGGGCATCACCGAAGGCGCCGTCAAATCCGCTGTGCATCGTTTGCGCCAGCGCTACCGCCAACTGCTGCGGGACGAGATTGCGCAGACCGTCGCCGGCCCGAGCGAGGTCGAGGAAGAATTGCGGCACCTCATCGCCGTGCTGGGTGGACGGACCTCCCCATGAACCCGAGAGTAGGGCGGGCGTCTCGCCTGCCCCAGCCACCAGGGGAAGGCAGGCGAGACGCCTGCGCTACTTTCAGGTTGGCTTGGTTCAGGGGGCCAAAGCACGAATTCGTTCGGGGAGTTCTCTCCCTGACCCGCGAGTGGAATTGGTGTCTAAATGGACCTGCGAACAAGTGGATCGAAGGGGGTTTTGACCAGCGCGCATGCTGCCAGACGCGAGCGCCCCACTCCTCCAACTATCCACTTCTTTCCCAGCAACCTTCGGTCGCCGTTTCTTAAGGAACAGGTAAAGAGAACATAATATGGAAACGGAACGCATTTGCCCGAACTGCCACAAGCCACTGCCGCCTGATGTGCCCCTGGGGCTCTGTCCGGAGTGCCTGATGAAGGCCGGCCTCAACACGGGGACAGAACCGGCAGTCGTGGGCTCCACCGGTTCCGGCTTTGTGCCGCCGCCGGTTGAGGAGATTGCCAAACTATTCCCCCAGCTCGAGGTGCTTGAGTTCATCGGCAAGGGCGGCATGGGGGCCGTCTATAAGGCCCGCCAGCCCAGCCTCGACCGGCTGGTGGCGCTCAAGATCCTGCCGCCAGCCGCAGCCAGCGACGCCGGCTTTGCCGAGCGGTTCAACCGGGAAGCCCGCGCCTTGGCGCGCTTGAACCATCCGAACATCGTCGCCGTGCATGACTTTGGGCGGGCAGGCACGTTGCATTACCTGGTGATGGAATACGTGGATGGCGGGAACCTGCGCCAGATCGAGTGTGGCGGCAAGCTGACACCCGAGCAGGCGTTGGTGATCGTCCCGCAAATCTGTGAAGCGCTGCAATTCGCGCACAACGAAGGCATCGTCCACCGTGACATCAAGCCCGAGAATATCCTGCTCGACAAGAAGGGCCGCGTGAAGATCACTGATTTCGGCATTGCCAAAATGCTCGGCCTCACCACCGACGAGGCTCCGCTGACCGGTGCCGGGGATGTGGTCGGCACTCCTCACTACATGGCTCCGGAGCAAATCGAGAAGCCCCGGAGCGTGGACCACCGGGCAGACATCTATTCACTGGGCGTCGTCTTCTACGAGATGCTCACCGGCGAGCTGCCGTTGGGGAAGTTTGCCCCGCCCTCCCGCAAGGTGCAGGTCGATGTGCGGCTGGACGAGGTGGTGCTCCAGGCGCTGGAGAAAGAGCCTTCGATGCGCTACCAGCAGGCCAGCCAGGTGAAAACGGCGGTCGAGACGATTGCGAACTCCGAGGGGCGAGGCCCGCAGGCCGAAGCGCCCGAGCCAAAGCCCGACGCGGAAGCGCTGGAGCGGGAGGTCCTGGCCCGGGATTATGTGCTGGGCATCCGCAACTGCCTGCGCCGCGGCTGGGCGCTGGTGCGCAGTGATTTCTGGCCGGTCGTCGGCATCACCGCGCTCATACTGGCGTTGTTGTCGGCGGTGAGTTCCGTCGGTCAGGTTTCCCACTCCGCAGGAAACGTTCATTTTGACACTTCCGTCCTGGGCATCCTTCTGGGTGGTCCGCTCCTGGGCGGGCTGTATCTATACTTCCTCAAGAAGATACGGGGGGAAAAGGTCCGTGTCGAAACCGCCTTCTCCGGCTTCAGCCACTCTCTCCTCCATCTCATCCTGGCCAGCTTCGTTACCGGAGTGCTGACAATGCTCGGTTTTCTCTGCCTCATCCTGCCTGGTATCTTTCTCTGCGTCTCATGGTTCTTCACCCTGCCCCTGGTCATAGATAAGCGGCTCGATTTCTGGCCGGCCATGCGGCTAAGCCTCAGGACCATCTGCAAGCATTGGTGGAAGTTCCTGGCCTTCCTCCTCGTTCTGGTTCTGTTCAACGTGTGCGGTGTGCTGCTGTGCCTCGTTGGTGTGTTCATCACGCTCCCGGTGTCGTTTGCCGCGCTGATGTATGCCTACGAAGACATCTTCAACCCGCCGGGGCTCCCGTCCGCCCCGCCGGTCGGGAGCAGCGTGCCGGGCGCGGGAAGTGAAGCGCGGCCTTACGCGACCATGCAACCGCAAGGCCTGAGCTCCTGGGTAACCGTGTTACTCACCGGCGCGGTTATTATTCTCCTGCTGGCCTTTGCCGCGATCGTTGGCCTCTCGGGCAAACTCATCGGCTATTGCCTGGCTGTAGCGGCGGTGGCCTTTGCGCTGGCCATTCTGCTGCGGGTCCGCAAATCGGCCTTGCCGAGTGGCTTTCTACCGACATTCCTGTTGGTCTTCCTGTTGGTGTTTGGCGCCGCCGTATTCATCACCTCCATCTTGCCGGAGTCGTTTATCAGCACGGCCCGCGTCAAGCTCACCCCCAACTCGACCGAGGTTCCCCCGCCGCCCGGCTACAGCGCCCCATCGGGGACCTATGATCCTTACCTAATGCAGACCGAATGTGAAGTCATGCAGTCGGAAGCGATTCTCGGCTCCGTCATCAAAGAACTCAACCTTGACCAGGAGTGGGGCAGGCGCTACGGCAGCGGCCGACCGCTTGAACCCAGCGAAGTGGTGACCCTGCTCAAGAGCCGAATGATGGTCCGCCCGTTGCGAAACACCAGCCTGATCTCCATCAGCATCTACGCCGACCAGCCTGAAGAAGCCGCGCGCATCGCCAACGAGATTGTGAAGGCTTACAAGGACCGGGACAACCTCGGCCCCTTCCAGGTCGAAGTAGTCGATCAGGCGATGCCCGCCACCAGACCCATCCGCCCCAACAAACCCCTCAATCTCGCGCTGGGCGCCTTGTTCGGGCTCGTGCTGGGGACGGGCGCCGGCGCGGCCCGCGTTGCTCTCCACGCCAGGAAGAACTATGGCTGAGAGCAAACTACGGTGTGACCCCCAAAGCCGGCTTGTCGAACTTCACGCCTTTGCGGACGGCGTGATCCACCATCTCCGCGACATAACGGCGGCGTTCGGCGAGCGGCAGGAAATTCACGCGTGCCATCTCTTCGCCGAAGGCGCGGACATGGAAGTCGTACTCCACGCGTTTGAGGTGCCTCAGCATCGCGGGCGTGAGCCAAGCTGGTCTTGCCTTTGCAGCCTTCATTCTGACAGACCTATAAAGCATCCCCGCACATCTGGCAACCACTCCAGCGCGCCGGGTGCGACAAAGCGCGCGGCTTGGGCTTGTGCTTCGACGATCAACCGTTCGAGTCCGTGTTGGCGCAAAGGGTTGACCGGCAGCAGACGCTCGGCATGTTCGACCCGAACCAGATGTTGGGTCAGAAGCGCCGGGTCATTGGAGCGATGGTCGCGTTTGACCGCCAGCATGTAGGGACGCACCGCATGCTCATGCACTCGGATGCGCAGCCGGTCGAGTTGGTTCCAGAATTCGACCTCCCCCTTCAGCGCCACTTCGAGCCGTTCGTCTCTCGGTGCGAGCAGGCCAAGCACCGGCCGCAAGGCGATCATATCCGCGGGGCAAGGCAGCTTCGCCGCCGTCTGGACTAGCACGTCATAGTTGAAGAGGTGCAGCCAGCCACGCGGGTCGCCGGCTTCCAGGAGCTTGACCCCCAGCGCCGTCACAAACGGCCAGTCCTTCTCGCGGTTCGTGCGCTTCATCTCCGCCACCGTATGCGGGCCGGCGTAGAAACCCCGGAGTTCCGCCTCCCACGGCGAACTGCCCCGCGGCGCGACTCCAAAGATGTCGAGATATGCCTCCGCGCCCGCCGCATTCCAGACAAAGTGGCTGGTCCAGCCGCCGCGCAGCCAGCGCGCATCCAGTGGCGGGGTCAGATGACCTCGGTAGCTGGGCAGTTCGCCGTGCAGAATGGCTTCTCCCAGCAGGTCAAGGAACTTCCCGGCGGCATCGGGAGCGCAGAGCAGATCGCAATCCTTCGTCGCCTGCGCCACCCCGAATGCCACACATGCCATGCCGCTGGTGATGGCGCAGGTAATCCCCCGGCGGCGGCCGCGGGCCACGAGGCTCTCGTAGAACTGTTCCAGTTCGGCGTAGCTCAAAGGCATGACTCTCCTTTACTGCCCCGCGTCCGCGGCGTCGAGCGCCAAAGTGGTCCGAAATGGTCCCGTCAAGGAGACGCTTTGACTGCATCCAGAAAAACCCGGCCGGCCTGGTTGGGGCGGCCTTGGTGCAGGGCGCCGTGGTCGAGGTGTTCGTCGGACTGCCAGGCCCAGTCCGTATAGCCGATGTTCCAGGCGTTGAGGACCGCCAGCGTGTTCTTGAACCAATCGAGTTCGTGGCTGAGGTCGTCGCCCTGGGTCTTGACGAAGGCGCCCATTTCAGTGACCAGCACGGGCTTCTGGAGGTCCCGGAGGATGTGCGGGAACCGGGCGAGTTCAAGCCCTTGGCGGACATCGGCTGCTTCCCACAAGTTCACCAGGCTGGGGTTGGTGCGGTGCACCGATCCCGGCCCGCCGCCGCCGGAATTGCGGTATAAATGCGTGCCATAGACGAGATTGTCCCCTTTCAAAGGATGCCGTTCGACCCAGTCGAGAGTGGACGCCGCGCCCTGGGGCGGCGGGTAGTCGAGGTTCACCCAGCACATGTAATCCCATTGCACAATGACCACATTCGTCGTGCAGGGCCTCATCGCGGTGAGTGCGCTCTGACAAAAGGCGAACCACTCGGCCTCGGCTTTCTTGTCGCCGTGAGGCTCGTTATACAGCTCGAACAGGACATTGGGGCAACCACCCAGTTCCTGGGCAACCGATTGCCAGAGTTCGATGAATGCCGCCTGATTGGCCACCACGTCGGGATAACGGTTGTAGGGCGGCCAAGGGAGGGATTCCTGGCCCGACTGCTTGCCGTCGGTATTCTTCATGGCGAAGAAGTCAAAAATGACATAAAGGCCCCGCTCTCCGCCCCACTGCACGGTGTCCTTCATCATCTGCCGGTAAGGCTGGGGATATTGAACGGAGCGCCAGGGGTCCTTGTAAGTCTGGGGGTTGTTCTTCCACCAATCTATGACGCTATGAAAGCGGACTACGTTGAAGCCGCTCTTTCGGTATTCATCGAGCGTCCCCTTCACGACCGGCGGGTCCCAATGGCCTATGCCCGAGAAGAGCGGTTTGCCCGGCGGGTCCCAGGCGCCGTCCGGCACATCCACGAAGCCATGATGGTTGACGCCGCGCAAGATCACCGTCTTGCCGGTCGAGTCCTTGAGTTGAGCGCCCTCCACATGCAGCGGCAAAGCCGAACCGGGCGGTGCTCCCGGAGCTCCTGGCACGGCCTGCGCAACGGCGAACCCGACCAAGCTCGTCCAAACAAGCGCAACTGACCCCACGACGGCTGTGAGCGCATTCTTCATGTGTGGTGGCGACGATGAGCGCAACCACACCGGGCCGAAGGCGCTGGAAAAACAGCCGGGCGGCCTCCCGGCGTTGGTTGACGCGAAGGGTTAAGCTCGATCATAGAGAACTCACGACGCCGACACCCGCGACGACCAGGCCAAAGGACGGAACGAAGAGCAGTATGCCTGCAAGCATCTTCTGCCAAGAGTCGCCCCGCATCATGACGGGAATAAGTAACACAAAGGCCGCCGCGGCTAATCCCGCCAGCCCGATCAACCAACGCGGTTCCCGGGCAGCCGCCGGGACCACGTAGAGCAAAAAAACAGACAGCAGGCCGCTCGCGGTCAGGCGTAATGCAGGATGCAGCGGTTTGTCGCCCATTTGAGTCCCAGCTTAACGATCAGCTCACCGATGGCGGCCCCTCAGTGGCCCTCGACTTGTCCAATGGCGCCGCGCGGTAGCCATTCGGTGAATCGCTTGGTTCGGCTCGTCGGCTGCCGGTTCCACCCAGCCAGACGATAGCGCCACCCGCCAACAGCAGGCTGGCGGCGGGGCAAGAGACGAGCCAAAACAGGTTGTGTCTCCAGAGCCAGTGGCTACCCTCGATGAGGAAGGAGACCAGCCCCAGCCCACTCAAAACTCCCCCGAGCCCAGGCCACGCATGGGGAAGGAATTTCCAGGCCATNNCTCACCGATGGCGGCCCCTCAGTGAATTCCGAATTGGCTGTCTGCGTGGTGGGGCGGCTATTTGGTGCAGCATCGGGTTGGGTCTTTTTTCCAGGACCAGTCTGCGATCGCCGGGATTGAGCACGTTCCAGTAGCCGAATAAAAAACCGCGGCATGCCAGCTCTAGTTAAGTTCTCTACCTCTCGCTGGAAGAATGACGCGTCGGTCCAATACTCCGGCCCATAATCGAGCCTTCGTTGGGCTTCGGTGACAAGTGCGTCGGCTTGGGGAAGTCTGCTTGCAAATGCGATTTCAGTTTGGATGCAAATGCGCTCGATTCGTGCCCGCTGGTCTTCTGCATAGAGGACTCCCCGCGTTTCGAGATAGCCATGCGTAGCCTCGTGTACCAACGTCATCGCTGTTTGATGAGCGCTCGTGCTTCCCGAAAGGGCAAACTCCCTGGAAATGTCGCAGAGCTTCAGATCAGAAATGTAAACCGCGCATGAGGGACGGCCACCGGAGATAAGGATATTCGGGATGAATTTCTCAATTCTCTCATAATGCTTTTGAGTGTGGTTCTGAATCAGACGCAGGGCGGTAGCGACTTTTACCCTGAGGATCTCGGCTATGCCGCCGTCCTGCCCTGGGATGACCAGCTTAACCCCCTCCATACTATACTGCTTGCCAAAACGCAGCATTAACAACTCAGGCAGATGCCGAAACGCTCTTTTGATGTTACGCGGCAGCATACTTTTAGTTCAACATTATGTTTCGGACGAAGTCGCAGGTGCAAAGATCAAGCCGAGACGGGCCAGTTGTTGAGAATCTCCAGGCACTTGCTCCTCCGGCTGTGCTCGTGCAAATACAAAATCCACCCGGATCCTCACACCAACGCGTCGCCCCGCATCGCCACCGCACCCGGCGCCGAAGATCACCGTTTCTGCCCTGCGCGAATTGCCCGTCACATTGCCGACGCTAAAGCCCCCTGCCGCCGGCATCAAGCGCAAAGCACCCGGCGCTGCGCGCGGCCACAAAAAACTCTTCGTTTCCATCGTTTCCCTGGTGTAAAACAGGCCCATGCATCTACTCTTTCAGAAGGCCGACGCCCGGAGCCGCGACGTTATTGGTGCAGCCATTGAGGGTCACCGTCTCAACGGGCCTGACAGGAGTAAGCGAGGGAAACGAAGGGTTGCAACGCGCATCGTGGCAGTAGCCAAGCGCGAAGATTCCCAGGCAATGAAGGCAGGGTGGCGAGGTGACGCGCCGCGACGGCCTGGGTGTCGCGACTGTCCGTTCCGCGCGTCCTCCGGAGCGTGTCTGGATCGAACCCTCAAGAGTGGCCGATGCGGGGACTGGGTGTGGTTTGTGTTGCGCGGCAACAAACAGTTCCGGCGTCGTTGGGTCAAGCCCAACGACCCGCGCTCGTTGCGGCAACGGCGCTGGCGGGCGCGTTTGAGCGCCGCTTCCAGGAGATACAGCCACTCACTCACCGAGAAGGAGCGGAATGCCTGCATTGCTGACGGGTCGAAGCGGCGAATCCGTCCGCGCCTGGGCCAGTCGGGTGCGCTGACCGGACAGCAATACTCCGTCGGCAAGGAATGCGCCGCCCACGCCCGAGCAGAAGTTTGTAAAGTAACAACGACCAGGACAAAAGTGCCGCAGCCGCAGAGACTTACGAAAGTGCACCATTCGCAAGTGCCGCAACATCAGAGAGTTGTCAGAGGCACATGGGAGCCACGCCGGGGTATCGCCGGAGTATCACCGGGGCGCCACCACCGGAACAAGGTGCGAGGGAGGCAGGACGAAGGCAGAAGGACGAAGATAGCATGTAGAAGGCGGAGGAAGGAAACCGCGAAAACCTGCTTCCCAATTCGGCGGACTCCTCTAAGCTCTGGCCCCTGATAGCACCCGATCAATACGCTTTATGAAAATCGCACTGTTTGGCTTCACCGACATCAAGCTCGGCAAGCACAATCTCAAAGACCCCCGGCTCGACCAGGCCGATAAGCTGGCCGAGGCCGACAAGAAGACGAACGCGCAAGCCGACGTGATCGGCGAGGCCGACTTGCTCGAAGCCGATGGCATCCTCACCCTCGATGAGACCAAGGCGGATTTGATCCTCAAAGACTTGGAATTCGTGGAGACGCGGCTGGGCCGCGACCCGCAGCCGGCCGAGCGGGCGGCGCTGGAGAAGATCAAGTCGCTGCTGGAAGCCGAGCAATTCCTCTTCAGCTCAGGTCTGAGCCCGGAGGACCTGCAGGCGGTGGCGGCGCACAGTTTTTACACCAATAAGCCGATTACCGTGGCGACCCGTGAGGAATTGCAGAACCCCGACGCGGTGCTCCTGCGCGCCTTTGCGGACGCCGGCTACATCTCGTTCCTGACGGTCGGCGGCAAGGAGAACCGCGCGTGGCCGATACGCAAAGGCACGACCGCCTGGGAAGCGGCGGGCACCATCCATACGGACATCCAGAAAGGATTCATCCGCGCGGAGATCACCAGCTTTGCGGACTTCATCGAGGCGGGCGGTGAGACCCAGGCGAAACGCGCCGGAAAGCAGCGCCTGGAACTCAAACAGTATGTTGTGCAAGACTACGACCTCGTAAACTTCCGCTTNNGTGAGGCGTGATGCGTGATGCGTGAAACGTGAAATGCGCAAGAGGCAGCTTCACGCAACACGTTTCACGTTTCACGTTTCACGTCCATTTCGCTCTTTCCGTTGCCGGCCCGGCGGGTTTACAGTCGTTGCGTTATGGCCGTTTTGCGCCGCTGGATTCTGGTATTGACCATTCTGCTTGCCGCCGGGCCGCGACTTGTGGCGGCGAGCGCCGCGGATCGCGCCTTCAAGGAGGCATCCGACGCACTCCACGATACCTTCTATGACCGGGCGGAGGCGGGGTTCGCCGACTTCTGCAAGAATTACCCCACCTCACCCCGCCTGGCCGAAGCGATCCTGCTCCAGGCTGAGGCACGGCTCGCACTGACGAATTCCGCCGGGGCCATTGAGCTGCTTATGGCCCACCAAAAGGACGCTGGCACGAACGCGGACCAATACGCGTTCTGGCTCGCGGAGGCCCAGTTACGCAAAGGTGATTATCGGGCGGCCAGCGATGGCTTTGCCAAGCTGGTCAAAGAGTTCCCCGCCTCTGCCCGGCTGCTGGGGGCAAGTATGGGCGAGGCGTCCGCGCGGGCGTCGCTTGCGCAAACGGAGCCTGCCGAATGGCCGCGCGTGATCAGTTTGCTGGCGCAGACCAACGGAGTCTTCCAATCCGCGGTGCGCACCAATGCAGGCAGCGACCTGATGGTGCAGGGCCAATTGCTGCTGAGCGAAGCACAGTTGGCAACCAAAGACTATCGCGCCGCCGAAGCGTCTTTGCAATCGCTGACCAACCGCCTGTTGAGCCCTCGGCTTACCTGGCAATGGCAGTATCTGCTGTACCGCATCCAACTGGCGGACGGTCGGACGAACGCGGCGTTGCAGACCACCACTAACCTGCTGGCGACAGCGGCCCAGAACGCGCAAACCAACCTGCTGTCTGAGAGTGCCGCCCTGCAGGCCAACCTGTTCGAGAGCCTGGGTCAAACCAACGAAGCGATCGCGGCGTACCAGACCAACCTCGCCGAGGGCATCCCGGCCGAACGCCGGCGCCAGGCGCTGCTGAAGATCATCGAATTATCCCTCGCGCAGGACAAACTCCCGCAGGCAACGCAAACGCTGGAGAAGTTTCTCGCCCAGTATCCCCACTCCGATTTGGCGGAACTGGCCCTGCTAACGCTGGGTGAACTGCGCCTCCGCCACTATGAGGCAGGCATGGGCGTTAACCCGGGAACCAATGCCACGACCAACGCCCCAGGGACAACCAACGACCTCCAACTGGCGCTGGCCTCCTTCAGCACGCTGGTAAAGGAGTTTCCGCAAAGCCCGCTCTTCGGCAAAGCGCAACTGGATCTCGGGTGGTGTTACTGGCGGGCGGGCAACATACCCCTTGGGGAGGCTGCCTTCCAGGCCGCAGTCGAGCACCTCCCCCCCCTCTCGAAGGACCTGGCGACCGCCTACTTCAGGCTGGCGGACGCCCAGTTCCAGCAAACGAATTATGCGGGCGCGAAAAAGAACTACCAGGCGATCATTGAGAAATTTGGCGCGCTGCCGGAGGTAAGGGCCAACCTGTTCGAGCGCACCCTCTACCAGGAGGTGCAAGCGAGTGTGGCGGAAGGCGACCTCACCACCGCGACTAATACCCTTCAGAAAATGCTGGCCGCGTATTCAAATCACCTGGATACGGCTCGCGCCCTGCTGTGGACAGGACGGGAAATCTCCCGCCGCGGCGATCCCGTGGGGGCGCGCAGGCTATTGCTGGACTTCGTCAAAACAGCGCCCGATGCGCCGCTGCAGCCGGAACTCCAATTGGCGATCGCGGCCACCTACGAACAGGAGAAGAAATGGGCTGAGGCGATTGCGCAATATGACAGTTGGCTGGGCAGTAACTCAAACCACATTGCCCGTCCGCGCGCGGAGTATTACCGCGCCTGGGACACTGCCCAGGCCGGCAACAAAACGAATGCGCTCACCGCCTTCGTCAAACTCGTGGCGCAGTTCCCGACCAACGAATTCGCCCCGCTCGCCCAATGTTGGGTGGCTGATTATTACTACAGCGCGGGAGAGCCGCTCGAGGCGGAGCGGAATTACAAATTGCTCTTTCAGAATACGAGCTGGGCGCCCTCCGAGTTGACGTATCAGGCGCAACTTATGGCCGGACGCGCCGCGGTGGCCCACCAGGGCTGGAAAGATGCCAAGGACTACTTCCTCGGTGTGTATAACAACACCAACGGCCCCAGCATTGACTTGCGCGTGCAGGCGTTCTTCGAGTACGGCCAGAGCTTGATGCAGTGGGTGGAACCGGCGGAAACCAACAAGCTGGCCAATTACGAGGAGGCTACCCGCGTCTTTGGCAGAATCTGCGACGAGTACCCCACCAACCAATTGGCCGTGCGGGCTTGGATTGAAAAGGCGAATTGCTACTTGCAGACGGCGCTCGTCAAGCAGCAATACGATTCTCTCACGAACGCGCTCGATGCCTACCAGCGGGCCATTGACTCACCCCAAGCGGACGTGGCCGCCCGCAGCGAGGCCAAAGTCGGCCAAGCCATTGTGCTCGCCAAGTGGGCCGAACAGAAGACCGGCGCCGAGCAAACCGCGCTGCTCAAGCGCGCGCTGAGCAACTGCCTGGACGTGGTTTACGGCACGAAGATGATCTTGCGGGACGACAACGAGAAGCCCGACCCGCGCTGGACGCAGCGAGCCGGAGAGCGGGGTTTCTATCTGGCCGAGGCGCTCCAGTCGTGGTCCCAGGCGGTCAACATTTACATGCGGCTGACGAATAGCGTGTGGCCGCTCGTGGATGTCTCCCTGCAGAAGCACGCAGCCAAAGCGTTCGAGAATCTGGAGCGGGATAAATCGAACCGTTGATTTGACACCCCGTCGCAAGGCGCTTAGGTTGCCTCCGATGGTTTAGGCAGTGCTTAATGCAGCCAGAGGTGGTTGCGGTAACTCTTTACGGCCCGGGCAAAGCAGTAAGGCCTCGGCTGAAAAACGCCGTTCCGTGTGATGCGGAACGGCTTTTTTATTGAAAGCCCTGGTTTTCCGGGCTTTTCTCGCGATTCTTCCGACGCTGGGACCGTTTCCTAGCACTTTCCTAGCAGCAGCAAAGCCTGCGCACGAAAAAAACTCTGTTCTTCGAGTGCGTATGGCTAAAAAACGAAAACCATTTTATGTCGCCAAAGAGCGACACGCTCACATTCCCGTTTACCGATGTCGCCAGACGAAGGCCGACAGCACGTATTGGTATTTCAGCGTCGCTGATGTCAGCGGCGATAAGCGTAAGTGCAAAACCTTCAGCGACCCGCAGGAGGCCATAGCCTTTGCCGACGACATTGCCTTGGCTTTGGCCCGCGAGCCGGAGCTGCTGGCCTTCACAGGGGTAAAGCGGCACGTTCAAAACGCGCTTGAGGCGCTGGAGGGGACGGGATTGCGCATCGACCGCGCCTGCCAGCTTGTGGCCGATGCGCTGAAGCTGCTGGCACCCGAAGAGCTGCCGGAAGCCTGCCGCTTCTGGCGCGACCACCGGCCACCGGGGTTCTCTCCGAAGCTCGTGACTGAGGCAGCGGACCTGTTCCTTGCTCAGAATAAATCCAACGTGAAGGCTCGCCGGTTTCTGACCAACACGTCTTACCTCAACAGCTTCAGGAAGAAATTTGGAAACCGTTTCCTGCACGAAGTCCGTGCCCTGGAGATCGACGACTGGAGCCAGGCCAATGGCTGGTCAAAGAAGACCCGCAACGACGTGCTCAACTTGTTGAGCCAGTTCTACGACTGGTCGATTCGGCGATGTTTCGCGGTGGAAAACGAAGCGTCGAACACGAAGGTCAAACGAGCCAAGCTCAGGGGTGCCTTGGACATTGGGATACTCACCCCCGCCCAGGCGGGTGATCTCCTTGCCAATTCCGAGGACGAGTTAAAGCCCTTCATGAGCCTGTGGTGCTTCTCCGGGGCGAGAAAGGAAGAAATCTCCAAGATCACCTGGGACCAGGTGAGGGACGGCCTGGCCGCTGGCTCCATCCGGTTACGGGCTGACCAGGCCAAGCCAGGACGTGCTCGGTCCATTCCGCTCGCAGAGAATCTGAAAAACTGGCTCCGAGCATACCAAAAAGCCGAGGGCCGTGTGCTGCCTGAAAAGTGGCACGGTCGGAACGATAAGCACCAAATCCAGCGGCTGGACGATTTGACCCAACACCTGAAGCGCGTCTGCGGCTTCGAATGGCTTGGAAACTCGCCCAGACATTCGTTTGCTAGCTACCACCTAAAGCTCCACGGCGATCCATCGGCGACCGCAAAAGAAATGGGATCGAGCTTGGTGCAACTAGACCGTCATTACGTTTCAATGAACGACAGCGTAACCCGTGAAGCCGCCGAGCGATACTTTGCCATAGTGCCGGTGAAGGCCACAAATATCGTGGCGTTGGAGTTACCGGCCAAAGACAAGAAACCCGACGTGGCTGCCGATGTCCAAGCTGTCCCGGCGAAATCGTTGTGAAACGGGTTTCACAGCGAGGCAGCTCACAGGTCATGGCGGAACACCGTGCTGGCGTCACGGGCCGCGCTGCCCGGTCGCGCCGCCGCGAGTGGCTTCAGCAGCCCGGCCTTAACCAGAACGAGAATGTCGTGTGCTTTGAACCCGAGGAGGACCGCAGCCTCTTCCGCGAGCAGCCGGGCGGGCACCCTTCTGAAGTTGAGCAATTCACGGCTCCGCATCTTCTCAAGATCATTCGTCTTACCTGGTAAGAATAAACAAGATTTCGTAAACGGGTTCAAGGTCCGCTGGCGGCGTCCGCCGCAGAGGACTGATGCGCAGATACCCTAGAAATAGGCGCGATCTGAATTGTTGAAGTCAAAAACTCATGTCTTGCAAGATCGTTATGGCCTGGGGCCTTTGGCGTGGTCGCGGCATGGTCGAGTGAAATGGGCGCAATCTGAATTGTTGAAGTTGAAAACTCGTGCCTTGCCACGTTGGTATGACCCGGTCAGTCTGGCGTGGTCGCGTCATGGCCGAGCGTGAGCAGCTCTGGCCCGACGCGAAGCGAGTTACACCTTTTTCAACATCAACAATTATGCCATCGAGGAAAAGTAGTGGTCGAAGGCCCGGTCGTCCGCGCTCTGGGAAGAAGGGATATACGGTGCGGATGCCCCCTGATGCTTACAAAGCTTGGTGCCGTGCGGCTCGGGAAGAAGGGTTTGAGCATCTGGGTGACTTTTTGGCTTCTTTACCTGGCTTCTCCCTGGAACCAGATACGCGACTTGAGCCTGCTCGCAGGCTCACAATTCCGTTGGCTCGGCGTAGGTTTGCTGTGATTGCGGCGAAGGTCACTGCGCTGACAGACGAGCCTTACGATCTGCTGGGCTTCGACACGCAGATGACTGGCGATGCCCTGGTGTGCCAGCGTTTTTCAGCGCTGAATGCAACGCACCAACAACCGGAGCGCTACTTTCGTGAATACTCTTCCGTCTAACGTCAGAGCGTAGTCACCCGCCCAGCTCGGGGCTGGGCGTCGCATTCGCGACGTTCCACTCACGGTGGCAGCCTTCGTTAACGCGGCGGAGTTAGTTTAATCCGCTTCCGAGCCTTCCGCGACTGCGCGTTCCACGTCCTGTTCTTTGCTAAAGTAGTTATGGCGACCGACTGAAATCGGTCATGGATATGAACCTGAGCAAAAGCAACATCTTCCAGGCGCGGTGGGGGCACTCTACGGAGTCGTCAGCCGCTGTCGGGTTCAGGCTGGATTTCAGCCCACCGCGCCTAACCCAACCTCCGCCAGGTGCCCGACAAGCCGCTAAATCGTAACAATGTAGGTGCTCTCAACAAAGATCACCCAGCGGAGCAGCCAAAAGCCCGTGTTTTACGGCCTGTTCTGAGTGCAGAGGCTATTGCAGCAGATCGGCGCAGGCGGCAGTTCCTTGCCCGGTTCCCGGAGGCAACGTTCGTGCCTGAGCTTGGATGTGATGTGGCGCACCTGTTGAAGTGCGACCTCGACCTTCAGTTGAATCACATCGACTGCTGGGGCGCTGTAGGCCGTGCGCGGCTGGAGAGAATCTACCGCAAGGTGAATTACGACCAGAAGTCAGGTGAAGCGGGCTACTGGAAGAACCAGCGGGACTGGAAAGAGTATGATCGCACTGCCACGCTGATTGCTCTATCCGGCGATCACCGAGCGGACGCCTTCTGCGACTGCGGCTTTCATGGCTATTCCTGCGGTGACCGCTATCTGTGCCTCCGGTGCTGCTTCAACCTCCTGGCCGAGCCAGCCCTCATTGAATTTGGCAACTCATTCACCGCCGACCAGGAGTGCTACTTCATCGTGATGAGCTTGAGCGGGGAGCGCGACGAGACGAAGCGGCTGATTTTCAAAGACCTCACCAAGTCTGAGATGCAGCAGATCAAGCTCGCCGGTCAGTTGGAGCAGGGCAGTCCGCAGAACTATGGCATCCCTTTTAGCGAGCCGCTCGACGCGGTCGTGGTTCAAACCTACTTCCAGATTTATCGCCAGGTCATCAGTAATTTCACCGGGCGCGGGCGCGGTAAACTCTTCTCCGGCGCGTTCGGCGGTCCTGAGCTGGCGGTGCGCTTCCTGCCCCTGGCCGCGCTCCCCCACGCCAACTACGTGGCCTGGTCGCCAGGCATCTCCAGTGACGACGTGCGCCGCTTACGTCGTGCGCTCCGAGACAAGCTGCGCGGCAGCCGTCGCTTAAAGTCTCGGTTATACCCCAAGTTGACCGTTTACCGCATCCAGGCCAGGGATGACTACCGTGCCGTCATCCGCTATATCTTCAAGCCAATCGACTTTGGAATTGCCTATCACCTGGCGGCGCAGAGCGCAGACTGCGACCCGGCAGACCTTCGCGAGCTGAACAGCCAGGTGGATTACTTCCTCCAGAACCTGCGCTTCGCCATGTCCGACGTTCGGCGGATGAACCGCTACGGATTTTGCAGTCCGGCATCCAAGCCCTATGTGGGCCACGTCAGCCTCGACCGCAAGCTGCGGCGGAAGAAAGACGCAGCGCGTCGTCTGAAACGTAAGAAGAAAGAAGCGGAGGTCCGCAGAAAGTTCCCCGGCTACCAGCCGCACAAGCGGCGTCAATCCACGCGGGAGAAGGAGGACGCTATTCTGATGCGCTTGTGGTATGAGCGGTATGTGCAGGACGGCGAATTACCCCGCACCCCACCAAGACGCTGGCTCCGAAAGTCAACCCGTCGCCCACGCATCTCGCGTAACGGATCGGAGCGCCCAGGGCCAGCAACGGTCGGACTGCCGCCCCGATGGACCGGCCATGTATGTGTCCCATCTGGAGCGCGGCGCGATGCCTGCTTGAACGGCGCAGGCAAAACTCGAATGGCAACCGGGGCACGATGGTTGTCTCCTGACGCTGCTACCATCTGAAGCTCATGGCCGCATGCAGGCAAACTCAGTCCGGGCCAGCGGCCCAAGGTGCGGAAGTAGTTAGTTGTATGCGCTTGCCGACAACCAAGCATCTGGCCTTCGCTCAGCGTCCTGTCAGGACTACCCGCTTGATACCTTGTGGGGCGTCTCCCAAGGAACCAGCCATTCAAGTCAGTGACGTTGCCGTCTGCGTGGTTGTCTGGGTCATGGCCAGGACCGAGGCAGGTCGCTCGAACTTGGACGGTTCTCTGCCAGGCGGCGATGGCGACATCGCCAGCGAGGATCACGGCGACCGGCAAGAGCAGGCTCTGAGGCGTATCTTTGTTCCGAGTTTCCGATTATTGGCTGAGGGACTCCCTGAGCCACAAGTATGACAGCCATTGCGCCCGCCAGGGCGCAAGCGTGTTGATAATCAAGGGTGGGGTCGCGAGGCCCGCAGAACGAGGACGCGGCGGTCGGAAGCGGAATGAGAGCAGCGCCTCGCTCCCCCAGGGCAACAACCCGCGCCGCGTAGCTGAGCGGGAAGCGCCGGAGCAGAGCGAGGCGCTGCCGAATGACGCTGACGACAGCGGAGGCCCAATCCACTCTCCCAGGCACACAGCTCCAGCCCGGAGCACAACTGCAATCACGTTTGAGATACCGGGCCGTTTAAGCCTTGTCCCAGGCCGGTGCGGACGCTTGTTGCGCAGATACCTGCCACGGAGATACCAGCCATACCAGCGCTCCCCTGTTGAAGAGCATCGAGTTGACCCTGGCTGGCCAAAATGTTTCGGATCGGTCGCATGTGGGGCCAGCAGCCGAGGCCACATCGTAAAGCCGATAAGCTCGGAAATACTGGACATTGACACGGATTCCAGCGTAACGGATCGCGTCGAAGGGCCATCAAGGGGCCATCAAGGGGCCATCAAGGGGCCATCAAGGGGCCATCAAGGGGCCATCGAAGGACGTTGGCCCAGGGTGCGGCGATCCGTTACATGCAGAACCAGGCGCTTCAAGCCAAGATCAACAGGAGACGCGCCCGGCAACAGATGCGGGAGAATGAGGCACAGATGGTAATGACCAGAGCCGAACACTGACTCCTGCGCCGACCTTTGGCTCGCCAAACGTCAGCTCGATGATTCCATGTGTCACGCTTGGGGCGGGCAGAAGTGGTAGGTGCTCGTGCTGGTAAACTCCGAAGTCCTCGACGACTAAGCTCAATCTGACGTAACGGATCGCCGCAACCAGGGCGGACAAGGGGCGAGCAAGGGGCGAGCAAGGGGCGAGCAAGGGGCGAGCAAGGGGCGAGCAGAAGACAGTCGATGAACACGGGCGCAGGCAGCGCACGGAACGGACGCCGAGGACGACCCGTATAACGGGGCACAGTCCTGGACGACCAAGAGGACCTGGCGTGGGCCTGGTATAGATCAGCCCCGATGTCAGGCCGGAGAAAGCTGTATCGGCGACTACTCGGAGTCGGGTTACTCCAGAAAAGGGTATCGTGTGGCCAAGAAACACTCGAAGCGTTCGATTTTGTCAGTTTTAGGGTCACCAACAACGGAACGATCGCCACGCTGTTAGGCCCGAAAACATTCGATATTAACGTCGATCTCGGCGTAACGGATCGCGCAGAAGGGCACTCAAGGGGCACTCAGAGGGCACTCAAGGGCGCTTCCATCCCGCTGGCCGACTACGTCGGAGCCGTGAAGAGTGGGGACGGCGATGGCTGGGCCGCGTTCCAGCGCTTCTTTCTCTACAGCGTCGTCACCCCCGATAACGCTTACTGCGGCAATCTTAAAAATATTTCTGAACTGAAGTGTCGGGTTCTGAGACAATGACAGGGTAGGCGTATGTCTTGGGCTGCCGCGCACTTGCGCATCGCTCGGGTGATCAGCCGATTGTGCTGTCAGCGGGGCGCACGTCCGGTCGCAGTCCGGTTCGGAAGCGCGTAATACCGTTCGAGCGAGACGATCTCATGGCCGGTATCGAGAATCGCCAAGTATGTCCGCCTGAAGCGCATGATGCGCCGGGCTTTCAATAGCGACTGGATAGCAGCCAGCACCTGGCGCGTCGCGTGGCGGACTCCAGCCCGGCTGGCTTGCACGGACTCGGCGACCAGGACATTGACCAGCCGCCAATACTTGACGGGGGCACGACGATGCTCGCGCAAGTAGCCGACGATTGCCGATTCCCAAGCTTCCTCACCGGCATCATCCCTCCAATTTCTTGCCTCCGGCTTCGGCAAGGTCAGTGTGGGCCGGGGAGTAACGGCGGAGCTGGCACGGGGTTGTTGCCAGCCAGCTACCGGCGTGACGAATGTGTCAAACACGCCCCTAACTACCACGGCTCGGTGTCGGGCCAATCCAGCGGCCATGCTCACTGCGGTTGACCCCAAGCCGCGAGCACCGCATGATCTCCGAGCTGTCAAACTCCGGTGTTTTGAACCAGTTGCGCCTGCGAACGGGCACGTCAAAGGTATTGAACCCGGTTGGGCAAGACCCCATGATGGAGATGGAAGTTGCTGGCGGGAACTACGATGAGGACACGTTGCAAGACCGGGACATTGATGCTCTTGACGAGCGCTCGGGCACGGCATGACGTAGCGGCGTTGACGCCTGTTGCGATCCCGGAGCATATCCTGACGCTGACGACCGGCGCAGCCAGCAGTCAGGCCGTGGTGGAGCGCTTGCCGGACGTTGATGGGGCAGGCCCGTCCTGATACATGGCAACTCCAGCATCCACCACCGCCGTTGATCTCGGCACCCTCGAATCTCACCTGTGGGAGGCGGCGAACATTCTGCGCGGCCCGGTGGATGCGTCGGACTTCAAAACGTTCATCTTCCCACTGCTGTTCTTCAAGCGGGTAAGCGACGTTTACGACGAGGAGTATCAGCAGGCGCTCCAGGAATCTGACGGCGATGTCGCCTACGCCCAGTTCGCCGAGAACCACCGGTTCCAGATACCTGAAGGTTGCCGCTGGCAAGATGTGCGTTCAAAGACCACGAACGTCGGCCAAGCCATCCAGCGGTCGATGCGGGAGATTGAGAAGTCCAACCCCAATACCCTTTACAGCATCTTCGGCGACACCCCCTGGAGCAACAAGGACCGCCTGTCCGACGCCCTGCTACGCGACCTGATCGAGCACTTCTCCCGCGTGTCCCTGGCGAACCGAGACATCAACGACGACATCCTGGGCCAGGCTTACGAGTATCTGATTAAGAAGTTTGCCGACCAGACCAACCGCAAGGCCGGTGAGTTTTACACGCCGCGCAGCGTGGTGCGGCTCATGGTCAATATCCTCGACCCCAAGGAAGGTGAAACCATCTACGATCCGACCTGCGGCACTGCTGGTATGCTCCTGGGTGCCATTCAGCACGTCAAAGAGGCTGGCGGCAACGTCCGCAAGCTGTGGGGCAAGCTTTACGGACAGGAGAAGAACCTGACCACGTCGGCCATCGCCCGCATCAACCTGTTCCTCCACGGCATCGAGGATTTTCAGATTGTGCGGGGTGATACACTGCGCGACCCGGCGTTCTTTACCGGTGACAGCCTGGCCACGTTCGACTGCGTTATCGCCAATGAACCGTTCTCGGTGGAGCGGTGGGGCGAGGACATGTGGGTCAATGACCGGTATGGCCGCAACTTTGCGGGTGTGCCGCCGCGTAGCAGCGCCGACTACGCCTTCGTTCAACACATGCTCAAGTCGATGTCATCGGGCACCGGGCGCATGGCAGTGGTGCTGCCGCACGGTGTTCTGTTCCGCATGGGCGTCGAGGGCAAGATACGGCGCACCATCCTGGAGATGGACAAGCTTGAAGCGGTCATCGGCCTCGGGCCGAACCTCTTTTACGGCACCGGCTTAGCGGCGTGTATCCTGGTGTTTAGGGCCAGGAAGAAGCCGGATCGCCGGAACCGCTTGTTGATCGTGGATGCGTCGGCGGCGTTCAAGAAGGGCCGCAACCAGAACGCACTCCTGCCAGAGCATGTTGACCAAATCTTCGGGTGGTATCGGGCCTACAAGAACGTCGAGGGCGTCGCCAAGATCGTCACCCTGGAGCAAATCGCCGCCAACGACTGGAACCTTAACATCCCGCGCTACGTCGAGCGCGTCAGCGACCAGGATACAGTCACCGTCCAGGAGGCGGTGGGCAATCTGAAGTTGGCGCTGGAGGACGCCTACGCTGCCGAGGACAAGCTCAAGTCATTGCTGAAGAGGGAGGGCCTGCTGGCATGAGCCGCATCATCACTCTCTATCATGGTTCAGGATCGCTTTCCTACTCCGTTGAAGGCCCCGCACTGAGCGATGAGGATTGGGGCAGGTATCGGCAAACTGCACTCAAAGTCCTCGCTCACCGGGGAAAGCAAAGCGCTGCCCGGTTCTTGGAAACAGAAGGTTTCTGCGTTCACAAAGGCGCTAACGACTTTGGCGACGAGTTTAACGTCCTGTATCGCACGGTTACCCTGGATGACTACGACCGGTATGATGCGCTTTCACGTTCGCCAGACGACCGGGCAGCCTTCGAAGACATAGCTAAGACGATAACCGAAATCGGCCCCTTCATACGTTTCGTAGGCGTGGAACTTGTGCATGATGCAGCGCCTCTGCCAGTCGCCTCTCCTCGACTCAAAATATCCAGCGATGTGGTAGAACGCGCTCTGATTGATGCTGAGAGACTGATTACCTCAAATAGTCCGGTCAGCGCCGTTGACCGTGCGCATACGTCCTTGCATGGGTTCTTAAAGCAGGTTTGCAGCGATGCCGGACTTAAAGCCAGCGGACCTGACCCCAGCCTGACGGATGTTCTCAAGCTGCTGCGTGAGCAGCATCCGAAATTCAACAAACAGGCAACTCACAACGACGAAGCCTCCAGGGTGCTGAAGGCTATGGGTGCCATTTGTGACGCCCTCAATACTATCCGCAACCGGGGCAGCATGGCCCATCCGAACGAAAAGCTCCTGGCTGAAGCTGAGGCCATGCTGGCTATCAATGCGTCCAGGACAATCCTGCACTACATCCACCACAAGTTGGAGACGTAGTTTTTTTGACCGGATGCCCACGATTTCACAACAACAACTTGAGTCCTACCTGTGGGGCGCGGCCACCCTCCTGCGCGGCACCATCGACGCAGGCGACTATAAACAGTTCATCTTCCCGCTACTGTTCTTCAAGCGCCTGTGCGACGGTTACGATGAGGAGTATGAACGAGCACTGAAGGAGTCCGATGGTGACGCGGACTTCGCCACGTTCGCCGAGAACCACCGCTTCCAGGTGCCGTCCGGCGCTCACTGGCGGGATGTTCGGAACCGGCCCAAAAACGTCGGCAAAGGCATCCAGGACGCGATGCGCGACATCGAGAAGTCGAACCCCGACACCTTGTTCGGTATCTTCGGGGACGCCCAGTGGACCAATACGGAGCGCCTGGCGGACAAGATGCTCAAAGACCTGTTGGAGCATTTCTCCACGCTTACACTCTCCATAGCCAACGTGCCGGAGGACGAGTTGGGCAACGCCTACGAGTTTCTCATTCGCAAGTTCGCCGATGACAGCGGCCACACCGCCGCTGAGTTTTACACCAACCGCACGTTGGTCCACCTGATGGCGTTGATGCTGGACCCGCAACCCGGCGATGCCATCTATGACCCCACCTGCGGCACGGGCGGCATGTTGCTGTCCTGTATCGCCGACATCAGGCGGCGCGGGAAAGAATGGCGCACCCTAAAACTTTACGGTCAGGAGCTGAACCTGATGACCTCGTCTATCGCCCGCATGAACATGTTTCTGCACGGCATCGAGGACTTCAAGATCGTGCGCGGCGACACGCTGTCGGCCCCGGCGTTTACCGATGGTGACCGCCTCCGTCAGTTCGACGTATCACTGGCCAATCCGCCCTACTCGATCAAGCAATGGGATCGCACGGCCTGGTCATCCGACCGGTTTGGGCGCAACTTCCTGGGCACACCACCGCAGGGCCGCGCCGACTACGCCTTCTTCGGGCACATCCTCGCCAGCCTGAAGCCGAAGACGGGCCGGTGCGCGATTCTCTTCCCACACGGCGTCCTGTTCCGTGATGAGGAGCAGGAGATGCGGGCCAAGCTGGTGGACACGGACCAGATCGAGTGCGTCCTGGGCCTCGGCCCAAACCTGTTTTACAACTCCCCGATGGAGGCGTGTGTCATCGTGTGCCGCACAGCGAAGCCCAGGGTGCGGAAGAACAAGGTTCTGTTCATCAATGCCGTCAACGAAGTCACCCGCGAGCGGGCGCAGAGTTTCCTGGAAGAGGAGCACATCCAGAGAATACTGAAGACCTACCAGAAGTTCGAAGATGTGGACGGCTTCGCCCGCGTGGTATCACTCGATAACATCCGCGCCAACAAGGTTAACCTCAGTATCCCGCTTTACGTCCAGGCCAGCGCCAACGGCGCAGGCAATACCGCGACTGATAAGCCGCTTGCGCAGGTTATCAAGGAATGGCAGGCCAGCTCCAAGGCCCTCCGCTCGTCGATGACGCAACTCCTTGTTACGCTCGGTAAAGAAGCAGAACCGTGAACTGATGCAATCCTCCAAACTCATTGTGGACGGCAAGACCGGCGCGAGCAACGGCTGGCGGCGGGTGAAGTTTGGCGACGTGGTGCGGTTCGTGAAGGAGGATGCTGATCCCGACAGCGGCGAGTTTGAACGGTATGTGGCCGGAGAGCACATCGAGACGGACAATCTGCACATCCGCAAATGGGGCACAGTTGGCGACGGCTATCTTGGGCCAGCGTTCCATCGGCGGTTTAAGAAGGGGCAGGTGCTCTATGGTTCACGGCGGACGTATCTGCGCAAGATCGCCGTCGCGGAATTTGACGGTATCACGGCCAACACGACTTTCGTGCTTGAACCGAGCGGCGACGATCTCATTCCCGAACTGCTGCCGTTTGTCATGCAGACCGAGACGTTTACGCAGCACTCGATCAAGCAGTCGAAGGGTTCGGTCAATCCCTATATCAACTTCAAGGACATCGCGTGGTTCGAGTTTGCGCTCCCACCGAAAGATGAGCAGCGCCGGATCGCCGAGATTTTGTGGTCGGCGGATGAAGCGCGTCGCGCCCTCGACCAGGTAGTCATCGCAGCGGAGAAACACAAGCGGTCACTACTCGATCAAGAGCTTTCATTGGGGCACGGCCAACGCAAACCGGTGCCGTTACATAAAGTGTGCGAAATGCAGAACGGTCGGTCATTCTCCAGTGCTCTTTACCATAAGACTGGTCCGAAACTTCTGCGCCCAGGTAACCTTGGCATAGACGGTTACCTCGATTGGCGTCCTGATGCGACAAGATGCTTGCCGCAGAGCATCCTCACCGAAGCGTCCAGATACGTCGTCAACCCTGGCGACGTGGTGATCAATCTGACAGCGCAATCTCTGGAAGACGGGTTTATGGGCCGCGTCTGCCTGGCCAAAAGCGAACGTGACCGCTCCCTGCTGAACCAGCGGATTGGCAGGTTCGTCTGTCGAGATTGTGTTCTGCCGGAGTTTCTGTTCCGCTGTTTCCAGACGAGAAGGTTTCGCGGCTTGGTAGAAAGTTCGTGCGAAGGTAGCAAGATTAAGCATTTGTATTGGCGGCATTTTGCCGACTTCGAGATACCGTTGCCGCCGAAGGATGAACAGACTCAAATCGCGAAGCTATTTCAGGAGGTCGAAACCGCCGTAGGACAGGCAGTCCGCCACACATGCGAAACCAGAGAACTTCACGTCAGTTTGTTACACAACTTGCTAACAGCTCGTAAAAATGTTTAACGAAGCCAACAGCGTTGAGGACTACGTGCGTGACCTGCTCTGCGGCAAGCAGGACGCTGCGGTGCGCGAGCCGCTGTTCAAGGGCGCGTCACTGACGCCGCTGGCGGCTGGCCTGGGCTGGGAATACATCCCTGCCGACCGGTTGCCCCGCGACTTCAACGACGTGCTGGTTGAGCCGCACCTGCGCGAAGCCCTCATCCGGCTGAATCCTGAGATCGCCGAGAAGCCCGACCGGGCCGACGAGGTCATCTACAAGCTCCGCGCCATCTTGCTCTCAGTGCAGAGCGATGGCCTGGTGAGGGCCAACGAGGAGTTTACCGCCTGGCTGCGCGGCGAGCGATCCATGCCGTTCGGCCCTAACAACGAGCACACGCCCGTCCAGCTGGTTGACTTCGACACGCTCGGGAACAACCAGTTCGTCTGCACCCAGCAGTTCGTCTATTCCCCCAAGAAGCTCCGGCCCGACCTGGTGCTGCTGGTCAACGGTATCCCGCTGGTGGTGGGCGAAACCAAGACGCCGGTGCGACCGGCCATCAGTTGGGTGGATGCCGCCGCTGACATACACGACGACTACGAAGTGAACATACCGGCGCTGTTCGTGCCGAACGTGTTCTCCTTCGGCACTGAGGGCAAGAGCTACCGGTTTGGCTCGGTCCGTATGCCGTTGGACCTGTGGGCACCTTGGCGGGATTCGGACCAGGGTGAGCATGGCGTCTTGAGCGAGTTGCGGCTGGCGGTGGAGAGCATGTTGCGGCCCGAAGTGGTGCTGGACATCCTGGGCAGCTTCACTCTGTTCGCCACGGACAAGAAACGCCGGAAGATCAAGATCATCTGCCGCTACCAGCAGTATGAAGCCGCCAACCAGATCGTTGAGCGGGTGCTTGTGGGCCTCATCAAGAAGGGGTTGATCTGGCATTTCCAGGGGTCGGGTAAGTCCCTGCTCATGGTCTTCGCCGCGCAGAAGCTCCGGCTGCATCCAGTCCTGAAGAACCCCACGATCATCATCGTGGTGGATCGGATTGACCTGGATACGCAGATTACGGCGACGTTCAGCGCGGCGGACATCCCGAACATCGTGCCCGCTGCCACGCGGGAGGAGTTGCAGCGGATGCTCGCCCAGGACGTGCGGAAGATCATCATTACCACCATCCACAAGTTCGCCGAGGCCCCCGGCGTTCTGAACGACCGGAAGAATATCATCGTGATGGTGGACGAGGCGCACCGCACCCAGGAGGGCGATCTGGGCCGCAAGATGCGCGAGGCGCTGCCCAACGCTTTCCTGTTCGGCCTGACCGGCACACCAATCAACCGCGCCGACCGGAACACCTTTTGGGCCTTTGGTGCGACCGAGGACAAGAACGGCTACATGAGCCGGTATTCGTTTGAGGAGTCCATCAGGGACAAGGCCACGCTGCCGTTGCATTTCGAGGCGCGGCTGGTGCAGTTGCGCATTGATAAGGCAGCGATAGACGAGGCATTCCAGAATATCACCAGCGACATGGCCGAGGAAGACGCGGCGGAGCTGTCGAAGATGGCAGCGAAGATGGGGGTGCTGGTGAAGTCGCCGGAACGCATCCGAACCCTGGTCAAAGACATCGTGCAGCATTACCAGACCAAGGTGGAGCCGAACGGTTTCAAGGCCCAGGTGGTAACCTTCGATCGCGAGTCGTGTCACCTATTTAAGCAGGAGTTTGACAAGCTGCTGCCGCCCGAAGCCAGCGCCGTGGTAATGACGGTATCCAGCGGCGAGAGCGAATACAAAAGACTTTACGAGCGCAGCAAGGACGACGAGGAACGGCTCCTGGACAACTTCCGTGATCCTGTTCATCCGCTGCAATTCCTGATCGTCACGTCCAAGCTGCTGACTGGCTTCGACGCCCCGATACTCCAGGTGATGTATCTGGACAAGCCGATGAAGGACCACACGCTGTTACAGGCCATCTGCCGGACGAACCGGCCTTTCCCCGGCAAGAGCCACGGGTTGATCGTGGATTACCTGGGCGTGTTCGACGACGTGGGCCGAGCGCTGATGTTCGACGAGAAGTCCATCCGCCTAGTCATTACCAACCTGGAGGAACTGAAGGCGGAGTTGTCGAAGATTTGGCAGAAGTGCGTGGATTACTTCCCTGGCGTGGATCGCAAGGTCAGCGGCTACGAGGGCTTGATCGCCGCGCAGCAGTGCCTGCCGAATAACGAGAAGCGGGATGCGTTCGCGGCGGACTTCTCGGTGTTCGCCAAGGTGTGGGAGGCGTTGTCGCCAGATTCATGCCTGAAGCCCTTCGAGGACGACTACCGCTGGCTCGGCCAAGTTTACGAGTCCATCAAGCCGCCGAGTGGCAGCGGCAAGCTGTTGTGGCATACCTTGGGCGCAAAGACTATCGAATTGATACACCAGAACATCCACGTCGAAGCCGTCCAGGACAACCTGGACACGCTGGTCGTGGACGAGAAGCTGTTGAAGGAGATCGTCGAGTCCCAAGACCCGAAGAAGGTGAAAGAGATTGAGATCAGCATCATCGCCCGCATCCGCAGGCACTCGAAGAATCCCAAGTTCATCGCCCTGGGCCAACGGCTGGAAGAATTGAAGGAACGCCACGAGAAGGGCCTGCTGACCAGCCTGGCGTTCCTGAAGCTGCTGTTGGAGTTGGCGAAGGATGTCGTGGCCGCTGAGAAAGAGGTCGTGCCTGAGCAGGAGCAGGACCGAGGCAAAGCCGCGTTAACGGAGTTGTTCAAAGCGGCCAAGAACACGAAGACGCCGGTCATGGTGGAGCGCGTCGTTGGAGACATTGATGCCATCGTGCGGGCAGTGCGGTTCGATGGCTGGCAGCAGACCACGGGCGGCGAGCGCGAGATCAAGCGGGCGCTCCGCAGCACATTGCTAAAGTATCAGCTCCACCGGGAGCAGGAGCTGTTCGACCGGGCCTACGATTACATCCGGCAGTATTATTGATTTCCTTCGACCCGTGATGCTCCAACTTTCCCTTCCAACCCTTAAGCGGCTCTTCGCCCTGTCGGCAGCCTTTAGTATCGGCTGAAGTTGATAGGCTCATTCTGAGGTTTTTATATGTCCAACAGCGAAAACTCCAACAAGCTGGCGTTGTTAAAGCAATATCGCGATGCGTTCTGGTCCGAGCCAGTAGATTGGCACGTAATCCTAACGCTGGCGGAGTCTTATCTGTCAGCCGGTGCATGGGAAGAAGCGATTAGGCTTGCGCAACTGGCGGTCAAAACTGCACCCAAAAGTTCTCTGCCCCATTTGTTGCTGGGTGACGCTTATCGCGAGATTGGAAGACTAGAGGATGCTGCTTTAAGCTATGCAGCAGTAGCGCAAGCTGACCCAGATGACGACATCGCCGGTAATGCGCTGTATGAGCTTGTTCACGGCCTGCCTGATGGAACGAGGGCGTTAAGCATTTTGCGCCAGGTTTGCACACGTTACCCCGACCACGCTTACTTTCAGGAAACACTCGCGCAGCTTTCCCATAGTCTTGGTGGTTTTAGCGAGGCGGAAAACATATATCGTGCGCTGCTCGCCAGGAATGGGTTCGACCCTGAGCGGCGGCTCGATTGGGAATGGCGATTATCAGGGGTTCTGATCGGCTGCGCAAAATACACTGAAGGTTTTGCCCTAATCGAGCGAGTCCTTCCCCAGCTTGGGTCGTATTACAACATCGCGGCTATTGAACGGGCTTTGGCCGACGATTATCTCAAAGCAGGGCGGTTTGAGTCAGCACTAGAGCTTTCTCTTCATAGGGCCGAATCCGCTCTACCCGGCAGAGCTAAGGCGGAGATGTTGAGGAAGGCATCTCGGTGTTACGAAGAATTGCATGAGCATGACAGGGCTATCGAATGTTTGATCGAGGTTCTAACATTCGTTCGCGAGGCCGGGTCACCCGATGACGGTTGGATTGAGCAGAAAACAATAATTTCCGACCCGCGATTTTACGAGGACATCTACGCCGCTCTGACCCGCAACTATGAAGCGAAGGGCGACCTCGTTCGAGCTAAGGAGACTTTCAAGAAAGAGAAAGAGTATTGTGCCAAGGGTGTCGCCGACTCCGAACAAAACCAGAAATAGCCGTCGAGATGGCGATAATCAAACGCCTGATCTCATGGAGCGGAAGCACATGTTCGTAGTGTCGTGTGCGATTACTTTTCGTGCCCCGTTAAACTACCGGATTTGGGCGGGAAGCCGACCGACCCTGACGACCGTCGAGGCCGTGGGTCGGGTCGTTGGAAGCGGTGCATGAAGCTGCCCACTCGTTCAAAACCGAACTTGTTGAAGAACAGGTCAGCATCTTGAGTCCCTAAGCTCATACTAGTTCCGTGAAGCTCAGGGTGTGCGATCAGGCACTTCATGAGCCACGACCCCAGTCCATTTCCGCGATGCGGTTCATCGATGATGAAATCCGTAATGAGGGAGACGGTTTCTTTGTCCGTCACCACACGGGCCAAGCCGACCAAACATCCATTCAGGAAAAGGCCCAGCCAAAATGAGTTTTGAATCAATCGCTCGATTATTTCTTCGGAGTAATCAGCACACCATTCGCCCTGCTGCATCAGCGACCTTATCTCTGGAATCCGTAATCGGCTCTTGTCGTCGTCCACAACATAGTTGGCATTTGTCCAATTCATAATCAGAACTTTGTTTTGGCCAGTATATCAACTTCCGCGCATCACCAATATCCCAAACGCTCTGGTAGAGTAGCTCTTGGGAGTCCATTCAATCTCGCGGCTGAAGTCGTAAGTATGCGCTACTGGTGGGTCAACCATAAACAGACCTTCCGCCGCGAGTTTGAAGGGCGCTACATTTGGTCACCGAAGCGCAAGCGAGATGGTGCTCGGAACAGATTCTACGACTTTCTGCGCGAGGTAATTCCTGGCGATGTCGTGCTCTCCTACGCCTCGGGCGCTGTCCAGGGTGCGGGCTTCGCTGTGTCTTACTGCTACACCTGCCCTCGACCCGCCGAGTTTGGCCATGTGGGCGAGGCATGGGATGTAGTCGGATGGCGCGTGGATGTCCGATTTGAGCGGTTCTCTCGCGTCGTTCGTCCCAAAGACCATCTCCCTGTGTTCATTCCCCTGCTCGAACAAAAAAGCTTTTCCCCACTGCGACTGACCGGCGACGGCCTCCAGCACGTTTACCTGACCTCAATTTCAGATGCCCTGGCCCAGGTCGTCATCGGGCTTGCCGGAGAGAACGCTGCCTTCAGCG
Source organism: Limisphaerales bacterium (assembly GCA_003152225.1). Classification (GTDB taxonomy): domain Bacteria; phylum Verrucomicrobiota; class Verrucomicrobiia; order Limisphaerales; family UBA8199; genus PALSA-1440. Next base: position 3,051 of record PLZQ01000501.1, on the reverse strand, counting down.
CCGCCGCCTTTCAAGGCTCGTCCTCGATTTGGGTGGAGCGCGAGCTTTCAGGCCAGCTGGAGTGGGAGGACATCGAGCAGCGCCATATCCTTGAAGGTGACATCCCCGTCACTACTCGCCGGGCGCTGGTCCAAGCCAGGGTCGGCCAGGGCCTGTTCAAGGACCGAGTGTCACGGCTCGAAAAGCGTTGTCGTCTGACCTTTGTCGATAACCCAACGCACCTGGTCGGCAGCCACATCAAGCCCTGGCGCGAGTCCAGCAACGAGGAGCGTCTCCACGGTGCCAATGGCTTGCTCCTTACTCCGACCGCCGACGATCTTTTCGATCGCGGGTTCATCAGCTTCGAGGACAACGGCGAGGTTCTGATTTCCCCGATAGCGGATGTGGTATCACTGCGCCGCATGGGGCTGGACCCGCAGAACCCGCCTCACCCGCTCCCATTGAATACGGATCAAAAGCACTTCCTCTCGCACCATCGCAAGGAAATCTTCCTCGCCGCTGCTTAGCCCGATGGCACCTGCGCCTCAGAAGGAGCAGCCGGATTCTGAAGTGGCACCCGCCGTATCCGTCTGTCCAAAGGTCGGCATCATGATACTGGCGGAGCCGCTCCCAACGCCGAGTGCAGTTCTGCGCACAGTGTTCTGAGTCTCTGAATGGGCGGCTCCTGTTTGCGCTTGCGCGGCCTTCCACGCGGGCGACTGCCCGGCTTGGGCGGCAGCTTGCCATTTGACCGTGATGCTGCCGCCTTGATGGCACTCACGCGCTCCGTCTTGCCGCGCTTCAGTGACCCGAGTAGAACGGCCTCGGGCAATCGGTAGGGCTTCAGCGCCGTCGCCTCCAGATAGTCATGAACCGCGCCGTCAAGAGGGTCCGTGACGCTGGTGCGGACGCACACAATCCCGGCCTGGGCCTGCTTGATCCAGCCAATGCTCTGGTCCGGCAAGACGACCTTTTGACCAACCCAGCTCCTCTTCCGGCCAAATACGACGCCGGTCCACTTCCGGTCGTCGGGGCCGTGGCGTCTGGCGGCAAGCCTGCGCCGGATCGCAAGCACCTGTCCGGCCTGGCTGGCCGCGACCCGGAGCAGGTCGGCCTGGCTTGTCGGCTTAGGTTCTGGCCTGAGCAGCTGAGTGATCAAGTTCATGCCCTTAACTACGAGGGCTGCCTGAACGTTGGCTGCGCTCTTGGTTAGCTGACTTGAACCAACTCCTCATGGGGTGCCACTAAAATGGGCTGTCAAGGCTAGCCTCCAGGGGTTACGGCGAATCCCAGGCTAAGGCGTCGGCCCCAGCGATCCGGGGCTGCCACCACGCCGCTGGTAGGCTCGTCAAGAAGTTGGGGCTAAGATGACCCAGCGGCCCGGCGACCCGTGTTCGGGGCCAGGAGCGCGTCCCGGTGGTCAATCGCCTGGCCTTGCCCCGCCACGCTCCAAGGCAAGGGGATGCCGTAGCCCACTATGAAACGAGCCGCAACCCCCGACGACCACTGGCTCAATGACTGTTGGCTGGGTGCGTTGCCAGTTTGAGACGGCGAGCTGGTCGCGGTGGATGGGGCAGGCCGTCCCCCGTTTCAAATCCTTCAGAGCGGAGCGCCGCCCAAGGGGGGCGCATTGGGTTTTCCGCCATCGACCTGTTGCAGCAGGGCAGCCGGTGCCCTGACAAGGCGGAAAGCTCTTGGGTTAAGTGGCTTGCAAGCAAGGCTGCAAGCTCGTCGTCACCGGGTTCCGCCCTGGTGGCAAGTGCCTGTCAGTTCTGCTGCTAGGCGGATTTGACGGGGGCAGATTCAGACTTGATGGCAAGGTCCGCCACGAATGGGCACCCTGCGGCACCCAGACCTTGCAGGGGATCGCCAGGCTTGACGCAGCTCAGGCGGGCCTCGTGGCGCTGGCTGTCAACGTCGGCGCTGAGGCGTCAAAATGCTGCTGGAGCGCGGCGGCAAGTTGGCCTGGGATCAGCGACAAGGGCCTGCCGTGGCCGACCTTGACAGGTCTGCCGCGCCGGAACTTGCCGCCGTCAACAGCCGACCGGTTGCGAATCTCCAGGGGCAGTAAGTTTGATGCCGCCGCTCGCGTCAAGCTGCGCTTGCCCGGCGATCTTCAGCGGTAAATCGCATTTCGACGCGCTCTCCGGCACATCGTTTGGAACCGTATGGAACGGTTTCAAACAGGACCGCCGTAAGATGTCACTATGGGCACCCATTCAGAGGTTTTACGGCGGTCGCGATTGTGACATACCGCCAGCGGGCGAACTTGGGCTGCTGGCACCCCTGCCGTCCGCCTGCGAAGAAGAGTTGGGCCTCTAAAAGGCCCCTGCGGCCCCACGCCGAGCCGTCCAGGCTAGGAGGGCGCGTCACAACCGTCGAACACCCGGCCTTGGCCTTGTTGCGGCCCCCCAGCGGGCCTTGGGCTTGACAAGGGTGCCTCCATCAGGGCTTCAGCCAGTTACTTGATCTTCGTGGTCACAACTATTGCACTTCATGGTCACCCTGAAACCCTGACTGGTGACCGCCGAACTGCGAGGCGTTCGTTACGGCAATGAATAACGCGAAACGCACCCCAGGAAGAGGAGTGGGCCAGGTTGTAGCGTTTCCTCTCCGCCAGTCCTGCCCATATTGCCAACTGGTAAACTTTACCAGTTGCCAGCGGCATCAACTGATCTCCGAGATCAGTTGATGCCGCTGGCTGGTCACAAAACGATTGGCAGACGCCGCACATGGCCGAGTCGCCCACTGGCGCAGTCCCAGGCGAGGCGAACTGTCCAAAGTGGACAGTTGTCTGCAAATGCAGACACCAGTGGCAGCCCCGCCCCCTCATCAGGCTAAACCCCGCACAGGCTCAAGCTCGCTCGCGAGGCTGTCGGTGCGATCTTGCAGGGTTGATCGCAGATGCGGCTGGGGTTCAGCAGCCCGTTTGGAACGGTTTGGAACTGTTTCGGAATCGACCGCCGTAAGATGACCGTATGGGTGCCCAATCTGGCGTCTTACGGCACCGGCCTGGAATATGGCGGTGCTCGATGTCTTCTTCGACCATCCCCCAATGGGACAGCGCCGGTC
>PLZQ01000222.1 GCA_003152225.1 Limisphaerales bacterium | reverse complement strand
CAAACAAGTGTTCCGCACCCGCATTCTCCGCGGCACTAACGGCCCGGCGCCCGTGAAAGTCCCCCTTCCCGACGGGACCCGCGAGCTGACCCTCAAGGTGGATGCCACTTCCGACGGCCCCGGCTATGACCAGGCTGACTGGGCCGATGCCTGCATCGTCACCACCAACAACCAGGTCTGCTGGGCCGACGAAGACCAGCAGCCGTTCACCGGCACGGCACTCCCGTTCTCTTTCCGTTACGGCGGCGCCGCTTCCACCAACTTCCTCAAACACTGCCGCCGCGCCGTCGCGACCAAGGACGCCCCAGACCGCACCATCCACGAGGTGAACTGGACCGACCCCGACACGAACCTGCGCCTGAGCGCCACCGTGACCTCCTTCAAACGCTACCCGGCGGTCGAGTGGGTGCTCCAGTTTGAGAATCTCGGCACGCAAGACACCCCGTTGCTCCAGGACGTGCAGGCGCTCGATGTCCAACTGCGCACCGGCTACTCTCGCAAGCCGGTCCAGTTGCACCATCTGATGGGCGATGTCTGCAGCGAGCGCTCCTTCCTGCCGCTCGAAACCGAGGTCGAGCCGGGCAAGCCCGTCGCGCTCGCGCCCGACGGCGGACGCTCCTCGAACGGCGCGTTCCCGTTCTTCAATGTCCAGTATGGCGACGAAGGCATGATTACGGCCATCGGCTGGTCCGGCCAGTGGCGCGCCACCCTCGAACGTTCCGACGCGGGGCCCACCACCTTGCGCGCGGGCATGGAGAAGGTCTCCCTGCGCCTGCATCCCGGCGAGCAGATCCGCACCCCGCGCATCCTCGTCCTGCCCTGGAAAGGGGACCGGCTCGCGGCGCATAATCGTTTCCGCCGCCTCATGCTATTCGAGTATGCGCCCCGGCAGAACGGCCGGCCGCTACGGTTGCCCGTGGCGCTGCAATGCTTCGATCGCTACGTCGGCACGCAGCCCGATTGGGGCACCGAAGCCGCCCAACTTCGCGCGGTCAAGGCGGCGTTCAACGCCGGCTGTGACGCGCACTGGCTCGATGCTGCCTGGTTCGAAGGCGGGTTCCCGAGTGGCGTCGGCAACTGGTCCTGCCCGCCCCAGCGATTCCCCAACGGCCTCAAACCGCTGAGCGATGCTTGCCACCAGTTAGGACTTAAGTTCATCGTCTGGTTCGAGCCGGAGCGCGTGGCGCCCGGCACCCAGATCGCCCGCGAACACCCCGAATTCGTCTTCGGCGGCGACAAAGGAGGCCTCTTCAAGCTCAGTGACCCCGCCGCCCGCCGCTGGCTGGCGGACCTGCTGTCGCGGCGTATCGCCGACTTCGGGATTGATGTCTATCGCAACGACTTCAACATCGACCCGCTCAGTTACTGGCGGAAGGCGGACGCCCCGGACCGCCAGGGCATGACGGAGATCCAGTATGTGGCTGGCCATTACGCGCTCTGGGACGAGCTGTTGGCCGGGCATCCCGGCCTCTCCATTGATAACTGCGCCAGCGGCGGGCGGCGTATTGACCTGGAAACCTGCCGCCGCTCCGTGCCGCTCTGGCACAGCGACACTGGCTGCTCCCCCGGCCACGCCGATTGGAACCAGACTCAGATCGCCGGCCTAAGCATGTACGTCCCTTTGCTCGGCGCGTGCGCCTGGACGCCCGAACCCTACGACCTCCGCAGCGCGGCCACTGCCGGCGTCATCTGCCAGTTCCCCGTCCTCGATCCGAAGTTCTCCTTCCCCGCCGCCCGCGCCGCCCTCGCCGAAGCCAAGGAGAACGCGAAATACTGGTACGGCGACTTCTACCCGCTGACGCCGCCCGTGCTCGGCCCCGGCGCGCTCATCGCCTGGCAACTGCACCGGAGCGACCTCAACTCCGGCATTGTGCTGGCATTCCGCCACAGCGAGTGCCCCTATCCCGTCCTGCAGACCGGCCTGCACGGCCTGAATCCCAAGGCGTCGTACGTGCTGGATTTCTGCGAAGAAGGCCGCACGAACCAACAGCGCACTATCACCGGCCGGCAGCTCATGACCAACCTCGAGTTGCGCATGTCCAAACGCGCGACCAGCCTCCTCGTCCGCTATAAACAAGGGACCAACGCCATCGTCTCTCCGAAATAGGCATGCCTCTGCCGGGCGCGCGCGGTGGATTACCCTCGTCCGCCCCGTTCCGCTCCAGCACAACATCCTGCGAATGTCGCAAATAGCACGCAAGAGGAGCACTGCGCGTCTGCCAGCAGGCCGAAACCCGAAGGCGAATGCCCCCTTTCGCCCACCGGACCAGCACGAAAGTAGCTGGCTTTAGGGTGGCTTTGGGGTGGCTTTGGGGTAGCATTAGGGTCGCATTGGGGTGGCTTTGGAGTCGCAATCGGTTGGCTATCAACACGCTTTGGGGAGGCTTTGAGGTCGCATTGGTGTGGCTTGAGTTGACTTTCCGCAGTTTCAGCTTTCAGCATTTCAGCTTTTGCCAGAGTGTGGCTTTGGGTGGCTTTGCCCGGCTGTTCGAGCTTTGAAGTTCATCCACGCTCCGCAGTACTGTTACGGAGGACGGGAGGTTCGAGAGCCAATTGCGAAACTGCCGCAAAGAGGCGCAGAAGACTCAAAAAGGGCGAGAGGATTGCCTTGTCATGCGTCTTGAGTGCTTTTTCGCGGCTATCTCCGGCTTCGGCCCGGTGTTCACCATAAGCATCTCGAATTCAACCCTCCTCTCCCGCCTCCCTCGGGGTGGTCTGGGGGCACCCTGGACAATCCCTGGACATACCTTGGTACCATAGACCACCCTCAAGACCTCATTTTTGATCAGGCACGCTTATCCAAGTCGGTTTCCTGCGACTTTTCCGCCGTGCCGCGGTGTTCGGGCTTGGATGTTGGTTGTTGGATGTTCCGTTTCCCCCGCTCGCCTTTCGAGGTTCGCAGTTTGCCTCCGGTGTCCGGCACCCTTCAGATATGCGTGATTCTCACGCATTCGCCGCATGTTCACTAGGTGTTCACTAGGTGTTCACTAGGTGTTCACTAGGTACCCTATAGGTACCGTATAGGTAATGTATAGGTACCGGATAGCTGATCGCCAGTTGTACGCCGGATATACGCTAGGGGTACACTAGGGATTCTGCGGGGCCCTCCTCTTCCCGCCGTTCAAGGTTCAAGGTTCAAAGTTCAAGGTTCGACGTTCGGTGTTGAGTGTTCGATGTTGGATGTTGGATGTTCGGGCTTGGCTTCTTCCCGCCCCCGCCTAGTCTGCCCCCCGGCAAATGGCTCTCGAATCCAAACCGCTCTTCCACCCGGAAGTCCTGCGCTAGCAGGCGCGGTCGTTCAACCTCCCGGAGCAAACGAGCGCCTGGCAGCCCAAACTCCAGCACTGGGCCGGCCTCATCGCTTCCGGCCACGCCGACCATTTCAAGGAAACCGCCCTGCTCCCGGACTTCCTCACCGACATCTTCTGCGGCCTGCTGCCCGCCGAGTCCCTCAAGCATGCCTTCGAGCGCCGCGATCCTTACAATCCGAAGCCCGTCTGGCTCAACTTCCGGGGCCTGTTCCGTGCCATCGCCGAAGGCAATGCGGGCCTGAACATCACTTCTCCCACTTTGCAAAGTGCATGGTGCGGCGGCAGTGGTCGTGCAAGTTGCAATGCCTTTACATTCTGTTCACCGCACACCAAAGGTGACCTGAAGCACGTTAATTGCGCTGGATTGAGGAGGTTAGAGCGCCGGGTGCCAGGTTGGTTCTCCGTTAGCTAGAGGAGAATCAAAAACTTACCTGGAGTAGGTTCGTTCCGAGACGCGGCGGATTTGGATATTGGCAAGGCATTGGCACTCCATGCCGGGTGAAGGGTACGACAGGTAAACCTATGAATTCCGATAGCGTAAAACCCATAATAAACCAGGCGATCGTCCCAACTGATCTGACAAAATGGTTTGGCGAAGGCGAAACCAAGAAGATTGCCGTGAATGATGTCAGGCTTGTCGCTCACTTTGGCGAGATGCTATTCATCGTCGGCCCGTCCGGCAGCGGCAAGACCACGATGCCGAGCATGATCTCCGGCATCCTGCGTCCCAACACCGGTAAGGTGACAGTCAAAGGGGCCGATATCTGGACCCTGAACAATGACCAGTTGGCTGATTTCCGTCTGAATACAATTGGCTTCGTCTTCCAGGACTATCATCTCTTCCCGCGGTTAACCACGGCCGAGAATGTCGCAATCCCGTTGATCTTGAAGCAGCGCGACTGGAACGAATCAATCACCGAGGCAAATAGATACCTCGAAATTGTCGGCCTAAAAGACCGGGGCGAGATCCTACCAGTGAAGCTCTCGGGCGGCGAGCAACAGCGCGTGGCGATCGCGCGCGCGATTATCAGCAGTCCAGAGATCCTGATTCTCGATGAACCAACCGCCTCCCTGGACGGTGACACCGGGAGGATGATCATAGCCTTCGTCAAAGAGAAAATACTCAATGAAAAGCGCTGCATCCTGATCGTCACCCATGATGCGCGCATCAACGAATATGCAGACCGTATCATGCATATGGAAGATGGACGTCTCACCGCGTTCGACAAGGGTACCGAATGAAAGAAACCGAACCCAATCCCGAAGCCAAAGCAGCCGAACTTAAGCCAGAAGCCAAAGCCAAGACACCGTCCGAATTGAGGCCGCAGATCATCAAACGAGTCCATGAACTCTACGAGGAGATAGGGCGCGAAGAAGTTCGAGCAGTTCAGGAGTGGGAGAAGGCGGAGGGGGAGATTCGGAGAGATGAAACCAAGGCCGAACCTGAGCCCGAAGCCAAAGCAGCCGAACCTAAGCCCGACGCCAAAGTAGCCGAGCCTAAACCCGAAGTCAAAGTAGCCGAGCCTAAGCCCGACGCCAAAGCAGCCGAGCCTAAGTCCGAGGCCAAAGCAGCAAAGCCTAAGTTCGAAGCCAGAAACAAGATCATTTTTACCCTTTCGATAATAGGTTTGCTGGCCGCACTGGTCGCGGCCTACCTCTTTGGCAGGGAAAGGAAGGCCCAGCCCCCCCGTGTTTAAACCGGTCAGCAGCCCTTACGAGTCGGCAATCTATGCCAATGGCATTATCGAGAGCGACCAGTCGAGCGGTGAAAACATCAATATCTTTCCTGAAGTTTCCGGCCCGATCACCAAGGTGCTCGCGCACGAAGGCCAGCAGGTGTCGGCCGGCGCCCCACTGTTCACCATCGACGATTCTGTGCAGCGAGCAAACACCGAGCAGCTCAGATTGCAGTCCGAAGCTTCCCTGGCACTTCTGGAGGAACTCAAAGCGCAGCCAAGAATGGAGACGCTGGCGATTGCCGAGGCGCAGGTGGTGCAGGCGGAATTCAACCTCAAAGTGGCCCACGACCAGTATGACAAGCGCCACGCCTCCTACGACATCGACCCGCAATCGATCAGCAAGGATGTGCTGGATACTGCGCAAGACACCGTCAATCAGGCGGCAGCCGGATTGGACGTAGCCCGCAAGCAATCTGAACTTACCAAGGCCGGGGCATGGAGTTACGATATCACCAACCAGGCGAAGCAGTACGAGGCGCTGAAGCAGGCATACAACGCAGCTAACGCGCTGCTGCAAAAGTATTCGGTCAAAGCGCCGGGCAAAGGAGTCGTGCTGGCCGTCAACGCAGCGGTCGGCAGCTATGTGTCGTCGCAGGGTGCTTATGACCCTTACCCGCAGCAATTCGACCCGCTAGTCCTATTGTAAGCGTGATAT
>PLZQ01000199.1 GCA_003152225.1 Limisphaerales bacterium | reverse complement strand
GAGCCTGTCAAACAGCGTGGTCCACCTCCGGTACACTGGATCTGACGGCACCCTCGATTACCAATGGAGCGCCCCGCAGTCGGCCAACGACGGTCTCTTCGGCACGATCATTCTTAACGCGGAGATGACCGGCGACACGTCCATCACCGTGCCGCTGGCCAATTCGGCGTCGCTATCCTGGAGTCAAACTGCCACGCCCGCCGCCAGCGGCTGGCTCCAGACAAATGTGGGCTACACCCTCTGGCGAACATTCAATGTCGGCTCGACCACGGCCACCGTGCGCATCACCGGACAGCTTGTCGGCAAGAGCCTCGCGCTGGCTGTGACCTGCGACAAGCCCTGGGTCACCGCGCTCGACGCCGGCGCCTGGGGCCCGGTGGTTCGGCGCCGTCCGGTCGTTGTGCCCTACTACCCCGGGAGCGCGTATTACTTTACTCAGGAGGGTCTCTTTGTAAACGCGCTGCTCGACTGGACTGCCTCCGCTGCCACCTCCCAGACCGGGACCAAAGCCAGCTACAGCGCNNTTTCTCGCCAACAAGGTCATGCTCGACATCTGGGGCGGCACCTTTGCGAACATCGCCGGCAACCTCACCAACCTCGCCAGTTACGGGATCACCAACTGCGTTGCGATTATCCACGATTGGCAACGCAGCGGCTACGATAACGCCCTGCCCATGCACTACCCGGCTAACGCCAGCTACGGCGGCGATGTCGGCATGAGCAACCTCCTCGCCACCGGCACAAGCCTGGGCATCCGCTGCGCGCTCCATGAGAACTACGTGGACTACTACCCGAACTACGATTTCTACAACACCAACGACATCGCGCTCGACTCGGCCGGCAACCTGCAACTCGCCTGGTACAACCCCGGCACCCACATCCAATCGTTTGCCGAAAAGCCCAACGCCATCCTGCGCCTGGCCGCGACGCAATCGCCCGAAATTCACCGCCGCTACGCTACCCAGGCCAATTACCTGGACGTGCACAGCGCAGTGCCGCCCTGGTTCCATGTGGATCAGCGCGCCGGCGAAACAGGGGCCGGTCAATTCAGTAGGGTCTGGGACATCCACCGGCAGCTCTGGGCTTACGAGCGCGACACCCACACCGGCCCTGTGTTCGGCGAGGGGAACAACCACTGGTATTGGAGCGGGTGCCTCGATGGCGTCGAGGCCCAATTCGGGAGCGGTTGGCCCGGCAACGGCGGATTCACCGCTCCGCTCGCCGTGGATTTCGATCTGTTGAAGATTCACCCCCTCCAGTTCAACCACGGGATGGGATACTACAGCCGCTGGTGGCCGAGCGAGACTTACCAAACCAACTGGGCCGGCCCCGCGCCCATGGTAATGCTGGACCGTTACCGCATGCAGGAAGCGGCTTACGGCCATGCGGGATTCCTCGACAGCTCCGTGTATGCGAACATACCGCTGGCGTGGTTGGAGCATCATCTGCTCTCGCCGGTCATGGCGCGTTACGCGTCGGTCAGGCCGCTCGAAATCCTCTATGAAACCAACGGCGCGTGGCTCGATGCCACCGCCATGGCCAAAACCAACTCTCCCGACGCCTGGAATCGCGTCCGGGTTCGTTATGAAAACGGCCTGGTCCTGATCGCGAACGCCGGCTCGAATGCTTTTACCACGGGAAAATGGCTCTTGCCCGACCTGGGTTGGGTGGCCGAAGGCGCTGGCGTCACCGCCGGCACCACGCTGCGCGGCGGCGTGATCGCTGATTTCTCGGACACCGGGGACACTCTGTTCCTGAACGCCCGATCGGCTGCCGACTGGAACCTGTCAGGCTACCGCCGTGTGCGCCCGAGCGTTGCCGCATTTCAGCAGACCGGCACTCGCGCTTTCCGGGTCACTTATGGGTGGGCCGTGCAGGATCTCCTGGCGAAGAACTATACTTGCTTCGTTCACTTCTGCACCAATGGCGTCATTTGCGCCCAACAGGACCACGTCCCCGCGCCGCCCACCTCGCAATGGCAGCCGGGCCAAGCCATCAGCGACGGCCCATGGAATGTGTCACTCCCTTCCACTCTCCCCGATGGCGATTACGACTGGCTGCTCGGCCTGTACGATGCGACCGGCGACGGCAGCCGCGTGCCCCTTCAAGGGTTAGACGATGGGACGCTGCGCATTCGCCTCGGGGGGCTGCACCTGACCAACGCCGGCACGCTGATCACATTCACTGCCGAGACCAACTTGCCCGCTTTCGATCCAACGGCTTGGTATGGCCAGCATCTTAACAACTCGAATAGCGTCGTGGACTTCGGTGACGCGCGCACCGACGGCAGCGTCTTGCTGCGCCGCGAAGGCAATGTGTGGCTCCTGAAAACCTGGCCGAGGCAGCGCAATTTCACCCTCGAATTCAGCCGCGCTCGCTTCGACCAGCCCGCCAAAGTGCAATGCACCGGCGGCGCTGCGTCCACCGTGACTCCCGTGCCGAGCGGCTCGCGCTGGGTTTTGCCGCTCAACGGCGCCAGTGAGTACCGCTGGACTAACCCTCCGCCCCGTCTCTCGATCGTCCTTACCAATTCAGCCGAGCTAGTCTCCTGGCCGGCCTTAGCGGACAACTTCATGCTCGAGGCCACCACCGATCTGGCACCGCCGCCAAGCTGGAACCCCGTCACCAGCCCGATCACGAACATCAACGGCCAGATCAGTGGGATCCTGCCCTCCCTCAGCGCGAGGCAATTCCACCGGCTGAAGCTGCTGCAATAGCCGACGGGCGCGTCTTGCTTCTGTCGCATGCCGTCCCCGCCGACGAGGGCAGGCGCGGTTATCAGCCAGCAGCGCTGCCTTGGGTCGTTTGAGCCGCGCCGGACGTAATCTCCTGCGTGGCAATGGCATCGACGGGTTCCGCCACCGCAGCCGACTCGGCGCGCTCTTCACCTTCCCCCGCCTGGCGCGGCCAGATGTGGAAGCCGCCGTGATCATGGATGGTAATCTCCCATGTACCCCAAATCCCTTTGCCCTCCCGAAAGCCTCGATAGAAAACGTCGTGCGCCCCCAGGTAGCTCTTGGTCCAGTAACACTCGTGGCTGGCGGCGTCGTAGCGGCCCTTGATGAGGAACCGGCCAACGTCATCCGCCCCGTCGCCGCTTAAGTTACCGTTGGCAAAGGTGAGCTGGAGGTCCATCCGGTGCCGATCGCCCGGGTGGTAATTGTAGAACCCCGTCCACGGCCCAGATGGGAATTGTGATTCACTCATTCAAACTTCTGAGCCGGTGCAGTTCCGTTAGGAACGGCATGTTTATAGCCCGGCGGCTCCAGATGATTCTTCGCAAGCTCCGCTAGGAGCGGCATAGCGGGTTCACACGATTGGGGGGGTGGCATGCCGCTCCTAACGGAGCTTGGCGCCCTGTGTGCCTCCTGGCTATAAACATGGCGCTCCTAACGGAGCTTTCACTCAGCGCTCGGGCCGCCGCCCCCTTTGGCGTGCGGAGTTTCTCGGGCAACCAATTCACCTCCGGAGTCTGCCCAACCATGCAACAATGTAACCATGCGACCATGTAACTAACCCCCACCTCCGCGCCTCCCCTTGAACGTCAGCTCCGCAACGCCCGACTTGTCGAGTTCGCCCAAACCNNCGCGGTTCTGCATGTCCTCGCCGTCGGTCTTGAGCACCTGCGAGTTGGCGCCGGTCTGCGAGAAGACCTCGCGCAGCATCGCCAGGTCCAGCCCGAGGGCGTCGCCCAGCCCGAGCCCCTCCGCCAAGCCCGCCGTGTTGATGTTCATAACCATGTTGACGAGGGCTTTGACCTGGGCCGCCTGCCCAGCAGCGCCGATATAACGCACCGACGAGCTGAGCTTTTCGAGCAGCGGCTTGGCGCGCTCGAAGACTTCCGGCCGCCCGCCGCACATCAGGTAAAGCGTACCTTGGCGCGCTTGCGTGATGCTCGACGCCATACAGGCCTCCAGCGACTGCGCGCCGGCCTTCGCGGCTTTGGCCTCCACCCAGACATGCACGTCCGGCGTGACGGTCGCGCAATTGATGAAGAGCTTCCCCCGCGCCCGGCGCAGCAGACCGCCACTGTAAATCTGTTTCATCGCCTTGTCGTCCGTCACCACCGTGAGCACGACATCGCAGACGTTCGTGACCTGACTCAGTTCCTCGGGTGCCGCGCAGCCTAGCTCCTGGGCGAGGCCCTGCGCCACCGCGCGGTTGACGTCATAGACGGCGGCGATTTCGTAGTCGCATTCTTTCAGCCGGCGCGCCATGTTGGCGCCCATTCGCCCCACTCCGACAAATCCAATCTTCTCAGCCATGCCCCAGAATACAACAAACACAGCGATCACGCGACTGGCCGCTGGTGGAATCGGGCATTTTTGCGGCTTGCATCGAGGCTGTGCCCGAGCCAGCGAATGCGGCGTTGGCCGTCTTTGGCGTGCTGTTGAGTGTGACGCAACTGGTGCGCTTTCTCCGCCGCCGGAAAGCGTTAACCGCACTTTGATGCTGCCCTGGAGCGCGGCTGTCCCCGTCCGCAGTACGTTCCGCGAGGGTTTGGCTCTCAAAGCATTCGGACCGCTTCCCAAGGTCGGTGCTACTGCGGGTGGGGACGGCTGCGCTCCCGCCGCCGGGCAAATAGGTGAACAAAGGGCTTGACTCTTCCCATTAGCTTGTTAAAAAACTGAAAGCAGCATTTGTTATGCGATGCGGTCAGACCACATGAACGCGGCGGCCATCAGAACGGCTGGCAGTTATCTCGTGGCGTGGGGAGCAGTCGTTCTCTCGGTCATACTTCTAAGCTTCCTCTTTACTTTTCTGGGGACGATTACGTGCGCCGTCATGGTCGGCATGATGCTGGGGGCAGTCAAAGGCCCGCGATGGTTCTCCGTGTCGGTATCGCTGGTATTTCCAGGGGTGATTCTCGGCCTGGTCCGAAGCGCCAAGGTGGAGCTGACCCAGCAGCAAGTCATCCTGCTGGGAGTGCTGTGTTTCTGCGCTTTCTGGGTAACCTATCTGGTGAGCGCGCTCGTATTCTTCCGCGAACAAAGAGCAAGGCAGTCTTCCATGCACCCCATGCCTGGGCCACAGCGAGCGACCTTGGCAACCGCGGGGCAGGCCGCCGCGACCGATTCCGCTCCGTCCGCCGAGCTACCCGGGTGCACCGTGCTGCTGGTGGAATCATGCCTGAAGCAATTGCAAGGTGACTGGGTGTACGCAGCGTCCAACGCGGGCGAACCGCGGTATAAAAAGATCATCCAGATCAGAGCGGCCAAACTGGAATTGAAGGCCATTGACGCCAGCGGCCGGATGAGCCTGCTCGCCCGGGGCGATCTGACGTTGCAGGATTTTAGGCCTTCCCAACCCTTGGTCATCCCGGAGGTTGAGGGTGACCCAGCCGATTTCCTTGTCTGCCCCTAGCAGTTGGTAGTTGCTGCCGCCCCACGAGACCACCACTTGGCCGCCCATGAGCGCGACGCGCAGGGAGGCGTTAGGCGGGCACGGCGGCGCAGAGGCCAGCAAGACCGGGAGCCGAAGCACCCGATCCCGGTTGTCGGAATGCAATCAACTACTGCCGAACCCGGAAGAACCGTCTATTCCCAGAGGCCGGAACAGTGTATGAACCGCTGGGGTTGCCTGGCACGTCCGTCCAGGCAATCGGCAGGGTGAGACTGGTGGCCGATTGGAGGGTGCCACCCGACCACGAGATGGTGATATTCCCATTCGTCAACCCCAGGGATGAAGACAGGAAGGGAGGAGGCAAATGGACTTGCATATCGGTAAGGGTCAACGACGGGATGTCAGCGGCTTGAATCGTCACGGTCAACGGTCCACAGACGCTCGTGGCGGTAGCATTCTCAGGATAGGCTCTGATCAGGTCCACGATAGTCGGTGCTCCCTGGATGTTGATCAGCCCCCAGCCCGGTCCACTAAAGGTATAACTTCGCGTGCGCTGATCCTAACGCTGGAACCGGCCCAGGACCTGCTATCGGAATCGTGTGAAAAACAAGTTCCTGCTGATAACCGGGCTACTGCTGTTCGGTCTTGCCAGGCTGGCGAGTGCCGGCGGCCTGCAGCGCATTCGCCATACTACGCTCACACCGCGCCACTCCAGCCCCGACGACAAGGGAATGTATGCCGCGCTCATCGACCCCGCCAACGGCTATGCTTATTTTGCAGGCAATTACCTCTTCAAGGTGGATATCACGGGGAATCTGCCCGTGCAGGTCGGCCCGTCGCTCTTGGCCGGCCAGCCCGCCCACGGTGCCATTGATCCGATGGCGGGGTATTTGTATCTGCCCAAGAACATGCTAAGCCGGTATGCGCTCGGAACGGGAACGAACGCAATCACCAGCGCCGGTTCGCTCACGCTCGTGGCCGGCAGCGCCGCTGAAATCGTCATCGACGACTCCGACCCGAATCCCGCCAACCATTATGGGTATGTGGTCTGCATCGTTTCGGGGAGCCCCGCCCGGGTCGCGAAGGTGGCCCTCTCGACCTTCACGGAACTGGGTTCGGTGACGCTCAATGCGGGCGAGACGAACTTCGTGTTTGCCGGGGCCATTGATGCGCAAAAAGGGTATGCCTATTTCCCGGGCTTTTCGGGTGGCAGCACCGACGGCGTTCCCTACGTGGTGAAGATCAAGCTGACGCCCGGCAATAATCCCCCGGTGCGCATCGGCGCGGTCAACCTGGACACGGTCGGCGCCTCCATCGACGGCGGTTCGCTTGATACGGTGCACGGCTACGCCTATTACGGCACCTATGACTCGGATACCAACGTCCCGTCCAAAGTCTATAAGGTGAAGCTGGGGGACGGTGATGTGGCGCCCACGTTGGCAGGCAAGATCAGCCTCCACGCGGGCGAAGGACGACTGTCCGCCTCGGTCGTTGATCCCGTGAACGGCTACGTTTATTTCGCGAACGACAACAGCTATCCCGGCGGCGTTTACCAACTCGCCCTGAATGGCAGCAACCCGCCCATCGAGATGGCCTACCTGCCATTACAGGGCGGCACCGATACGCCCCCGCCCAACGGCGTCACCACCAATAACACCACCACGAACCTTGACGGAGTGCTTCCCTTTGGCGAGGTGTTTATCCGCTCGGCGGTCTTCGACCCGGTGCACGGTTACGCCTATCTCGGACAGGACAGCCGGCCCAACCAGATAGTGAAAATCAAGCTGGCAAAGGACACGCCAGTGATCACCAGCGCCGCCAAGCTGCCCGGGGGTGCGTTTCAGTTCGGCTTCACCTTCACTCCCGGCGTTGCTTGCGCCGCCCTGGCGGCTACGAATCCGGCGCTGCCCATCACCGACTGGGATGTGCTGGGTGGCGTCACCGAAGTTGCCCCCGGCCAGTTCCAATTCAACGACTCGCCAGCCACGAACAGCCCCCTGCGCTTCTACCGCTTCCGATCGCCCTAGTATCGCGTCGATCAGCAAGTCACCGGTTACTCGTCCCGCAACCGCTGCAAGATCTGCTTGTGGGCGCTGGTGAACGCCAATTTGTCAAGCCGGCTTCGGCCAAGCCAGCGGCCTCTGGCCGCGGAGATTCCGGCGGCCCGATGGCTCGTCACCCGATACGCCTCCAAAGTAATGCGGTAGCGGGTGATGGAGTGTTTGATTGTGCCGAGCAGTTCAAGCGTCTCCGCCCGCACGCCCAGGACGTTGCAGGCTGCCTGCTTCAGGTCGGAATCCTCGGGGGCCAGTTCCAGGTTGGGAAACTCCCAGAGATGCGCATTCACCACGCCGGCGGGCCTTTGGCGAACAAGGAACAGACCGCCTTTCTGCGTAATGAAGGCAACGAAGCGCCGCCGCGTGGCGCGGATGCGCCGGCGGGTGCCGGGTAGCTGATTAATGCGGTCTTCCTGATATGCAACGCAGTGTTTCGCGATTGGACAGACGCCGCACCGAGGTTGCCGCGGGGTGCAAACGAGCGCGCCGAGCTCCATGAGCGACTCGTTGAACTGGGCACAGGGGCGGGAGAAGTGATGCGAGATGCGTGATGCGTGAGGGGAGGGGCTCGTGCGCATGCCAACCTGGTCGGCCTGCTGCACTAATTCTTCTGCGAGCTGCCAGAGGCGGGTGTTGACCTTCCGCTCCCGCGGATCGCCGACGATGCCGTACACGCGAGTCAAAACGCGCATCACATTGCCGTCCAGAATCGGCGTCGGTTGGTTGTAGGCAATGCTGCAGATGGCCCCGGCGGTGTAGCGCCCGACGCCGGGGAGCGCCAGCACCTCCTCGAAGTCGTGCGGGAAGCGGCCGTCGTGTTGCGCCATGATGAGCTGCGCGGCGCGGTGCAGGTTCCGCACGCGGGTGTAATAGCCGAGGCCTTCCCAGAGTTTGTGCAGCTTGGGCGGTTTGGCTTTGGCCAGCGCCGCGAGGTTCGGCAGCGCCCGCATCCAGCGCTCCCAATAGGGCAGCGCCGTCTTGACCTGGGTTTGCTGGAGCATGATTTCCGAGACCCAGATGGCGTAGGGGTCGCGCGTGCGGCGCCAGGGCAGATCGCGCGCGTTCTGCGCGAACCACGCCAGCAGCTTCGGCACGATGTCTCGATGTTTCATGCGCTCGCCGGCAGCCTAAATCCGAAACCCAAATTCCGAAACTCGAATCGGATCCCCCGCCTGCCGACGCCACCCCCCGCCCCATTCACGGATCACGCATCACGTATCACGCACCACGCATCCCCCCTTCCCGCCGCTTGCCGTTCTCAGGCCAGCCCTCTACGATACAGCAACCTTTGTGAAACCATTGACGTCCTATACCGGCAAGCTCACCGACCCGCAGGCCGCCGCGCTGCGCGCCTGGTTGCAGGCGCATAACTACCGTTTTCGCGAGGTTCCGTACGCGCGGTTCGCCGCTGAGAAGGAGAAGACCAACGTGGTGTTCTACGAGAGCGGCAAGCTGGTGGTGCAGGGCAAAGGGACGCAGGAGTTTGTCGAGTTCGTGCTGGAGCCCGAGATCCTGCACGAAGCGCGGCTCGGCTACGAGGCGGTCTTGAATCCCGAGCTGCTCCTCCCCCGCCTGGGAGTGGATGAGAGCGGCAAGGGCGATTTCTTCGGGCCGCTCTGCATCGCGGGCGCATACGTCAACGAATCGGTTATCCAGGCCTGGGACGGCGTCGGCATCCGCGACTCGAAGAACATCTCCAGCGACAAGCGGATCAAGGAGCTGGCGGAGCTGATTCGCAAGACGCCCGGCTGCGTGACGACGGTGGTCACCATTGGCAATGAGGCCTACAATCGCCTTTACGCGAAGATGCACAGCGTCAACACCATGCTCGCCTGGGGGCATGCGCGGGTGATCGAGAACCTGATGGGCCAGCGCCATCGCATGAACCCGCCGCCGGTGCGGGCCATCAGCGATCAGTTCGCCGCCAATAAAGAGACCGTGGCCAAGGCGTTGATGACCCTGGGCCGCGAGATCGAGCTGGTGCAGAAGCACCGGGCCGAAGAAGACCTGGCGGTGGCCGCGGCCTCGATCCTGGCCCGGCATGAATTCGTCACGCGCCTGGCGGCGTTGGAAAAGCAACTCGGCACGAAACTCCCCAAAGGCGCCTCGGCCGCCGTGGATGCCGCGGCCAAGGAAATGGTCGCTAAGCAGGGCCCGGACGGCCTCGCCAAAATCGCCAAGATGCACTTCCGCACCGCCCTCCGGGCGCAAGGATTGCCGGAACCGCCGAAAGTCGAATGGCATCGCCGCACCAGCCCCGGCAGAAACTGAGGCCGGGCGGTCCGCTTGTCGGAGAACACTAAACCGGTCGGGCATGGTCCTGCCGCAGGTCAAAGCCATCAGGCAGACCGGGCATAGTCCAAAACACCCGCAAATCCCACGGTTCGCTGAGGCGGCGCCCCCAAGAACCCCGGGCGATCATTAATCAGAACCCGCTCATCTACAGAGGAAAATCAGGGCAGATGCTCAGCGACCATTAATGCATCGCCGCTTATTTGCTTTGTTAGATTAGTGTGTATATTACTCCACGATAATGTGAACTTGCCTTATCTGTAGCGTAAGATTAGGACTTATGCTCCATATTTTGCTATCTCGCAGCAAAATATGTAAATACAAAGGCAAGGGATGGCGAGCACGAAATAGGCTCTAAGCTAGGCTAATCGCGTGATGCCCAACCAGCAACCAGAATCAGTAGCGCGAATCGCAAGATTTGGCCATCCTCGCCTGGCTGAGTATTCCCCTGCACTCCTTAACCTGCGTCATACTGCCGCTGCATGAAACTCTTCGTTGCCGGGTTGAGCTACAAGACTGCGCCAGTCGAACTGCGCGAGAAGCTGGCGGTGCATCCCTCCCGGTTGCGCTGTCACGGTTGCCGGCTCAAGCTCGGAGGTGGCCTGGATGAGGTCGTCCTCCTTTCCACCTGCAACCGGGTGGAGATTTACGGCGTCGCGTCACACGGCAACGGCAACATTCACCGGCTGTTTCAGCAGCTCGCGACCGGCGACGCTGATTTTGCTCCCCACCTTTATATCAAGGAAGGGGCGGAAGCGGCGCGGCATCTGTTCTCCGTCGCCAGCGGCCTGGACTCGATGGTGATCGGCGAGACCGAGATTACCGGCCAGGTCAAGCAGGCCTACCTTGCCGCCCAGGAAGCGAAGCTTACCGGGCGCGTCACGAACCGCTTGTTCCAGACGGCGCTACAGGTGGCCAAGGAAGTGCGGACGCAGACCGGCATCGGCCGGGGCGCGACCTCGGTTGGCAGCGTCGCCGTCGAGCTGGCTGAGCGCATCTTCGACCACGACCTGTCCGGGAAGACGGTGATGATCATCGGCGCGGGCAAGATGGGCGAAGCGTGCATCCGCCATCTCACCAAGAAGGGCGCGCGCTCGGTGCTCGTCTCGAATCGCTCTTACGACCGCGCGCTGAACCTGGCGACCGAATTTGGCGGACGCGCCGTTCGCTTCGATGAATGTCTCCAGGCGATGGCCCAGGCCGACATCGTGGTCAGTTCAACCGGCTCCCCCCAGACTATTCTACACCGGAACGATGTGGCGTCGGCCATGACCGGGCGCGGTAACCGCCCGCTCTTTCTGGTCGATATTGCCGTGCCGCGGGACATTGATGCGGAGGTGGACCAGCTCGACAACGTGTACCTGTACAATGTCGATCATCTGGAGGCGATCGTCCGCGAGAACGTGAGCCATCGCGAACAGGAATTGGCGCGCTGCCAGGCCATCCTCGCCGAGCGGACGGCGGCCGTCATGGCCCGGTTCACGCCGGCCATTAAGAAGAATGTTGAACCCGGCGCTCAAATGCAGCCCGTCTGGGCGCTTAACGCCGCGGTCCCCTGCCCTGGCTGACCCGGGGCACACCAGAACAGGCCAATGAATACAAAGATAATTTCGACGAGAGAGCCCGACCGTGAGCTCGCTGCCGGGCCAGACTCGCGTCAGAAAAAGCGCCATCCTGTGGATGACGCAGTCAACCTCGCGGCCTTAAGCCAGCGCCGCGGCTAGTCAGTAACACCTAAGCAGAAAAAAGCACGCGCCAAGTATGAAACCAACCAAGAAAGCCATAACCTGCCTGATGGGGGTTGTGCTGATGACCCTGGCCGCCGCCGCCTCGGCGAGCGCCGCGACTACGACCCTCACCGGCCAGCTCGTCTTGCGTCCGCTCACACCGGGGGACGTCACCAATTACAAGCTAGCCTCCACCACCGAGAATTCGGGCGGTCTAAACACTGTCGGTGTGGGTACACCGGTCTATCTGGAGGCCGAGGTCAACCTCGCCATCCCCGCCACGAATATATTAAGCGTCACGTGGGTCTTGACGAATACGCCGGGTGGCTCAGCCGCAACTCTCACCACCAGCCCGCTAGGGATGAATGTGCCGGTCTATGATCCGTCGGACCGCACGCGGTTTCAAGTGGCGCCCGTGAACGGACGCATGCTCCTGCGCCCGGACATGGTGGGACAATACACGGTGACCGCCACCATTGTCTCCGCCACCTACGGCACCACCAATGTCACCAAGACCATCACGGCTGCCACGTATATGGGCATCAACACCTGCGCGTTGTGCCACAGCGGCGGCAAGCTTGCCGAAGACAAGTTCACGACCTGGCAGACCACCGCGCATTCAATGATATTCTCCAACGGGATCAATGGTTACCTCGGCAGCTACAGCGTGTCCTGTCTCAAGTGCCACACCGTCGGCTATAATACGACGGCGACGGCCACCAATGGCGGGTTCGACGACGTGATGAAGTCAACCGGCTGGACTTTCCCCACGGTGCTGACCAACAGCAACTGGGCGGCCATTCCGGCATCGCTGCGAAACCTGGGCAACATTCAGTGCGAGAACTGCCACGGACCGGGCAGCCAGCACGCCTACGGGCTCGGCGACACCAATCTCATCAGCAAGACAGTCTATTCCGGCGACTGCAACCAATGCCACGATGCCCCAACCCATCACATTAAGGGGACGGAATGGTACGTCTCTCGCCACGCTATGACAACCGGGCCCAGCAGTGCCAACTGTTTGACCTGTCACTCGGCCAACGGCTTCATTGCCCGGGCGGATGTGAACCCCGACGGGAGTTATGCGGTCACGGCGACCACCAATGCGACTTTTGCGCCCATTACCTGCCAGACTTGTCATGAACCCCACGGCGAGACCGTGCCGGCCAACAACCCGCACCTGATCCGTGCATTGGGCGCAGTGACGATGCCGGATGGCACGGTGGTCACGAATGCGGGCTTCGGCGCCGTGTGCTTGGACTGCCATCAAAACCGCAATGGTTCAGCTACCAATCAGTTGGTGAACTACCCAATCGGGAAGCGCACTTGGTTCGGAGGCTCCAGCTTCGGGGTACACGACAACCCGCAGGGTGACATGATTGAAGGCATCAACGCCAACACCTACGGCCAGTCAATTCCCAGCTCCGCCCACCGCTATGCCGTCACCAACCTGTGCGTGGGTTGCCACATGCAGACGGTGAACCAATACATTGGCTCGACCACGAACCTTGATCCGGCCTTCCTCCATGCCGGCGGCCATACCTTCAGCATGTCCTACAGCCTGGTCACCACCAACGGCGGAACCTTGGTGACGAATTCATACGATAAAGTGGATGTTTGCGTCCAATGCCATGGCCCAATTGACTCGTTTGACATGGTGCGCGGCGATTACAACGGCGACGGCGTCACCGAAGGCGTCCAGACCGAAGTCCAGCACCTGCTCGATAAGCTGTCCACGCTGTTGCCAAACTCGACTTACCAATCCAATGGCAACTACGTGGCCGACGGCATCGTGAAGACGAGCGTCTCCTACAAGACGAACTGGCCCGCGAAGTTCTTGAAGGCTGGATACAACTGGCAGTTTGTCACCATGGACGGCAGCCTGGGCGTCCATAATGCTCCTTTTGCCGTCGGTCTGCTCAAGGCTTCGATCGCTGACCTGACGGGTGATGCCAACAATGATGGGATACCTGATTGGTGGCAGATCCAATACTTCGGCTCGATTAACAATCCGCAGGCCGCACCCAACGCCACTCCGGCGGGCGACGGCGTGCCGAACTGGCTCAAATACAGCAGCGGCTTGAATCCGTTAACGCCCGGCGTCCCGATGACCGGCGGATATGTGTTTGGTCCAAGCCTGGTTAATCCGCAAGGCACCAATGACGTCGCGATCTACACGGCGGCTGAGATCACCTTTAACACGCAACTGGGAACGACCTACCAGATTCAGTCCATTTCGTCGATCGGCGACACGTGGCAGAACGTGGGCGGCTCGATCGCCGGCACGGGTGGGTCGATCAGCTACTTGAGCCAGACGCGGCAACCTAAGCAACAATTCTTCCGCGTGGTCCACACACCGTAACCGGTTAAAATTCTCGAGAGCCGATCCGGTAAGGTAGGCTCCGGGCAAACCCCTCCGCACTCGCGCGGAGGGGTTTCTGTTTTGGCGGGGGGTTGAAAGCTCAGTCCAGCAACTCGAACAGGGAATCTATTCTGCGGGATTGCCGAATTGAGGCCGACACCTGGGAATACCTGTCCGCCAGCACTTTTTCCTGCCGGGCCAGGTAACTGAAGCGCACCGGCGAAGCTGCCTCCAGCGCGCGGACGAACTCTGGGGTGAAGAATTCCCGATGCCGCGCGACGGTCTGCAAGATGAGGAGCCGGAAATTGTCCTGGATCAGCGATTTGAGGGAGCCGGGTTGAGCCGCGGCAAAACGGCTGAAACTCCAGAGCACGGTGAGCGTGAAAGCCCAAAGACGAGTGGTGACATCATCGAGCGGGCCAAAGCGTGCCTGGCGAGTAAAGATAGTCATGTGCCCATTGGCGAGGTCATCGGGGAGATCCTGCAGGTCGTCGAGGAGCTGAAGCAGCGCGCCGTAGGCGAACATGAAATCGGCCTCGTCATCGCTCAGCGATCCCCGCACCAGGCAAGCGTCTGCCAACACAGAGGTTCCGCCCTTGGCTATGCTGAGATGCAACAATGCGTGCTCATCCCAAGTCCGTGATGGGTCCTGCTGTTCGAGGCTTCTCATTTGCGCCTGGTGGATGGCTTGCAAACTGTGATAGACGTCAGGGAATTCCGGTCTTGGGTAGAGCTGTTCGATCATGCCGACCAGCCGGCAAACCTGCTCGGCATGAAGGTCCTGCGGCACGGCCTTCACGCCAGTCAGACGCAGGGCCAGCCAATCGCCGAATGCAATCTTCTCCGCGCGCGTTAGCCGCAGGTCGTCGAGGCAATTGTCGGTCCACGGGTAAAGCATGCTGTAGGCAAAAAGCGCCGGGGAAAGAGCCAGCGGAGCGCGCAGAAACAATTGGACGCTGTGCACGACCCAAAGGTTGCGCAACGCCTGGAAGAGACTCTTCTCAGCAATAGCCGGAGCAAACTCCTTGGCCTCCCGAATAAACTGCCGGGTCGCTTCAAGGGCCTCGTCCGTGAACAGTCGGTCCAGTCCTTCCGCGTCAGCCTCCAGGTAATCGCCGGCGATCCCGCGCAATGCGTGTAACAAATCGTGACGCCAGGCCGGGCGCTTTGCCGGTGATGCGGGCCACCGGCGCAGCATCCGTTCGATTTGATCCAGGGACTGGTCGGCGCGATGCTCGCGCTCCAGTTTTGCCGCCAGGCAAACGGTTGCTCCGAAACCGGGCGAGAGAGCGCTGGTATCGGCCCAGGCCGCGGCACACCGGGCCGCGCAGCGCTTGGTGCGGAGGTCGAACACGCGCCGCTCGAATTCACCGGGGCTCGTCGCGCTCAGCGGGGGAGACGGTGCGGCGCCCAGGCGCGGGGTCCCGGTGGTTGGCGGACAGACTAAACCCATTGGGTGATCCTCCTGCCTTTCTTATCCTTGAAGGCTCGGCAAAGGATCAGAATCCAGTCAATGGTGGCCCAGATGCCCAGGCCGCCAAGGGTGAACAACTGAAGGATTGCCGTTCCAATTTTTCCGACGTAGAAGCGGTGAGCGCCAAAGACGCCGAAAAGGAAGCCGAGGATAAAGGCGGGCAGGATCCGGCAGTCGCTGATTTCCTCCGACGGGGCCGCGAGCGGCATGGCCGGTGCCGGCGGTGTGACTAGCCCTATTGTAAGCGTGATA
>PLZQ01000443.1 GCA_003152225.1 Limisphaerales bacterium | reverse complement strand
TAACTCGCTTGTTTTAGGTCTAGATAGCGCCCATATTGTGCAAGTCGAGCCCCGTGCCGAAACTGTCAACACCCTGCACCTCGCGGAAATCCCCAATTCGGGTGAGTTGGCGGCTCCACGAGTGGTCCCGCGGGCCAGTCCTGCCTCCGCCTTGGTTTGAGCAGAACCACCACGCAGACAGCCCGTCCTACGATGCTCCGGACGAAGCCGCGCGGGCGGTGCTGGTCTCGTAGCCGAACGCCGTGCAATACGGCGCCAGCTTCGCCTGCACAGGCTCCAGCGCTTCCGCGTACCGTTCCCACCGCCCCACAGCTCGCTTGTAAACCGGCTGCGTCACGTCGTGATAAGTAGGCGCAAAGAGAAACTTCTTCCGCGCCCTCTCGTAGTACCTCCCCTGGTCCGGGTGCCACGTCAGGCCCAGAAACTCCGTGACCCGTTTGCCTTCCGCCTCGACGTTGGCCACCACGTCCTCGTAGCGGCTCTCGATCCAATCGAACCCGCCCAACTCGCGCAGCCGCAGCCAAACATCCATAAGGTCGGCGTAATGCTTGGCGGTACGTTCCAGGCTCAGGAAGTTCACATTGGTCGCATTGAGCATGATGTTCAGGAAGAAGCAACTGATGATAACGTCACGCGGGTCGCGCAGGGCAATGATCACCTTTAACTCCGGAAACACGCGCAGCCACACGTTGAGTGACATGGTGGGGGAAGGGTTCTTATCGATCAGAATGCGCGCGGCCGGTTCCCCCTCGATCTCGCGCAGCAGGCTCTTGATATAGCGGCCGCGCATCACCGCCCGCTGGGACGCTGGCAGCGCGTCCAGTGTTTTCAACTGCACTCCGCCTTCCAGTGCCGAAAGGTTGATGTGGCCTGTAATCTCTTGGGCAAAAGCCACGGGTTCGTCGAAGGCCAGCACCTCCGGGTGCGCGTCCAGGATCTGCTCCAGCAGCGTGGTGCCGCTGCGTGGGTGGCCGCCAAGAAACGCGACCTGGTAACGCTCGACTGAGGCGGGCGGTTCCTGCTGCCAGCGGCGCATCGTATCGGGCGTGAACACGGCCAGGAGCGCCCGCCGCCGCCGGTCCCCCTCGTCGTACGCCCGCTCGAGCAACGTTGTGTCGGTGATCGTGCGCACCTGTGCCTTGGATTCGATCAGCCAATGCATCGCCTCGGCGTATTGGCCCAGTTGGTCCAGCACTACCCCCAGCAGATGGCGCGCGGCGTATTTCACATAGGGATATTGCGGGCCGTCCTTGATCAAATCGCGCAGCTCCGTCTCGGCTTCCGCATCCTGCTTTCGGCGATGCAGCAGGAATGCCCGGAAATACCGCGCCTGATCGTCGCGCGGATGCTTCGTCCGACAGGCCTCGACACATTCCCACGCCTCCTCCAGCCGGCGCTCTTTCTCAAACCAAACCGCCAAATTGATGCGGGCATCGACGCAATCAGCATCGACGGCCACGGCGCGCTCGTAACAACCGCGGGCATCGTCCAACTGGCGCAGGCCCTGGTATTGCTGGCCGATCATGCAGAGCAGCGAGACCTTGCGCGGCGCCAGCTCCAGCGTGCGGCGGTAGGCAAAGTTGGCCTGGGCAAAATCCAATTCCCCGGAAGCGGCGTTGCCCAGCTCGAACCACAGTTCCGGCACGGCGGGATACCTCCGCACCAACTCGCGGTAGGCCGCCAGGGCGGGGCCGTGCTGGCCGCTGAGCAGTTTCTGCTGAGCCTTTTGCCAGCGAGCGACATCGCGCGGCGTCCGTTCCAGTTGGGCCAGTGTGCCGCTCATTCGTCAAAGTAGGGCAGTGCGTCTCGCCTGCCACTGTTTCGGCCAGCGATCCGGAGGACGGGGCAGGCGAGACGCGCTGCCCTGCTTTGTGGTTCATTGGCAAGGCCGGGAGAGACTGCGGACGCGCCATCCGAAAGCCGGAGACAGCGTCTGCTGATGATGGCCAGGTCGATGCGCATCGCAGCCCGGATTGTTGGGGAAGATGTGTGGAAAGTGAAGCAATAATTGATGCAACGCATAAAAAAGCGGCTGGGAATTTCTTCCCGGCCGCTGACTTAACTCAATCCTTCAACCGTGCTAATCAGGGCATGAGGCGATAGAACGTTCTTGCCCGCGCTGGCGTGACCGGCCAAGGCGACGTGGCACTGGGCACGTTGGTGTAGGTGCCGGTTACTTCCGGCGCGGCTTGCAGCGTGCCGGCGGGCCACGTCAAAACAACGCTGCTGCCAGACGCGGCGAGTTTCAGAATCGGACGATTTAGGGCTAGTGCTTGAATCTCCTGAGACGAGAGCGCCCGGTTGTAGAATTGGACTTCATCAATAGAAACGTCGTCCGTCGAGTTACCATTGAGGTAGTAGGCACCGTCGCTACGCGCGCCGATGGTGAAAGGAGCGGTCGAGTTGGGAACAAAGGTCGTCGCCCCGCTGGTGGCCGTTAGCACACCATTTTCATATAAGTAACCCTTAGTGCCGTCCCAGACACAAATGACCTGCGTCCAGGCACCGATCACGGGTGCGGCGGTACCAGTGATGTTGACCCCCGCGGTCGCGCCGTTATTCAGGTAGGTCCGGAAGTTCCAGCCGGTGGGCGATTGGTAGATCAACCATCCACTTCGGCTGGAACTCATATCGGCGGATGAGAGCGGGCAGACGAACAAGCCGGCATCTGCTGGGCCGCTCGGATTGAACCAGGCTACTACCGTAAACGGACCTGCGGGATTCAGAGCGGGAGAGTAGGGCACGGAGGCATAATTACCACCCGTACTCGCGGTGATGGCAGTGGCAGTGCCAGTCGAACCAGAAATGGCTCCCGGCACACCCAACGCGACGGCGCCCAGATAAGAGCCATTGTGGCTACCCGCATAATCCCACGCCGTCGTGCCACTCACTTCGTTCAATGGCCAATAGCCCGCCGGACCGCCAGCCATGGCGATCGCAGGATAGCCTGACGGGGAGAGCACGTCGAGGTGGGTGGTCCCGCTCGGTGCGGAGCCCCAGGGGTTGGAGACGGTCACCGAGTAGTCTCCGGTGTCAGCCATCATGAGCGAGGTTAGCGTCAACGTCGCGCTGTCTATACCGACCGTCGTCGTCCCCCTCTTCCAAAGGTAGTGGAGGAGTGGATCGCCGGAAGCTACAACGGACAACGTGAAGCTGCCGCCGACGTAGGCGTAACTGGTGTCAGCCGGCAGGTCCGTGGTTATGGTCGGGGGCACCGAGCCCACGGCCACTTTGATGGTGCCATCCACGGCCGTGTTGTCCTGCCAGCCCTGGCGATCGGCCAAGGGGGGCAGAGTGAGGCTGCTGAATCCACCGCCGTAGCCAGTGCCGCTAAGATTGTTAAACAAGGTGAAGGTGTCGCCAATCACCAAGGTGCCACCGATGTTGGTCACTATCAGATTGCCGCCGTAGGTCACGGCATCCGCGACGGTCAACATGGTGCTATTGGGCGAACCGCCTTTATTGATGGTTATTTTCAAGGTGCCTGCCAGTGTCGCATTGGACACCGTCTGGCTGGTGCCATTGAAATCGAGCGTGCTGGCGGCAGGAACTTGGAGAACACAATTGGCGCCCATGCAATTATTGACGCCACAGATAACGGACCCCGCCAGGATTCGTAAACCGCTATTGGCCGCCAGGGCGGCCGCGTTCAGGCGCAGCGAACCGTTGCCACGCTTGACGAAGCCGTAAGGCGCATCAGAGCTGGCGGGAATATTCAACGGGCCATTGATGATGAGGTCGCCGGTAGCGGTTTTGGCGCCGGCGTCAATCTGGGCGCTCATGCCGTAGCCACGGCTGACCATCTGGATATTCGTATCAGTGACGGAGCCTGAGGCAGCAGCAGTGCACCAGATACCGTTACCGTTAATGTCAAACATGCCGAGGCCGGCCAGGCCCGTGCCGTATTGGCGGATGGTCGTGGGGGCGTTGAGCAACTGGATCTGCCCGCTACAGTTGTAGTTCTGTCCGCCCTTAACATAAAAGCCGGTGGTCGCAGCCGTGCCGTCGCCGTAGATTTGCATGGCCGTACTGGCATAGCCACCACCAGGGCTGTAACCGATTTTCAGCGTCGCCTTATTGGTGACGACGTAGGGCGAATCACCGTTCTTGGCCAGCACTTCCAAACTGCCAGCGCTGACAACCGTTTGAGTGGACTGCATAGCGCCTGAGAGGGTCAGGGCGCCTGTGCCAGCCTTGAGCAAGATGTTGGTTCCCGTTGAGAGCGGGGCGCCGATCGTGGCCGTGGCGGCCGCACCCGCAGTTATGGCGGCGGCGCCCTGCAACGTCAGAGTCTTACCTGAGGCGTTCGTGAGGGTGTAACCGCCGCTGTTGAAGGTGATCGCATTGGCTATAATATTGTCACTGAGGGTGACCGTGAAAGGCCCGGCGCCTCCCATGCCGAAAACCGCGGAATCCGTGTCATTCCAATAATCGTCCGCCGAACCACTCCACCAGTTGACCAAGGAGTAGCCCCAAGTGCCGGAGCCATCCTGTGCTCCGGTCGTTGCGGTATTCGCATCCCAGGTGGCGCTCCGCGACGCGTGGGGCGGGACCACAGTGACGACAAGCACGTCGCCGGTGGCCGGGCTGGATGGGAACAGGCTGCCGGTGGCAATGAGTTGATAATTACCGCTGTCGGTAACTCCCGCGGCAGCGTTTGTGTAGTTGGCGAACGTGGCCCCCGGGATATTGGTCCCGGCGTGCTGCCATTGGTAGCTCAAGATGGCGATGCCGGCAACGCTCGCCGACAGCTCAAAAGCACCGCCGACCGGGATGACGGTGGTCGCGGGGTAGGAACGCGTCACTACCGGTTGATCGGTGATGATCAAGCCGGCCAAAGCAGAGTTTATACCTGTCCCATCAGCCCGGGAGTCAATGTAGATCGTGTCGGCGGTGAACATTCTGCTGCAACCGCTGATGCCCGCCGTGGTAGATGTCCACTGAGCACCCGGGTTGTTCTCTATAACCCAGGTGTCAAAGGCCACGGTGTCCGTGGTGGTCCCATCGCGGATGTCCAGGCTATTCAGTGAAGGTTGAGTATGGCCCACGGCGGCCATGGTTTGAACCACATAGCCATTCGGATATTTCGCGGCCAAACCCATCACTGAAACTTCGAAGAGTTTGGTATCGTCGCCGAAAATAGTTCCCCAAAACACCTCATTGTTGCCAGGCGCAGTCCACACCCCCGGGGCATAGGAGGGGTAGTTGTGCTGGCTCGCTAATGACTGCAATTCACCCGCTGCAGACCCACGGGTGCCCCCAGGCGAATTCACATTACAGGATAGACCGCCCGCAAAGGTGGTGGCGGTTCCGCCAAAAGTACACAGTTGATTTATTGCACCAGCGTTGTACGCAGTGCCCAATGGATCGGTGTTGAACCAGTTTGCAACACCCACGCCAAATGCCTTGGCGGTGACCGGAAGACCAGTCGTATTGTAGTCGGAGTAGCCACTATTCCACCCGATTGTCTGTGGATTCTTTGCGGAATCGTAATACCATTGTTGGAAGTTCAGTCCGACGGTGGAGCCCGCCTGCGCGGCGCCGAGCATCAGGGCTGCGGCCGGGACGGCCAGGACCGTTTGTTTCAGGTATTTTGTGTTGAGTAGTTTTCTTTTCATTGGGATCAAATGTTAGCGTATCACCCGCAGATTCGCTCAGGAGTGGTCGTCTTACTTAGGTTCCTGGGGCGTTGGACCATAAGCGAGCCTCCCCCGGCAGAGGGTTCTGCCGTTGCAAAGGCTGTCGTGCACATAGCCATATAGACTTCATTACAGCAGAAATTGTTTCTGCGGGCAATACCAAATTCGGGGGAGAAAACTTTAAGCCCATGGCCCAAAGACCCCTAAGTGGTCCCGGTCACAAATCCGGTGACGTATCATGAGCCAGCGCGCTTATAACGTGCAGTTTTACGCGCGGTATGGGCTTCTGGTAAGTGGTTTACGGCCACCCTGAAGCCACCCGGAGGCTACCCTCAGGCTCTCTGGTAGCCAACCGGTAGGCACCCTAAAGCCACCCTGAAGCCACCCTGAGGCTCCCCTCAGGCTACCCTGAGGC
>PLZQ01000344.1 GCA_003152225.1 Limisphaerales bacterium | reverse complement strand
TGTATAGGTACCCATTAGGTGTTGTATAGGGAACCACTAGGTACTGTATAGGTACCGGATAGCTGCTCGCCAGTTGTACGCCGGGGATACGCCAGGTACCCTATAGGGAACCGCCGTGCCGGCGCCGAGTCTCCCGGCTGGTTCCCGGAACTGTGCCATCCAGGCAGACGGGTTGTGCCAACTTGGCCCAAACTCGACCTGGCACACGGTCTCCGCCGCCAAGCCAAAACCGGGGGGCGTGGCCTTCCGCCTGGAGGGCGCTTACAGGTAAGTTGAGGGTTGAAGGTTGAGGGTTGAGGGGCTAAAACCGGTCCCCACTATGTTTAACTTTGAAAAGCTCGATACTTGGAACGAGGCCATTGCAGGGAGCTGACCCTCAACCCTCAACCTTCAACCCTCAACTACCCCAAACGCCTGATTTTGGGTCGATGCGGCTACGTGGCCGTTCACGGCCAAGTCGCTCAGGAACTGCTCCACCTTAGCCTCCCCGGGCGTCAACTCGGCCCGCGACCGCATCCGGTGAAAGCGCACATACCGTCGAATTCAGCCACAGCTCCATCTCCCTCAACTATCAACTCTCAACCATCAACTACTTGGAGGCGCATGATCTCGCGCACCTGCTCCAGCAGCTTGAGTTTGGGGTTGGGCACCACGGCATCGAACCCGACTCGCCCCGGTTGTGATCGGAGCGCCTTTTCCAGTTGACTACCTTCGCTCTCCTGCATAAACTGCCTTCCGATACGAAAAAAAACTAGGAATTAATTCCCAGTTTGTCCACCATTATCTGCTTACTGGGAAAACTTTCCTAACTAATAATAGTTATGCGCAATAAGGAGACTCCACCGCCCCAAGATTTGGGGCCAGGTCCGCAGCCTGAAAGCTATCTACGGGGCTTTTATTTACTTCTCCCGCCTGCCGTCATAGCAGCTTACCTGGGGGAAATGTTCGTGACGGGCAGAGGTCCGAGAGGGCAAGCCGAACAGCTTTGCAATTGGTTCTTCGGTTTTAGACCGCTTCTGGTGATCTATATCTTGGTCACACTTTTCGGTTCTTCAGGAATGTTCCGGTGATTTGTAATTGGTTGCAAATGAACGTGTTAAGGGCCGAAGTGCAGCAAAATCCCTGGAAACGGGGGTTTTTCTCCATTCGACCGCAGGGGGGCGCGAGCTGGGGCTCAAAGCTCGCCCCCCTGCTCGTTTAGTTGGCTGGCGAATGCCCTCGGCAATACGAAATAGAGGGCTTTTGCCTATGCGTTGAAGGGGCGACGACCGCTACATGTTGATAGACGTTGGGAGGCGACACCGATTATGCCCAATGAAAAACTGCCGGAACATTCCTGAAGAGGCCACTTTTCTTCCTTGGGAAGAGGCAATGCCCGAAGTGGCTCAAGGACGTTGAGGTGCTCATGGCGCTCATCATTTTGGTTCCGCTCCTCTTTAGTTCGGGCTTGGTCCTAGTGCTGTTCATGTGGGGCCTCGGCCCACCAAGAGGTGCTCCATGACTTGTCCCTGCATGGTTGGATCGTCGAGGCATAACCCGGCACATGCACTGGACGGCGGGATTCCGCTTCTGTCCATTATCGGGCGTCGCTGGCCCGCCGCCAGTGATGTGCGTCGTTCGCCGCTACGCACATGATCACTAAAAGAACGCTCCTTCTGGTGGGAGCAGCGGCGGCGCTACTCACCACCGCGCTCGTGGTCGCCTTGGCGGGCGGCAGACATGCTTCCGGGCGACTTCTGGATGGGACCAAAGTGGTGCTCCAAAAAGTGAGTTACAGTACGAATCAGACCAGCCCCAGAGCCCTGTTCGAGGCGCTGCTTAGTCGCCTTCCCGCCAACTGGTGCAGCCAAATCCACTGGAGCCCAAGTACAGTGAGGAGCAACACTACAGCCCAGCCTGTTTTGACGTTCTGGCTGAGTTTTTCCAGTCCTGCCCCCGAGAGCCAGTCTATTAGCTACGCTATCGCGGATGAGCATGGTTTCGAGGCCCCGATGGTCTTCAACGGACTTTATGGATCGTATGTCCCCGGCGGCTTCTCACCGAGGCGCGTCGGCCTGGTTCGTGGCGCCGCTACTTTCCCCCATAGATCCAGGAGGTTTTTCTTCCGGCTATACCAGCGAGCTGCAAACGGAGAGCGGGTTCGGGTCGCCGAATTCCCTGTCAGGAACTCATGGTTTCAGAATAGCCCCCATTGGAAGCCCCAGGATGTGCCAATGGAGTACCAGACCAACGGGTTTACTTTCGCGCTGGTCAAAGCAGAAGTGGGGGCGACTCCGCCGGGCTCGCTCATAGCGCCATACGATCTTCAGGCCGGTGGATGGAGCAAGTTCCGGTTCCGGGTCAGCGCGCAGGGCCAGCCGTCTCCCGGTTGGACTGTCAACGAGATGCTCATTTGCGATGCAACCGGCAACCGGCTCCGCGTTTCGGGCCAAGACTCGTGGACGTTCAGCAAACAATTCAGTCACGTGGAAGGTGATGAGATTGTGTGTCTCCATCGTTGGATGTTCTGGGCGGATGAGCCCGCCTGGAGAGTGAGGGTGCATTTCGAGCAGCCTTCAAATGTAGGTTGCTGGATCGAATACCTGGTGCGTCCCAAATTCCTGGACCTCAAGAGGCCGTCCGGCGCACACGGCGAACAAACGGCCTCCAGGCAACGGCGCGAGGACGTCTCTGTTGCATTCCTGTGCTGTGGCCGCGCCGTGCCTG
Organism: Limisphaerales bacterium; assembly: GCA_003152225.1. Classification (GTDB taxonomy): domain Bacteria; phylum Verrucomicrobiota; class Verrucomicrobiia; order Limisphaerales; family UBA8199; genus PALSA-1440. The sequence continues at coordinate 2,991 of PLZQ01000344.1, read as the reverse complement.
AGGCCGAACGTTAGACGTTCCATGCGAAAGCTCATCGCCATCGGTCTCATACTCGCGGCGCTCGCGGCAACCTACGTAATTTCCTTTCTTGTGAGGGCAGATGCCCCGTTGCCGCTCACGGTCTCGTTTACTGGGTTTACCAATGGTACATCTGGCCAGCGCTTCGCGGTATTCACACTCACCAATCAGAGCAGCTTCACCATCAGACGCTGTTCTCTCTATGAACTCCGGGGGCGTTCCGGCCAGTTTTCTGCGTGCCTCGCGAAGCAGGAGGCCCATATCCCCCCCGGACAGTCGGAGGTGCTTTTGATTTCGCCACCAACCAACTACATGAGCTGGAAAGTGCATTTCCTTTGCGCACGCGATGGCTGGCGATGCAGGTTCGATGACTGGTTGGGAACGGGTTCAGGACGACCCTACCGCCACCTTGTTCCCGAGCGCCTGCAAGGTGTTCCATCTCAGTATGTCAGAAGCGACTGGGTTGAGCAGTGAGTCTCGTCTCCCGTGGTGGCAGCCGTTCGTCTGGCGTTGGCTTGTTCTCTCCGGTTGGCTACCCTACCACCCACGCCGCCGTCGCGACGCCCGCGCTCAAGTCACGGAGCCCACTCGCACCAAGTTTTATTTGTTCGGTTTTCCAGTTCGGCGGCGGTTTACTGTTGAACTGAGATGACCGACAGCCAGGCATTGCTCGTAGAATATTCCGAACACGGGAGCGAATCTGCTTTCCGGGAGTTGGTTGCCCGGTATATCGACCTGGTCTATTCAACGGCGCTTCGAAAGGTCAGCGGCGATGCACACCTAGCGCAGGACGTGACGCAGATGGTGTTTCTCCAGCTTGTCCGAAAAGCTCGGCGGATCCCTCGGAACGTCCCACTGGGCGGCTGGCTGCACGGGGCCACCTGCAACGTCGCGGCAACCGTCAGGCGGACAGAGCGCCGTCGGCAGAAACGAGAGGAGGAGGCCCTCCAAATGAATGCGCTGCAAAACGACTCGGCGGGCCGCTTGGAACAGGTCGCGCCCATCCTTGACGATGCCATCAGCCAATTGCCAAACGAAGATCGCGTCGCCATCCTCCTACGATTCTTTGAACGACGCGATTTTCGATCGATAGGTTCGGCCCTGGGCAGCACCGAAGATGCGGCGCGTATGCGCGTCAATCGCGCCCTGCAAAAACTCGAGCTAATCCTCAAGCGGCGTGGCGCCAGCATCTCCGCGGCCGCTCTCGGTGCCGCTCTCACGGCTGAAGCGGTCGCAGCTGCCCCAGCCGGGCTCGCGGCAAGCGTCGCCGGAAGCGCCCTGGCGGGTGTCGCGGCTGCTGGGGGGATCGCGTCCAGCGCTTTCACAATTATGGTCATGAGCAAACTCAAACTCGGTATAATAAGCGCGGTGGTAATCGGCGGCTTAGTGGTTTCCTTGGTTGTCCAGCATCAATCCCTTGCGCGACTGCGCGAGGACAACCGATCGCTCCAACAGCAAGTCGAAGAATTGCGCGATGCGAAGAATCAGCTCGCCCAGGTAGCCGTGGACCAGGATGAGCTCGCGAAACGTCGGCGCGACCAATCCGAACTGCTTCGACTCCGTGCAGAGGTCACTACGCTTCGCAAAGCAACACAAGCGGCCACACTACAGCCTTTGCCAGCCGCCCCCCTCAGCCCCGGTGCCAGCGCCGCGCCCGATACCGTGCTCCGTGTGATCCGCCTTGAGGCCAACGTCCGCACCCAGGTCGGTAGCGGCCAGACGCTCGTCACGGGCGGTTGGGTCAGTGAGCTCGGCAAGCGCACCCTCGTGCTGGTCACCCCGCGCGTTGAGGGCGAGAACGCCGATAAGGTTGGCATCGAGACCAAGATGATTGAAGTTCCCGAAGCCGTGTTGTCCAATGTCGGCTTGGAATCTCTCCTGGCCGAAGGCACCGAAACCTCCCTCCACAAGGTCATTCCGGCAGACCAAGCAGGCACACTGCTGAAGACATTGCAGAGCTCAGGTGGAACACAACTGATCGCTCAATCCAGCATGTCCACACCCGACGGGGGGCAGTGCCAGGTGCAGGTTACCGACGAGCACGACCAGCTAGTCGTCGACGGTCAAAAACTGAGCATCGGGCCACTAGTTGACATCTTTCCCGTCATCTCCGGCGACAAAAGTACCGTCGACATCACCCTCCGGACCGTAACGACCAAGCTCACCTCTAAAGCGAAGTAGACCGGCTTTGGTCTGGCTTCACGGGCAGGCGGTATGTCCCCCACCCACCAGCACCCACGACGAGAACCAGGCTCCGCTTGGTCTCGACGTGCGCTCAGACAAAGTCAGCTCGCTAACGCTCGAAGAACCATCCGTTCGCGCTCCACTCGCCGACTCGCTGCGCGCTCAGCAGAACCACGAAGCGCGCAACCGCCGGAAGGCCTCTCTTTGTCGAACGCTGGTTGCCGCGCGCGGATGCTGACGCTCATGCCCGCCGACGCCCAAGCGTCGGACCCTCTGGGTTCTCGTAAAGGGGTCAGTTAATGAGATTGATTCGGCTGAAGAACCCCTCTGGTCAAAAAGTGACAGTGAAAAAGACCATCTCAGATGTATCCCCCGGCAATTCAAATCGCGTACGGACGAAGCTAGCGCGTAAGAATTCTCGACACTTTTCATGCATCTTCACCCATCTTCAAAAACAGGGGGTTCTTCAGCAAAATCGAGATTGTATTGTTTTGTTGCCCCCTGGAAAGGGGTCAACCCGTAGATTGGAATTCAAGCTGTCCATCGGCTTTGTTCATCCTGGCGGATTTATGCTGGGGTGGTTCATGGGCCAAATGATGGAACAAGGATTTCGCCGCTTGGGCTGTGCCAATTAAGAGAATATCCTCCCGCCGGTCCCCACGATCCATCACGTGGTAGATCGCCCCCGGATACTCCACTCGTGCTGGCGTGTGGTGACAGCTCCGTTAGGAGCGGCATGTTTATAGCTGAAGCCATCTTTGATTGATCCAAGCTCCGTCAGGAGCGGCA
>PLZQ01000215.1 GCA_003152225.1 Limisphaerales bacterium | reverse complement strand
GGATGATCGACAAAGTGGAATGATCCGGGGTCGTCCCGGTCAGATCGTAGCCGAGGAAGGCGCGGATCGAGATGGAATCACTACAACGTTCGGCGATGCCACGTTCGCTGGCGATGTCTTCAAAGAAGCCGACCATGAGCATTTTGAAATAGACGACCGGGTCAATGCCGGGACGGCCTCGTCCAGTTTCCGAATAAGCGGGAGCGCACAGAGAACGGGCCTGATCCGCGAAGTCGAAGGAGTTCAGGATCTGGTCGAGTTTGGCATAAAACGGGGTAGTGGCTGGCCACACCAAGGAAGAGCAGGCGATGAAAAGTTCCGGAGGAGGTAGTGAGTGCGGTTTGAACACGACGCTATTGTGCCTTATAGTGTTAATTAGTCTATACAAATCTGCTACTATTGCAAATTAAATCAACAGGCTGTTAGCAGCCGCGGCAAGACTCGCGGCATTGGCGGAAGGCGGTCAACTCGTTCGAGTAATGTGTCGATTTCGTCCTTTGAAGGCTGCGGGGTCGCAGCGCCGTCCTGCCCCGGGACGACCTCCAGGACATCCGTCAGTTGCCGGTTGCCGAAGACGCCGCGCCAGATTCCTTTCGTATCCCGGTACGCGAGACAGCGGAAGCCCTGGCATCGTACCAGGACGTGTTCGCCTGGCGCGGGCAGTTGCGTGCGTGCGCGTTCATTGTGAACCGCCGCAGAATCCGGTTCCATCTATTACTTATCGGCAGGACCGCGCGAAGCTCATGCACAATTTCTGCCTTTCACTTATCCGAAATTGGCTGCCTACTCCCCAGCCTCGCGATCAACACCGTGCCGGCTGTAACCGCACATTCCGGGTGTTCCAGTTCGCCACGCACTTACGCCAGGACCGGTCCTGCGGGAGAATTCGCTCAAGCGCTCCGGGAATCAGCCGAAGATAAAAGAGGCGGACGGAAGCTTCTGGCGCCAGGATTTGCCAAATCACGCCGGTGTGGCTCCGTAACCTGAGCCTGTAAACAAACGGTTAAACTTGAGCAAACCTCCACAGTCCAATATTGCTGGTCTTGCGGAAAAGATCGCTCTCGAACTTGTCTTCGCCGAGCCCGGCAAAGACACCGGCCTGCTCCCCATCAACAGCCTGCTGGATGAAATTGAGAGCGGTTTCGCAACTACCCTCGCGGCCGAACCGATTCCGCAGGCAGTGAAAATCGCGCGCCAGTGGGTGGACAGTGCCCTGGAGGCTGGTGCGCTGGATGCCGAATCGATCAACCGGCTGGGCACCTGGTCCTCCTGGATGCGTGAAGCGCTCACCGCCTCCGGCCAAGGCCTTCCAATCCAAGCCCTGCCCGACTCTCTGACCGCGCCGCTGGCCGCCCAGGCACCGCGAATCGCAGAATCGCCGGTCGCCGGCAACGAATGCGAGGAAGCCATCCACCTGGACCTCGCCGGAAATGCAGACCTGCTGCGGGAATTTGTCCAGGAAGCGCAGGAACACCTGCAGCACATCGAATTGGACGCGCTCACGCTGGAAAAGAACCCCACCAGCGCGGATGCCCTCAACTCGTTGTTCCGCTCGTTCCACGCCCTCAAGGGAGGTTCCGGGTTCCTGAATCTCGTGGCCATGAATCACCTGGCCCACGAGCTCGAAACCCTCCTGGACTTGACCCGCCAAGGCAAGCTTCGCGCCCAGGACGGCCTCACGGACGTCATCCTCTCCGCTCGCGACGCCTTGCGGCTGTTTGTGACCGAAATCGAGCGGCGGCTTGCGGGCGAGGCCGTGGGCGAACCGATCCTGGTGCCTACCGGACCGTTGCTCAGGAGAATTCGCGCCGTGCAGGACGATTCCGGGGAGACCGCGCCGCTCGCCTCCGCGCCAGTCGTCGCGCCCGCTACCCCAAGCGCGCCCGAACCCGCCGCACCCGCTATCCCTTCCAGCCGGAATACAGGCGGCTTTGTGAAGGTGGATACCGCCAAGCTCGATAATCTTATCGACCTCGTCGGCGAACTGGTCATTGCCCAGTCCCTCGTCGTTCAGGATTCGGATCTGCGCTCGGCCCTGGACCAGCACCAGGCTCGCAACCTGGTTCACCTGGGACGCATCACCGCCGATCTCCAGCACACCGCGATGTCGCTGCGTATGGTCCCCATCCGTGCAACCTTCCAGAAGATGACGCGGGTGGTCCGCGACCTCGCCGCCAAAGCGGGCAAGCTCGTCGAACTCCGCCTGAGCGGGGAAGACACCGAATTGGACCGCAGCCTCATCGAGGAGATTAACGATCCGCTGGTTCATATGATCCGCAACTCGGTGGAGCACGGCATCGAGTTGCCCCGACAGCGCGAAGCCCAGGGCAAGCCAGCCCAGGGCGTCATCCACCTCCGCGCCGGCCATCAGGGCGGCAACATTGTCATCGAAATCGCCGACGACGGCGCCGGCCTGAACAAGGAGCGCATCCTGGCCAAAGGCATCGAAGCCGGTTTGGTCTCGCCCGAGGCCCAACCTTCCGAGCAGGAAATCTTTAACCTCATCTTCGCCCCGGGCTTTTCCACCGCCGAGAAAATCACTGAAATCTCCGGTCGCGGCGTCGGCATGGATGTCGTCCGCCGCAACATCGGCAAGCTCCGCGGTAAAATCGATATCAAATCCTCTCCCGGCGCAGGCTCGACCTTCTCGATTCACGTGCCATTGACTCTGGCGATTATTGACGGGCTGATCTTCAGCATTGGCAGCGAACGCTTCATCGTGCCCACCCTTTGCGTGCGCGAATCGTTCCGACCCGCAGCGGGGATGGTCTCGAACGTCTGTAATCGCGGCGAAATAGTCAATGTTCACGGGCAACACAGCCCCTTGGTGCGCTTCTACGAACGTTTCGGCCTTGAGCCTGAAAGCACCGACCCTGCTCAGGGAATCATCATCGTCGTAGAATCCGGTCTGCAACGTTGCGGCCTCCTGGTGGACCGGCTCCTGGGCAAACAAGAAGTCGTCATCAAGGGCCTCGGGGACACCTTCAAACAGAGCCGGGCCCTGGCGGGCGCGGCGATCCTCGGTGACGGGCACGTTGGCCTGATACTCGACATCAACGGCCTGCTTCACCCTGACAACACGCCCGCGGCCCGTAACTAACCCGAGACTGGGAACCGGCGAAGGTGGTGGAACGCTCCACGCTTCGCGTTTCCGGTTTCACGCATCACGTATCCCCCCACCCGCCGCCGGGCAGACGCCGATGATGCGGTAGTTGCCACAGGCCCGAATCGCGGAGTTCTGTGGCGGGCTGGCCCGCAGCACCGTGTTCTCACCCGGGTCTCCCTGGCACGTCAACTTCACCGCCACGACGCCACCGGTGTTGGTGATGACCAGGCCTTGGGGCGCCAACACCGGGAACTGCGGCGCCACCGGCGGCGCGTCCACCGGGTCCTGGCCCAGCAGACCCAGCTTGCAGTTGATCCGGACGAACAGTTGCAGCCCCGTCAGCGGCCCGCTTTGGCCGAGGGTGGGGTTGGACTGGTAGCCGGCGGCGGCCACGTTCCAGGCGTCCTGCTGCGCGTCGGTGAGCGCATCGAACCGCCGCGTCTGCTTCGAGAGCAGCTCACGGACCTCGAGCTGCCGGTCGGTTCGCGGGTTCTTGGGGGTTACGAGGATGCGGCGGATCAGGCCGTTGCGGTCAGGCCACGTCACTGTCAGACCGAGTTTTCCAACCTGCGGAATGTCTTGTATCTTCATATGCTGCTCACCTTTCTCTTGTTGTTGTGTTTGTTGTCAACGGGGCGCGTGGCCCGTTGTGGGCCGACAATGGCACGCGCCGAAAATGATCTACTTCCTCGTGCGCTCGTCCACCCGGGCAAGCCCGGCTTCGACCCCATTGATGCGACTGGCCTGCCGCTCCAGGGCGGCCAGCAGCTCGCGGTGGTTGGCGTCCAGCTTCTCCAGGATGGCCAGGTGGTTGGCTTGCAAGCGCTCCCGGGTGGCCAGCATCTCGGCGTAGAACTCCGCCCGGCTGAGCAGGTCGGGTTTGGCGGGTTTGGGGCTGAGGAGTCTCTTGGCGAGGAGCAAAGCCGAGCCGATTGCGCCGGCAATGGCTGCCCAGCCCTCGCCCGAGATGACCCGAGGAGCAGGGATTTGGGATTGGAGGTTTGTGTTCATGGGCCGTGATACGTGATTGGTGATTAGCGATCTGCGATCTGCGATCTGCCATTTGCCATTGGCTATTCGCTATTGCGAGTAGCGGTTCCGGCTGAGGGGGTTGCACTGCTGGCGGCAACCATCCCCCACAACTCCCCATGCCGATGCGCCAGGAACCAGCCGCCGACTGCCACCCCGACGCCGCCGAGAATCAGCAGCTCATTGCCGACGATCAGGCTTGGCAGGACCATGAGAGCCAGGCCGCCGAGCGTCAGCGCGGCGCTGGTCGTTACGCTGCCAATGACCACCTTGAGGGGCGGCCACACCAGCGACGCCAGGCCGAACACGAACAGGCCAATGCCTACCCAGACAATGCCCTTGAGGCTCGAGAGTTTGGCCCCCAACTCTCGCGCCGTGTCTTTCTGCGCCGTTCCCAGTTCGGTGCGGGCATGCGTTTTCTCGCGCTCCACGACTGGCATTGGGGCGCTCAGGACCAAAGCGGTTGAGGGTTGGTAGCTGGTGGTTGAGGGTTGAGAGTTGATTGTTGATGGTTGGGAAGCAACCGGCGCGAAGACACTGGGTTGGGCTGCGACAGCATCGGGCGGCTGGGATTGTTCCATTCGGGAGCCCGCCGGCAGGGTGTAGGTCCGGAATTTCACGCTTTCCTGAGTTTACTTGCTGGTCTGGGAAGGGTTCTCACCCTGGACCAAGGTCTGCTCGATGACCCCGGCTGGCTTGTGCGTGGTGACGGCACGGCCCCCCTTCAGCGGACGGGGGCCGGCGCAGCCGGTGTCCAGTAGCGCCAGTGCAAACCCGACACACAGGAACCGCGGCAAGACTTTAGACTTCGTTTTCATTACACCCTGTATAGGTCCACAAAACGTGTTACTGGGATAACAAGCCCTCACGACCATTCGCCCAATTAGCCACTTCACTCTCACCCCCTGACTTTTGGCTAGCCCCAGTTTACGAGTTAGC
>PLZQ01000052.1:2049-2566 GCA_003152225.1 Limisphaerales bacterium | reverse complement strand
CGCTTGAGCCCGAGGCTGATTACGAGCGGCTGCCCGACGGCAGCGGCGGCTGCGAGGATGCCCGCGTCACCTTTGTCGAACCGCTCCAGCATTACGTCATGACTTACACGGCGCTTTCGCCGAGCGGACCCCGAATTGCCCTGGCGATGTCGGAGGATTTGTTCCACTGGGAGCGGATCGGGTTGGCGACTTTTGAACCGTTTCAAGGCATTGATTTCGTCCATGTGGACAACAAGAACGCCAGCATCTTCCCAGTTGCCATTCCCAATCACGCCGGAAAAATGCAGTTGGCCCTCCTTCACCGTCCGCTTTTTCCCGGCACCCGCCCCGAGGAAACCGCCTGCGAGGCCGAGTCCCGGATTGTGGATCGCGAACATGAAAGCATCTGGATTTCCTATTGCCCGATGCCGCCCAAGGGCTTGGTGCCTCATCGTCCCGGCCTGTTTAACTCGCATCACCGGCTGGCGACTCCAGTATCGCCCTGGGAGTGGCTCAAAATCGGCGGCGGCACTCCGCC
>PLZQ01000052.1:0-2005 GCA_003152225.1 Limisphaerales bacterium | reverse complement strand
CCAACGTCGTGTTCCCCACCGGCATTGACCGGCACGACGATCTCGGCTCACCGGATCGCTGCGACGTTTATTACGGGATGGCTGACAACCGCATCGGCGTGGCTCGCCTCGACGTGCCGAAACACTTGCCCCCAGGGGCACCCGCCGATGGGCCGGGATGGCCTCAACCTGAATCAAATCAAGGGAGTGCGAAGCCAAACTTGAGTGCCCCTTAACCTCCAATGGTTCCCTAAGCAAATTGTTCCTCTATGAAATGGTCTCTCAAGCTCGGCAAACTGCTCGGTATTGACGTTTATCTTCACTTCACGTTTTTGCTGCTGCTCGTTTTTTTGGGGTTCGTTTACTGGCGCTCCACTCAGAACGTTGAGGCCGCGCTACGGGGCGTCGCCTTCATCGTCGCCTTGTTTGGCTGTGTGGTCCTGCATGAATTGGGGCACGCCTTGATGGCACGCCGTTACGGTATCAGGACACGCGACATTACGCTGCTGCCCATCGGCGGCATTGCGCGCCTGGAGAGGATGCCGGAGAAACCGATGCAGGAATTCTGGGTCGCGCTGGCCGGGCCGGCGGTGAACGTGATCATTGTGGCCGTCCTGCTGGTCGGGTTGGCGGCCGCCGACGGCTTCACTCCCGTAAAGGAAATCAGCGTGACCGGCGGCTCCTTCTGGCAGCGGCTGATGGTGCTGAACCTGGTCCTGGTCGCCTTCAACCTCCTGCCGGCCTTCCCGATGGATGGCGGTCGCGTCTTGCGCGCTCTGTTGGCCATGCGTCTGGGCCGGCGTCGAGCCACGGCCATCGCCGCCAATGTTGGCCAGGGCATGGCCATCCTGTTCGGCATCGTCGGGTTCTTCTACAACCCGTTCCTTATTTTCATCGGCATCTTCGTGTATCTGGGCGCGCAGGCTGAAGCCAGCATGGTCGAGATGCAGTCAGCGCTGGCAGGATTGCGGGTGCGCGATGCCATGATGACGCGGTTTCGCACCCTCGCGGCGCAGGACACTCTGGCCAAGGCTGTCGAGGAGTTGCTCGCCGGTTCCCAGCAGGATTTCCCGGTGCTCGAAAACGCTCAACCGATCGGCATCCTCCGCCGCAACGATCTCGTCAAGGCGCTTGCGGAGGGGCGCCGTGATGCCGCCGTGACTGAGAGCATGTCCCACGATTGCGAAACGGTGGACGAAGCGACTTCGTTGAAAAGCGCCGTCGAATCCATGCGCGAGCGGCAATGCGCCACGGTGCCGGTCGTGGCCGGCGGCCGCGTCGTCGGTCTGCTGACGCTCGAACACATCAGCGAGATAATCATGGTAAATGCAGCGATGGAGCACCAAGGCGCAGGCCAGCCGCTGACGGCAAAACCAGACACCAACATTTATGAAAGACAAAGTGTATAAACTCATCGAACTCACCGGCACCTCGACCAAGAGCATCGAGGACGCCGTCAACACCGCGCTCAAACGTGCCGGCAGGACAATTCAGAACCTTGGCTGGTTCCAGATTGTCGAAACTCGCGGGAGCATTGAGAAGAACCAGGTTAAAAGCTGGCAGGCAACCATCAAAGTCGGCTTCACCGTCGACTAGTCTCCAGGTGTGCTGTCTGGTGGCGGGAAAGCTTGTGAAGAATGTGAAGCGCAATGAGTGAAGCAAACCAAGGCACCGTGGTTTCCGTCCGCGGCAGCGTCGTGGACATTCGGTTCGATGGCCATTTGCCGCCGATCTACTCGGTGCTGCACGCTGGAGCGGAACGGCGGATGGTCATCGAGGTGCAGGCGCAGCGTGATGAGCATCATGTGCGGGGGATTGCGTTGACGCCCACGCAAGGTCTCGCTCGCGGCATGGCGGTGGAGGATACGGGCGGGCCATTACAGGCGCCGGTGGGCAAAGGGGTTCTCTCGCGCATGTTCGACGTGTTCGGCAACGCCATCGACCGCGGAGCAGCGTTATCCGACGTCCAATGGCGTTCGGTGCATCGGGCTCCGCCGCCGCTGGCACGACGTTCCACCAAGTCTGA
>PLZQ01000072.1 GCA_003152225.1 Limisphaerales bacterium | reverse complement strand
GTTTCCGGGCGGGTGGTGGCGACCACGAGGAATTCGTCCGCCTTGGGCTGGCCCACGTCATCGAGCAGCGGATACTTGAGATGCCACAAGTGCCCCTTCTCCTCGGTCATCTCGACCTCCTCATCGGAGAGGGCGGTGCGGGCCACGGGGTCCCAGTTCACCATGCGCTTGCCGCGGTAGATAAGGCCCTTCTTATACAGCTCGACGAAGACCTTCTGCACGCAACGCGAGTAAGCCGGGTCCATGGTGAACCGCTCGCGCGTCCAGTCACACGAGCAGCCCAGCTTCTTAAGCTGCTGAATGATGATGCCGCCGTGCTTCTCCTTCCAGGCCCAGACATGTTCGAGGAACTTCTCCCGGCCCAGGTCGTCACGGTGCTTCATCACGCCCTGCTTCCGGAGCGTCTTTTCCACCACGGCCTGCGTGGCGATGCCGGCGTGGTCCGTGCCGGGCAGCCAGAGCACTTCCTTGCCGTCCATGCGGGCCTTGCGCGCAAGGATGTCCTGGATGGTATTGTTCAACACATGCCCCATGTGCAGCATGCCCGTGACGTTCGGGGGCGGGATGACGATCGAGTAGGCCGGCTTCGGAGACGCGGGATTGGCCACGAAGCAATTCTGCTTCAGCCAGAAGTCATACCACTTCTCTTCCACCGCCTGTGGTTCGTAAGCTTTAGGTATTTCGGACATATTCGTGTCAATCCGTGCAATCCGTGTCTCACCGGTGCATTAGCGCGTATTCCAGGCTGTCCACCAGGGCTTGGAGGCTGGCTTCGATAATGTTGTCGTTCACGCCCACCGTGCCCCATTCCTCCTTGCCGTCGGTGGACTGGATGAGCACCCGCGTTCGCGCGCCGGTGCCGGAGGAGGATTCCAGGATGCGCACCTTGTAGTCGGTCAGTGCCACCTTCTTCAGTTGCGGATAGAACTTAACCAACGCCCCGCGCAGTGCCTTGTCGAGGGCGTTTACCGGGCCGTCGCCCTCGGCCACTGTATGCCCAGCTTCCGCGCCGACGCGCACCTTGACGGTCGCCTCGCAGATCGAGGTTGGCCCATCGCGGCGCATCGAGACATGATAGCTATCCACCGAGAAGGGCCGTGTCTTGTGCTGCAGCTCGCGGCTGATCAGCAGCGCCAGCGAGGCTTCCGCCGCCTCGAACTCGCAGCCGTCGTGCTCCAATGCCTTGATGCGCGTGAGGATGGTCTTTAGTTCCGGTGTGTCGTTCGTGACCCGAAAGCCGAGTTCCTGCGCCTTCATGACGATGTTGCTCCGGCCAGCCAGGTCGCTGACCAGCACGCGCCGCCGGTTACCCACCAGCGCCGGGTCAATGTGCTCGAAGCTCCGCGCCACCTTCTGCACCGCGTTAACGTGCATCCCGCCCTTGTGGGCGAACGCCGTCTGGCCCACCCACGGCTGCCGCGGGTTGTGCCGGAAGTTCGCGATGTCATCCACGAACTGCGAAAGCTCCCGCAACTGCGCCAGCGACTTCTCCGGGAGGCACCGCTTCTTCATTTTCAACGCCACGTTGGGAATCACGCTGGTGAGGTTGCAATTCCCGGTGCGTTCGCCGTAGCCGTTGATCGTGCCCTGGACATGGGTCGCGCCGGCTTCGAGAGCTGCCAGCGCATTCGCCACTCCCAGGCCGATGTCGTCGTGAGTGTGGATGCCGAGCCGCGCCGTCAGCTTCCCGCGGGCCGCGGCAGTGATGGCCGCCACCTCGCGCGGCAGGCAACCGCCGTTGGTGTCGCACAGGACCACGAAATCCACCCCCGCTTTCTCCGCTGCCTGCCAGGTTGCCAGGGCATACTCGGGGTCGTCCTTGTATCCGTCAAAGGCATGTTCGGCGTCGTAGATGACGAACTTCCCGTTGTCCTTCAGGAAACGCACTGTGTCGCCGATCATCCCCAGATTCTCCTGCGGGGTTGTCCGCAGGACTTCCGTCACATGCAGCAACCAGGTCTTGCCAAAGATCGTGACCACGGGCGTGTGCGCCTCCAGCAGCAGCCGGACCTGGTCGTCGCTCTCGACCGCGACACCCTTGCGCCGCGTCGAACCGAACGCCGCCAGGCGCGCGTGCTTGAATTTCTTCCGCTTGGCCTCGGCAAAGAACTCGATGTCCTTGGGATTGGACCCCGGCCAGCCGCCCTCGATGTAATGAATCCCGAAAGCGTCGAGCTTCTCGGCGATGCGCAGCTTGTCCATCACCGAAAAGTTGATGCCTTCGCCCTGGCTGCCGTCGCGCAGGGTCGTATCGTATATTTCGACTTCGGGTTTCATAAATATCTCCGCCAAAGCGGGAGGGAATATCTACGCTATGGCCGCCCGGATGCAAAGTCCAAATCAGGCCATGCGGGGCTTGCGTCCCAGAACAAAGCGAGAAATCGAGGAACAATCGAGCACCAATCGAGNNAATCGAGGAACAATCGAGGAACAATCGAGACTGTCGCCAGGGTAGAGCCGGTGTAGAGCCGGTGTACATGGCCTCGCGGTGGCTTGCAGAGGGCTTGGGGGTGGCTCGACTCGGAGCCGTGGCCCGCGTCAGAATCGCAGCGCGGGCGTTGTGCCCAAACGGTCCGCTGGTAGGGCGGGTTGGCCCAAGCCTCCGGGCTCAAGCTGTGCAACCGACACAGGGGCTGTGCGCCTGGCGCTATCGGGAAAGCCATTCTTCCGGCTGAAGCAATAGGCCGGTGCGAACAGGTGCGTGCAAGCTGCTGTGCAGCTCAAGGTAGTGGCTGCTCACTCCTTCGTTTGACCGCCTCACCACCGAGTCGCAGGACCTGATCGAACTGCTCCCATGTCAGCGGCATCACCGAGAGGCGGGAGTTCTTCAACAGCGGCATCGCCTTCAGAACTGCGTCAGCCTTGATTGTCTCGAGGCTCACCGGTTTCTTCAGCGCCCTCACGGGCACCAAATCGACGCAGCACCAATCCCCTTCGGACGCCGTTGGGTCGGCGTAAGCTTCGCGCTCCACCCGGGCATAGCCGACCACCTGTTTGTCGGTCACGCTGTGATAGTAGAAAACTAGGTCCACTTTCTTCATTGCCCTCAGATTGTTGCGCGCCTGAAAGTTGCGGACTCCCGTCCACGCGGTCCGGCCTTCTTTCACAAATGTCGCCCACGAGTAGGCTTCCGGTTCCTGCTTTACCAGCCAGTACTGCATGGAGCAAATTGTGAGAAGTGCGGCCTGAATAGTCACGCTCGATTTGGGCAACCCAAAACCATGTCCAACGAGAGGGATGTCAGACTTAAAAGGCCGCCCGAAGTGATTGCGCTGGACCGCCGCGCCCAGGCCAGGCTACGGCGCCCGTTCGTCGTCAAGCTTTCACCAGCGTCTTTACGCAATAGCTGTTAAGGCTTTCACCCGCAGCCAAAGCTTTGGCCGCGAGGCGGCGGTGGATGGCCGGTTCAACGCGTAGGACAAACTTGCCGCTGAAAGCCTTCTTGCCCATCGGGTGCGGCATCTCCTGGCCGTCCGCGTGAATCAATTCAATCGTTTCTTCCACTGCAGTGCAAAGTTCGGCATAAACCTTCGCCTCGTCGTTCCCGTGAACGCCGCCCAGCATCAGTTCGGGGCAACGGCCAATGAAGCACTGGTCTTCATCGCTCCACTCCACAAACTTCGCATAGCGCGCCGCCTGCTCTTTGATTTGCTTGCGTGTCATAAACTTCACTCTTTCACCGCGTCCAATGCCCGCCGCACATCTCGTTCCTGGTAGTGCCTGGCGTCATCGCCCGAGCCGCCACTCAAAGTCACCCGCACCCCTTTTGGATGCGTGAAGTTCCGGTGGCTGCCTTTGCCACCCCGATTAGTAAAACCGGCTCGTGTCAGATCGGCAATCAGTTGGCGCACTTTACGCGGCATTGCAGTATCAAAACAGTATCATCTGAAGCAAAGGCTGTCAACCCGGTTAGGGAGGCCAGTTCAGATGCTTGTGGAGGAACTCGAAGGAGCCCATGCCGTTGATCGTATGGCCGCCGTTGAAGAACTCGATGGCGGTCTGGTCGGCTATGCCCAGTTGGTCATAGAGCCGCCGCACTTTGGCATACTCGGCGGCGACCCATTCATCCGGCCCCACTGAGTCGCTGTGGCCGCACTCGACCATGAAGGGGCGGGGCGCTATCAGGGCCGCCAGCTCGGCATAGCTGAACATTGGTCCCAGGTTCCACTCCGGCATTTCATACTCGCCGGTAAACAAGTAGCTTACGGGAGAATCCACAGACACGTCCTTGCGAATCCAATCGTTAAAATCTCCCGAGCAAATGGAAAGGGCATAGCCTGGCAACACCGCAGGCACCCGCATTGCGGTCTTGTCGCCATACGACAACCCATAGAACCCAATGCGTTTGGCATCGACGAAGGGCAGCTCGTCGAGCCAGTCAAGCATCCGGCTTTGCTGGGCAATGATGACGGAGAAGAGGGATTCCTTCAATGGATTCGCCTTGCGCTGCAGTTGGCGGAGGGCGGTGTTGCCGCGGTAGGGGTTTTGCGGCGCAAACACAACAAAGCCTTTCTCGGCCAGCCGCGCCGCGAACCCGCTGTAGTAGTGGTACGCATCGCTCTTCGGGTCCTGTTCCATAACATCCGTGGGTAGTCCCTCCAGGCCGTGTTGGCAGACCACCACGGGGCGGCGTTCGCCTGGCTTGAGGTCTTTGGGCACGAGCAAAATGCCCCACGCAAACACGTCCGGATAGACGTCGAGCACCACCTCGTAGCCCGTCCAGCCCTTTGCGCCGGCGGTCTCGCCACCCGACGCGGAGGCGGGGCGCTCGGAGGGCTGGCCAGCCGACGGCAAACTCAGGCGGCGTGAGCGGGCGTTAATTGGCAGGGCAGGGGGCGGCAGATTACCGATGACCTCGTCCCAGAGGATTTGCCTGAAGGGAACGCACGAGGTCTCCCAGTTGTGCGCCGAGGTGGTGTTGACCTTCTTCCAAAAGAAGTCGGCGCGCGCGCTCTCTGACTCGCGAAGCAGTCTCTGCGTGTAGTCTTCCAGCTCTTTGACTTGCCGCTGCTGGCGTGCAGCGGGATCGAAGGCCACGCGCAGATCGGCCGGAGCCTCGGCGGGCCGTTTGAGTTCCCGGTCAGACACACCAAGGGCGTTAAGGAGGGCCGCGAGCGCCCGGTCTGAGCCCGGCCCGGTGGCCACGCCCTCAATGCCGGTGATGAGTTTGAACCGGTCCAGGTCTTTATGATCGGCTGCTCTGAGGAGCGTCCGCGCCCGTTCGAACTCGGCTTCCACGGACGTGTAGTCGGGCGTCCGCAACTTCCCGGGGGCAGCTCCTGTCCGTCCCTCGCGGGGCGGTGGCGGGCCATCGACCTTCGGCACGGGGCTGTATTCGACAATCAAGGCCCGTGGCGCAATGAGGCTGGCGATTTCCGCATCGCCGAATTCCCGCAGGAGCCCGAACACATTCCGGTAGATCGGCTCCTCCCAGAGCCCTTGCCGTGAGTCGAAGTAGCCACTCACGAGCGTCGCCTCGATCCGCCGATCCAGCGCCGCGGCATAGAACGCTATCAATCCCCCCTCCGCATACCCGGCTACCCCGATCCTTGGTTTTCTGCTTTCTGTTTTCCCGTCCTCCGTAGCACTACTGCGGAGGGTGGACTGCTTTCTGCTTTCCAAGAAGTCCACTGCCGCCGACACCTTCTGCGCTTCATAGCCGATGATATGCCGGCCCAGCTCGTAGGCCTGGCGGTAGATCCATTCGCGATGCGGCAGATTGGTGAAGCGCTTGAGTCGGGTGTTTCCCGACCACGTGTCCTGCCGATCAATCAATGCCGGCACGAGGACCTCGCAGCCGTTCTCGACCAGCCGGCGCGCGAACTGGCGTTCGGGCGCCAATCCCGGCGCGAGGCCAACCAGCATCTCCGGCGTCTGGTCGGCGTCGGGAATCGCCACGATGCTGGCGACGCACTCGCCTTTGGGCTGAAGCCACAAGCCCTCGGCATACACGCCTTCAAACACCGGCCAGCGCACCGCGTGCACGGTGAAGGACTCCGTCTCGCCAACCTTCGCCGGGCTGCTGGTGCTGCTCATAAACTCCAGCGCTGTGACTGGAAGGCGCGCATCCACTGCGCCAAAGATCGAGCGCAGCCGCTCGCGATTTGGCTGGACCGAGCGGTCGTAGGCTTCCGCAGAAGAGAAGTCGCGTTGCCAGTATTGTTGCCGTTCGCCGATTGATTGCGCGGTCAGCCGCGTGAGGAACCGGTCGATGCCGGCGACCATTTGCGCGGAGAGGTCGCCCTGGAGAGTCAGGGGTTGCGTGTGAGGCAGAACCTCCTGCGCCAGGCCGGCAAAGCAAGCCCACAGCAGAATCAACGAGAATAGTCGCACTCTCATTTGAGCAGGCGCATGGCGCAGACGAAAGTCCTCGATCAGACGGAAGGTGTCGAGTTAAAGCTGCTTGGAGCCGTGGAAGAAGGGCAGCCTGACGGTCCGACGCCACCGGTCGAAGAAGGACTGCTTCTTCCGCTTCTCGCCGCCGATCAACACACACTCGTGGCTGCAAAGCGGGCAGAGCCGCATGAGCTTGCCGCCCCGCCGCCGGAGGAGGTGCACGCACTCGTCGCACAGGATTTCCCGGCAATGGGTGCACTGATGAGTCGCCCGCGCTTTAGGATGGCGGGGACAAATCAGGGAGCCATCCGACAGGACCACCGGTGGCGCCGGGCGAGGCATATCGAACTTGGGAATAGCGACGATCGCATCCGTAGTCTCGACCAGCAACTCGACCTGCCCCAGTTGCAGGATCTGGCCGGCGGATAGTTTGGCTTCTTTGATTCGTTGGGCGTCAACGTACGTGCCGTTGGCGGAATCGCAGTCACGCACCACAACGCCGTCGTCGGCGAGCACGAGTTCGCAATGCTTGGCCGACACCGTGGGATGCTCAATCTGAACCTCATTCTTCGGGCTCCGCCCAAAGCGGTTAACCCCGAGATTGAGTTCAATCACCCGGTCGCCAAACTCGTTGGATTTAATGACTAGCCTGGCCATCTCCGCTTACTCCAGTCGCCGGATAAATACGGCCCCCCGTGTGGAATGTCCATAATAATGTGCGGTATGAAGACTTAACGCCGGGGGCTGCCGCTCCCGGCGCTATTTGCCAGAGCCGGAAGGCACCGCATGTGCAAGGTCAAGCTCACGGTTTGGACCCACAAGATCAACGGGCTGACCGAAAGCGACTTCGTGTTGGCCGCCAAGGCGGACAAGCTATTGACGCAATAACGCAATCAGACGTTTCCGAACCGGGGGTTCCTTGCGAAGGCGAATTCCTCGACAACCTTCCCGTTGATTAGGTGCTCCTGGATGATCCGCTCCAGGACTTCCGGAGTGCAGGAGTGATACCAGACGGCCTCGGGATACACCACCGCGATTGGCCCTTGCGTGCAGACGCGCAGGCAATTGGCCTTGCTCCGATAGACCAGCGGCTCCGGTCCCACCAGGCTCAGCTCCTTTAGCCGCCGTTTCAGGAACTCCCATGACTCCAGGCCGCTCTGCTTCGACGCGCACTTTGGTTCGGTCTGGTCGGCGCACAGGAAGATGTGCCGCCGGTATTGTTCCAAACCCAGAGATTTCGCCACCGCTTGGAGGTTGCTCGACATAGTTTAGGTCCTGGGTCCAAAGGTAAGTGGATTCCAGAATATGGGCAAGCACCGGCTTTAATCGCCTCTCATATCTGTGATTTTGCTCTTTGAACTTCGCCCCCGCTTGCCTATAACCAGCGCGTGTCCGGGCCGTTCTTACAACCGATTGGTGCCAGCACGCGCATTTGCGCCGTGTACGGGCATCCCGTCAAGCACTCGGCGTCGCCCGCGATGCAGAATGCGGGGCTGGCCACGCTCGGCTTGGACTGGCGCTATCTGGCGTTCGACGTGGACCCCGATAACCTCCGCGCGGCCATCCAGGGCGCCAAGGCGATGAACTTCGTCGGGCTCAACCTAACGGTGCCGCACAAGTTGCTGGCGGTGGATATGGTTGATGTGCTCGACGAATCCGCCAGAGGCTGGGGCGCGGTGAACACCATCCGCTTCGAGGGCCGGGACGAGCACGGCGCGTGGCAGCCGCTGCGCGAGTTTGTGGAAGCGCCGCGGGAAACCCGCGCGCACGGGTTCAACACTGACGCGGACGCGATCACACGCTCCCTGCACGAAGATTTGGCACTGGAGTTGAGCAGTGCGAAGATCCTATTGCTCGGGGCCGGCGGGGCAGGGCGGACCGCCGCGTTGAAGCTCGCCTCGGAACACGTCTCAGAGCTGTGGCTGGTCAACCGCACCCTGAGCAAGGCGGACGCCGTCGCAAAGGAAATCCGCGAGCGCCATCCGGGCGTGAAAGTGAAGACTGGCTACCCGTCCGGACCCGTGGACCTGGTGTTGAATGCCACCTCGCTCGGCCTGAAGCCGGACGATCCGTCCCCGCTGGACGGCAGGCAGTTCGCGCTCCGGCAGGCTGGCGCGGTGTATGACATGATTTACCGCCCGGCGGAAACCGCGCTGCTCCGGGACGCCAAAGCCGCCGGCTGCCGCACCGCCAACGGCCTCGGCATGTTGCTGTATCAAGGCGCCAAGGCTTTGGAATTGTGGACCGGGCAATCCGCCCCTCTGGAAACCATGCGCCAGGCGCTGGAAAAGAACCTCTATGACTGACAACCGCCCTTCGGATTTCGGCCTTCGGTATTCCTTCGGGTTTCGGCCTTCGGCTTTCGGATCTTAACCCCGCATGCTCAACGCTACATTCGACCTGCACAACTGGGCGGCCGTCCCATTCCACTTCTGGTCCGTGGTGTTTTTTCTGTTTGGCGCCATCGTCGGGAGCTTCCTCAACGTCTGCATCTACCGGCTGCCGCTAGGGCAAAGCATCGTTTCCCCGCCCTCCCACTGTCCGCACTGCAATTATTCAATCCCATGGTATCTGAACCTCCCGCTGGTCACCTGGGTGTATCTCGGCGGGAAATGCCGGAACTGCGGCGCGCCCATTTCCATCCGCTATTTCCTGGTCGAGTTGCTGACGGCCATAACCTTTCTAGGCTGCTGGCTGACGTTCGGGCGCGAGTCTGCCTGGCTTGCGCTCGTTTATGCCGTCTTCCTCGCCGGCCTGATCACCGCGACGTTTATCGACTTCGAGCACTTCATTATCCCCGATGAAATCACCGTGGGCGGGACCGTGGTTGGCTTCGTCTGCTCCTTTCTCCTGCCCAGCCTCCACTCGGAGACCTTGCTGTCCGGCTCGTTGCGGGAAAGCGTGTTGGGCATCGTGGCCGGCGCCGGCATCATCTACTGCATCCTCCGCCTGGGCAAACTGTTGTTTGGCCGCCAGAAAGTGACGCTGCCTGCCGACACCACGATCATCTTCACCGAGCACGCGGTGCATTTGCCGCAGGAAGAAATCCCTTATGAAGACCTCTTCTATCGCCAGTCGGACGCCATCACCTTCCACGCCCGGACGGTGGAATTGGTGGACCGGTGCTACCAGGACGTCCAAGTGCGGCTCACTCCCGCCAGCCTGCGGATTGGCGACGAGCAATTGATCCCGGAGGAACAGCCCCACATGGAGGTGGTGAGTGCGGAGATCGCGCTTCCGCGGGAAGTGATGGGTCTGGGGGACGTGAAATTCATGGCCGCCATCGGCGCATTCCTCGGGTGGAAAGGGGTAGTGTTCTCGCTGATGCTCAGTTCGATGATCGGCTCCGTGGTCGGCGTCACCTTGATCGTCCTGCGCAAACGCGAGTGGTCCTCCCGCCTGCCCTACGGGCCTTACATCGCCCTGGCCGCCGCGATCTGGGTATTTGGTGGCCAGCGCCTGGTCCAGTGGTGGTTCGGAATGTGAGCTGGCTGGAAGCCGAGACGGTTATTCGGGGCATCCGAAACCAGCTCTAAGCTTTTCGGCAGCCAACCGGAAGCCGACGGCGGACAATCAAATACAACCCGGTCGCGCCGCAAACCAGCAGCGTCAGCGCGGTCGGCTCCGGCACGGTCGCCGGCTGAACGGTAAAGAGATTGCCGGCGTCAGAGAAAAGTGGGCCTGAATAGGCGACCGAAAGGCCCGAATTCGCGGCGGCGGCCAACTCCGCTGGTGAGAAACAAGAGCGGGCGGGGTGAATCAAAACCTTATCGTGCGCTGACTCTTACGGTGGGGGCGCCGTCCGGGAAATAGCTGGTAAAGAACTCCTTCATGGAGCCGGCAAACATTGCCATGCGGACCGTGCCCCAGGTCGCCTGATCGCCCGTCGCGTAAAACAGATAGGTGTTGCCTTCGTATTCGAACAGGTCCACGTCCGAGTTATTGACCCCTTCTCCCGGGCTGGCCTCCAGGATCGGGTTGAAGGGGCTTAACTCCCAGGCCGCCAGGTCTTTGGATCGGGCCAGGAAGGAAACCCAGCCCTTGTGTCCCGCCACTGCCACGTGCAGGTAGATCACATAGTAATACGGTGCGGCATAGCGGATCACCGGGCAGGCGCTGTATTCACCGCCCAGCCCGGTAAACACCAGGCCCTCGAGCTTCTTCCAGGCCGCGAGGTCCGCGGACCGGGCGAACTTGAAGCAGAACGACACCGGCTTGTCCGACTCATACGCCATGAGGTAGCCCTGGTCATCCCGGCAAACCGACGCGTTGAAGAGGTGCTCGCTTGGAGCCTGGGGTATCGCCAACTGCCGCTTCCAGGTCTTCAGGTCCGTCGTCGAAAAGCGGTAGAGGCTTTGGAACCAGTCGCGGTCGGTGCCTTCGCTGGCAAACACGTTCAACTCCGGGCCGTTGACAAACGCGTTGGCGAACGAATGGCCCTCGCCAAAGCGTGCCACCTCGCGCCCGGTTGTCAGGTCCGTGATGTAGAGGTACATGCTCCGCTTGTAAGCGTCCGTCTTGTTCTTGGTGTCATCCCGGTAGTTGAGCACCAGCAGGGGGCGGGAGTTGAAGACAACCGGCGTGTTCTCCATGGCCTGCGGTCCGAGGGTTATGGGGATCTTGATCAGGCGGGGCCTGGAGGCCGTGGACGCTGAATTCCCCGGCGCTTGAAACCGTGGCGGCAGCAGTTCGTTAAACACCTCGACCGGCCAGAAGCGGAGGCGCTCGAAACCCGCGGGCACCGGCTGGCGATACTGAACATAGGCGCGGTTTGTGCCCTTGGTGGTGTAAGAGAACATGTCGTCTTTGCGCGCCCCGAGGACCCGGTAACCCATCACCGTGCAATCCTCGAAATCCACATGCAGGAACTTGCCGGCCAGATCGCTATAGACCGCGCCGGTGGAGGGAGTGCCTTGGGGCTGCGAGAAGTTCAGCACCACGAGACGGCTGTTCTTGAACAGGATGCGCGTGTAGCCCTCAAACCCGGGATAACCGACCTGCAACGCGTTGTCCGGCCCGACAATCGTGCAGTCTTCAAACACCGCGTCCGGTGTGGCCGGCATGGACTTGTTGTGCGCCCGGACATAAACCGTCCCGGCGTCGCCCCAGACATCCAGGCACATGAAATATGAGCGCCGGAACAGGACCGGCTCGCCGGGGCGGCCAACGTGTCCCATCACGCAGGCGCCGGCGAAGCGTCCGAGGCCGACACAATCCTCAACTACGGCCGAAAACTCGACGCCTGCCTGGCAGGTCATGTCCCAGCCCACGCCAGCCTCCGACCCGGTGCAATAGAGGCGGCGAAAAATCCAGCGGTCCCAGCCGGCTGCGGAGTACGACGGGTCGCACCGCCATGGCCCCCACCAATCAACACTCTTGAGGCCGGTCTCCTTGTCCGGGTCGCCATCGGGCAACACCATGAATGTGGGGTTGCCCGTGGGCGCCTTGGGATTGGTGCGCACTACCACGCGCGGCGCGCCTGAGTCGATCACCACCCATCCGCGAGCGCCTGAGCCAAGGCTGCCGTCCCAGTCGCCCTCGATCGTATTGTAGGCGCCGGCTGCGCCTTTATGTTTCGAGTCGAGGTTGGCCTCTGCGTAGGTGTCAGGCCGGATGATAATACGGTGCCCGCCCAGGTCGTTGGGGACCGCATTCAGAGCGGCTTGAATAGTCCGTAAAGCGGTCCGCCAACTCCGGCCGTCCGAGTCGTCTCCGAGCTTCGAGACATAGAGCGTCAAGCCCTGACGGAGACCGGAATCCGGGGCAAGAGGCTTCTCCGCGACGACTGCCAGCAGCGGCAAGAATGCCGCCGCCAGAACGAGAATAGCGCCAGGTTTCATGGGAGTAATTGCTTCGCAAAAGGTATGGCTTACCGGGTAGCGGCCGGCTTGGGGATGCGGTTCTTATATCCAGCGAGCTTGGTTTCGAAATCGGGTTCGCCTTCCTGCAGGAACTTGATCTTCTCTCGCCGTGCAATGCGTTCAAACTCGCCCACCACCCGCGCGTAACTGTCCCCGGCAAACTCTGGACCACGCACGCATTTGACGGAAAGAATGGGCAGCTCTGCGTGCTCGACGCGCCGCGTGAGGTCATCGTCGTCCCGGGCCAACTGCCTGGCCCGTGCGAAGATGTCGGTCGCCCGCGTCACGAACTCCTTGGTTAAGAACGGCGCGTCCATCGGATAACGGATGCCGCCGGGCGGAGAGGCCATCTCGGACGCATGGTCGGCCCTCATCCGCTTCAGCAACGTCTCATATTCTTCGAGTGCCGGGGCCGCCTTGCCATAGTGGCCTTGAATGAAATCGCGGGTGAGCGCTTTCTCGTCCCAGGCGGGGTTCCAGAGGAGCTTGGCAGCCACCCACGATTTGAGTTGGTCGCGCTCGGCGGGCCCCTGATAGCCCCCTTGAAGCATGACGCCCTCCGCGTGATTCTTAATCCAGAAGCGGATATTGGCCGCCATAACATCCAGGTTCGGCATTGGGGCCAGGTAATGGCTGAAATTGACGTTGTAATCCCAGATGTAGAGCCGATTGTGGATGGCGCCCCAGGCGCTGACCAGCTTGGCCGTGTCGCATTGTTCGGCCGGCGTGAACGGATGCGACCACGCCCCCACCGCGTCGTTGCATAGCCGGATCGCCACGTTGTTGCGCGGGCGCGCTGTCTTGGGCACTTGGATGGTTTCCAGGTAAGCCAGGGTGTCGATGATGACAGTGGGATATTCCGCCTCGATGGCTTGTGCCACCTGGTTGACGAGGAAAAGCTGGTTGGCCATGTCGGAGCCTTCTTCTTCGCGCAGCTTCTTGCAGCGCGGACAGAGGCAGCTTATCTGGCAGTCGTTCTTTGACACGCTTAGTATCTCGGTATGCGGATTGTCCCGGAGCACCTGGCGTACGTAAGCAATCGCGATCTTCACCACCTCGGGGTGCGTGGGGCAGAGTTGGGCGGTGGTGCGCGTGCCATCGGCCGCCTGCGCAAAGTAGTCCGGGTGTTCCTTGAAGTAATTGTTCGGCGGCACAATTTGCGCGGCGGTGTGGACAAACATGCCTGCGTAATCCATGTGGCCGCCTTGCTCCTCGGGGACAGCAGCGTGGGGCGAATTGGCGCGGTTGCGCAGCGACCAGACCGGGTCAAAGGCACAGGCGTAGAAGGGGTCGCGAATCCTTAGCTGGGGAACGTAGCGGCGATCGACCGGGGCGATGACCAGCGTGTTCGTCCTGGGCAAGCGGATGGAATCGTTGGCATAGAAGCGGCAGCCGAGATCCTCCTCAAGAAGCGCATAGACCGCGTTGAGGACGCCGCGAGTCTTGCCACCCGAAAGGATGATTTGGCCACGACTGACGGCGATGCCGTAGCCTTCGTCGCCCAGTGACCCGTCGGTGCGGATGGCAATTCGGCTGCCACCCGCCTTACAGGACTTGATTGGCAGCGACGCGGCGGTCAGTTCTTTGATCCAATGCTGCAACTCGGCCGCAGCGTTCGTTTCCTGGGGTGTCGGCTGGTCGGGGAGCTGGATGTCGCCTTGAGACTTGCCCGCGTTAACCACCATCACCTGTCCCGCCGGCTTGCCTTGCGGTTTGAGCGCATTAACCCAATCGGCTTGCGCGCTGGCGCAAAGCAAACTGGCTATGATTAAACTATTGAAAGAAGTGCGCAGTCTCATAAGAAGGGGCGAAGCTGTATCGGTAAGCACCCTCACGGGCGTGTGTTTTGGGGCTTGCCGGAGCCGCGCTGGATAATACGGGCAGTGCCAGCCACGCAGCCACCGTCCCCGCACTGGTCTTGCGGAATTCGCATCGCTTCAATTCCATACTCAGTGGCATGCCTATCAGCTCGGCCCGTCAAAACCAATCCCCAAATCGCTCTGGCCACCACCTCTCACCGCCCAGCAAACTGTTGGCCGCGCGAAAGACAGGCGGGTAAATGTGTCAGACGCGACGCTTCTGAATGAACGTCGCCGCGTATTCGCGCCTTCGGACTGGCAACCTCCCGCAGACTACTACCGGGCCGGGCGCAGAGCATGGCGTTTCAGGACATGCTCATAGGGGTGGCCTTGTTGGCGCGCCGCCAGGAGGATTCGGGCGCAGGCATGGGCGTCGGACTCGGCGTTGTGATGGTTCAAAGGAATGCGCAGATGCCGGCACACATCGGCCAGCGTGGCCGGACGCAAATTCCAGACGGCTCGGGCCACCTTGACGGTGCAAACGAAGGGCTTCTTGAGCGGTTCGACCCCGGTCGCATCGCAGCAGGCCCGCAGCACGGAGCGGTCGAACGCGGCGTTGTGCGCCGCGACAAAATCCACCCCTTCCAGCTTCTGGGCGGCTTCTTGCCATAATTCGCCAAACGAGGGTTGGTCCTTCACCTGGGACCAGGCAATGCCATGCAGGTATGTAAAAACAAACTCGCGGCGGGGCGGGCGGATCAGCTTGGTCCAAGTGTCGAGCACCGTGTCATTTTCGACAATGACAATGGACAAGGCGCATGCGCTGTCACGCCCGTAATCGGCGGTTTCAAAATCCAGTGCCGCAAACCGCCTCGGCAGCGTCGGGGTCAGCGCTGCGTTCACATCGCTTGCAGAGGCGGTTGGGTTCGCAGGAATGCACATTAGAAGAGGCTAGAATTGCGCTTGCCAAAAGCAAGATTAACTCCGGAATTCAGTATTACCGCTGGAGTCTCTCATTCGCGCGCTGGAGTTCATCCAGCACCCAGCTTCGCGGGTTGTCGGCGGTGACGTTGAGAGAGCTCTCCTGACTCGACAGGTCAAAGTTCCACAGCGCTGCGAGGGGTACCCCGGAGGTCTCGATTGCGCCAATCATCTCCATAAGTTGCTTCCTGGCCGCTTCCGGGCCTCCATCCTGCGGTGAATCCGGCGCCCCGAATTCGCCCACAAAAAGAGCCTTGCCGCCGCGCCGTGCTGCTGCCATGCAGAACTGCATCGTTTGCGCATAAGGCGTATCCTTCGCATTGAACCGCTCTTTATCGAACGGGTAGAGATGAACGGAAATCAGGTCACAAGGCGAAGGCGTCGCCTCCAGCAGGTTGCGCTCGAACTCTTCAGTCGAATCCTGCGTCCACTTCTTCTCGCGCCGGAGGTGCTCGGCTGCCGCGCGCGGCAGGCTATGGCCGGTGGTAATGGGACGCTTGGAGTCGAGCGCGCGCACCGCTTTGGCGAATTCCGCGCACGCCGTCACGACCATCTCATGTGTCAGATCGTCTTCCGCGCTGCGCGACGCAGCCGTTCCGAGATTGAGCTGTACGGGCGGTCGGTGCTCGGCGGCATTGGGCAAGTCAGCCCCCAGACTGTATTCATTCCCCAATTCCCAGGCCCAGATCGCCCGTTCATGCCGATAGCGGCCCACAACTTCACTCACATACTGCCGCATGAAGGCAATCGTCTTGCTCTGCGGATTCCCCCACTGGTTTCTCGACTCACCCACCACGTCCGGGATGCACCCGTCATACCAGAACAGGCTCGGGATCAGGCCAATGTTGCGCTTATGAGCTTCTGCGACGAAGCGGTCCATCCGCCGGAAATACTCCACCTTGTTAGTGCGATAGAGGCTCCACTCGTTGGGCCAGAACCCGCAACCGGCGAAGCGTATGAACGGAATCTTATGCTTCGCCAACACCTTAAGCCCGGCAAAGGAGGATGCGTCCTCGCCATTCTCAATCAGCCGATTAAACGCGCTGAAGTAATTGATACCGAAGCCGCGCCACGCCTTGCCGTCTTTGAGAATGGCCCCATTCGTGCCCACTACAATTGTGGCCTCCTGCGAAGTGAGCGGCCTCACCAAAGTCGCCTGCCCGACCGGGCGTTCCTGTCCGAACGCCGTGATCGCGCCAATCACCCCAAACCCGAGCAGCATCAACCAGATCTGTCGCCTGCGTTTCATGGCGTCACCTTGTCACAAACAAAGCCGATGGACAGCTTGAACTCCAATCTAAGGGCCTTTCACGCTTTGGGGTGACTTTCATGTCGCATTGGGTGGCTTTCAGATTTCAGCTTTCAGGTTTCAGCATTTCAGCTTTTGCCAAAGTGTGGCTTCGGGCGGTTTTGCCGGG